>JANXZA010000100.1 GCA_025355745.1 Rhizobacter sp. | reverse complement strand
GCCTGATTCGCAAGCGCTTCTGCCCGACAGCACGGCGGCGCAACTGAAGCTGGCCGGCGATCTGGTGATCATCGTCTTCTGGCGCCACCACCTCGTCACCAATCGCCTGCACTACGACGACCATGGCTTCACCGTGCTCGGCATTCCGCACTGCGCCGATGGCCTGACGCTCGAAGACTCGCGCTCCTACACCCACCCGGACGACGTGCCCAAGCTCGCCGCCTCGGCGGCGCAGGCGCTGCTAACCGATGTTCCCGTCGATGTCGAAACCCGCCACCGGCGCAGCGATGGCGTCTGGCGCCACATGCTCGTGCGCCGAGTCGTCGAACGCAATGCGGCCGGCAAGGCGGTCGCCTTTGTCGGCGTGTCGCTCGACGTGACCGAACGACATCAAGCCGCCACCGCGCTGCACGCGGCAAGCGCGCGCTGCGCTGATTGCCCGCAGTGCCGGCATCGGCACCTGGGAAACCACGCTCGACGACGGCCAGGCCCAAGGGGACGCGCAGATGTACCGGCTGCACGGCCTTGAACCGCGACTTGGCGCCATGAGCCACGACGAGCGCGTGGCACTGGTGCATGCCGATGACCGCAGGTACTTTCTCGATCCGAGGTCGGGCCACCACGACGCGCCCCGCCTGGCGGCTTTTGAGTTCCGGGTCTGCCTGCCCAATGGCAGCTACCGCTGACTTGCATCGCGCTCGGCGCATTTGCGCGATGAGCATGGCACGGCGCTGCGCCGCGTCGGCGTGAATTGGGACATCACCGATGCCCGCGAGGCCGGGCAGACGCACCAGAAGACGCTGCCGGCGCAGCGCGAAAGCCAGGCCAAGTCGCAGTTCCTGTCACGCATGAGCCACGAACTGCGCACACCGTTGAACGCGGTGCTGGGCTTCACGCAGTTGCTACAGGCCGAGGCCCGACACGCGGCCCCGGACGGCTGGCTCGACAAGCTCGGCCATGTTCGCGCGGCCGGCGAACAGCTGCTCGCGCTGATCGACGATGTGCTCGATCTGTCGAGCCTGGAGACCGGCGCGCTGCGGCTCACCTGCGGGCCGGTCGCACTGGCCGCAACCGTCGCGCAGACCCTGCCCATGGTGCAGGCCGCCGCCGCAAAGCGCGCTGTGCGGTTGCGCGCCCGGTCGTTGGCGGGCACCGCCGTCGCCGACCCGACGCGGCTGCAGCAAGTGCTGTTGAACCTGCTGAACCACGCCATCGAGTCCGGCTCCGCGCCCGACGAGGTGGTGGTCGAAGCGCAGGACTGCGGCGGGCGCGTTGTGCCGCGGGTTCACCAGCGTGGCACCGGTCCGCGGGCCGAGCCGCCCGAGCCGCCCGGCCAATTGTTCGAGCCCTTCGGCCGGCCCGGCGCAGAGCGCGGCGGCAGCGCCGGCAGCACCGGCACGGGCATCGGCCTGACGATTGCCCGCGCGCTCGTGCAGGGCATGGAAGGCACGCTCACGGCCTTCGGCGAGGCCGGCCGGGGGACGGTGTTCGAAGTGACGCTGGCTGCTTCCACGAACGGGCCGGCGGCCCTTGTTTCTGTCGAAGCGCCGGTCCCCGCAGCCGGCATGGCGACTGCTGCGGGCACAGTCGGCAGACCCGGCACCCAGCGTTGCGGCCAGCTGCTGTACATCGAAGACAACGAAGTCAATGTGCTGCTGGTCGAAGCGCTGGTGCTCAGCGTGCCGGGCCTGTGCATCGCTTGCGAAGGCACCGGCGCGCAAGGCGTGGCGCGTGCCGGGCAGTTGCAGCCCGACCTGATCCTGGTCGACCTGCAGCTGCCTGATTTCGCCGGCTTCGAGGTGCTGCGCTGGCTGCGCGCCCAGCCGCAAGCGGCGACCACCCCGTGCATCGCACTGTCGGCCAATGCCATGGCCGGCGACATCGCGCGCGGCCTGGCGGCCGGCTTCGACGACTATTGGACCAAGCCGATCCGCTTCAAGCCTTTTCTCGAAGCGCTGGAGCGGCGCTTCCCAGCCCGCGCTGCCTGAGCATCGGGCCCACCACCGGCGCGCGGCCGCGGAAGGCCTCGAAGGCGCTTCCCGGTTCGAGTGAATTTCCGGACCCGTAGATGAAGCGCCGCAAGCGTGCCGCCACGGCCGCATCGAACGGATCACCGGCCTCGGTGAAAGCGCCGAAGGCATCGGCCTCCAGCACCTCGGCCCACAAGTACACGTAGTAGCCGGCGGCATAGCCGGAGCCGGCGAACAGGTGCTGGAAATGCGTCATGCGGTGGTTCATGCCAATGTCGGCCGGGGCTCCCAGACGCGCCAGTTCGGCGGCTTCGAAGCCGACCACATCCATGCCGCCCGCCGCCGCATCACCGGTCAGCGCATGCGCCGCCATGTCGACCAGCGCCGAGGCGGTGTAGCGCACCGTCTCGTAGCCCTGGTTGAACAGGCGTGCGGCCAGCAGCTTGTCGATCAGCGCGGCGGGGATCGGCTCACCGGTCACGCAGTGGCGGGCGTGGCGCGCCAGCACCTCGGGCTCGCTCAGCCAGTGCTCGAAGAGTTGCGATGGCAGCTCGACGAAGTCGCGCAGCACGCTGGTGCCGGCGAGGCGGTCGAAGCTCACGTTCGACAGCAGGCCGTGCAGGCCATGGCCGAACTCGTGGAACAAGGTGGTCGCGTCGTCGAAGCTCAGCAGCGTCGGCTGGCCGGGCGCGGCTTTCGCGAAGTTGTTGTTGTTCAGGATCAGCGGCAGCACGCCCCGGCCATCGGCCGCGCGCGACTGGTTGCGCAGCGCGCTCATCCAGGCCCCGCTGCGCTTGCCGGCGCGCGCGAAGTTGTCGTGCAGGAACACGCCGATCACCGCGTCGTCGCTGCCCCGCACTTCGTACACCTTCACGTCGGGGTGGTAGGCAAGCACCTCGGGCAGCACCTGGAAGCGCAGACCGAACAGGCGCTGCGCGCAGTCGAACGCGGCTTCGATCATGCGGTCGAGCGCGAAGTAAGGCTTGACCTGCGCTTCGTCGAGCGCATAGCGCAACTGGCGCACTTTCTCGGCGTGATGGCGCCAGTCCCAGGGCTCGATCGGCAGCGGCTCGCCGGATGATGTCGCCACCTCGACCAAGGCCTGGCGCTCTTCGTCGGCACGCGCCTTCGCCGGCTCCCAGACCTGATCGAGCAGCGCCTTCACGGCCGATTGGTTTATTGCCATCGTGTCGGCCAGCGCGTAGTCGGCGTAGCTGGCGAAGCCGAGCAGGCGCGCCTGTTCGTGGCGCAACGCGAGGATCTCGCGCGCCACCGGGCGGTTGTCGTGCTCGCCGGCATGTTCACCCCGGCCGACCCAGGCGCGCCACGCCTGCTCGCGCAGATCGCGGCGCTTCGAGAAGGTCAGGAAGGGAACGATCTGCGAGCGCGACAACGTGATCACCAGCGCGTCGACCACACCGCGTTCGGCCGCAGCCTGGCGCGCGGTGGCGAGCACGAACTCGGGCAGGCCCGCCGTGTCGGCCGGGCCGCGCAACACGAGCTGGAACCCGGCTTCGTCGGCAAGCACGTTCTGGCCGAAGCGCGTCGTCAGCTCGGCCAGGCGCGCCATGATCTGCGCGTAGCGTTGTTGATCGGCGCCATGCAGCCGGGCACCGGCGCGCAAGAAATCTGTATGGAAACGCTCGATCAGACGACGCTGCTCGGGGACGAGCCCGAGCGCGTCGCGCTGGACGTACAGCGTGTCGATGCGGGCGAACAGAGCCGCGTGCATGGAGACTGCGCTGTGATGGTCGGCCAGCACCGGCGCCATGCGGCGCTGCACGGCTTGCAGCTCGGGTGATGTGGCGCTCGAGGTGAGGTTCTGGAACAGGCTGCGAATACGGCCGTACAACAAGCCGCAGCGGTCGAACGCGGCGATCGTGTTGTCGAAACTCGGCGCTTCCGCAGCGTTGCCGATGGCGTCGACCTCGGCCCGGTGCGCCTTCAGCGCGACCTCGAACGCGGGCTCGAAATGCGCGGTGTGAACGGCCTCGAACGGCGGCAGGCCGTAGGGTGTATTCCAGGCTTGCAGCAAAGGGTTGAGAGTGGCTTGAAGCATGGTGGAACTCGGGCTGAGAGCAGCGGATGAGGAGCGAAAAACGAAGCGCACGCCGCGCTACTTGCCCTTGCGGATGGCGATCTCGTCGTCCTCGAAATAGCGGCGGTTGTCGCAGCCCTTGGCGAAGGCTTCGCGCTCGATGCGCACGGTCTCGACGCGCTCGTTGAAACGCGGCACGCGTGCTTCGTACTCGTCGATGCGCTGGTCGCGTGCGGCGGCGCGTTCGTTGTAGGCATTCACCGCGTCGGCACTGGTGCGGTCGAGCGCTTCGAGTTCGGGCTTCAGCGCCGCACCGCTGCTGGCAAGCTCGGCCTTCGCGGCGCCAAGCGCGGCCTGGTCTTTTTGCAGCTCGGCGTCTTGCAGGGCGAGCCGGGTCTGCTGCGCGATACAGCCGCGCAGTTGCTCGCGCGTCAGGAACGCGCCGCTTGCCTTGCCCTTGCCGAAGCTGGCCTCCTTCGGCTTGTCGGCAGCGTGCCCAGCCGGGGTTGCCAGCAGCAACGCCAGCAGCGCGGCGCTTGCCGACGCGAGCCACCTTTGAGGCTGAGCGCGCCTCATACCGACACCTCTTCGCGCAAGGTCACGAACTCTTCGGCCGCCGTCGGGTGAATGCCCAGCGTGGCATCGAACTGCGCCTTGGTCGCACCCGCCTTCAGCGCCACCGCGAAGCCCTGCACCGTTTCGCCGGCATCGGCGCCGACCATGTGCAGGCCGACCACGCGGTCGGTCGCGGCATCGACGACGAGTTTCATCAAGGTGCGTTCGGTGCTCCCCGACAGCGTGTGTTTCAGCGGCTTGAACTCGGTGCGGAAGATGCGCACCGCGCCGAAGCGCGCGCGCGCGGTGTGCTCGGCCAGGCCGACCGTGCCGATGTTCGGGTGCGTGAACACCGCCGTCGGGATCAGCTCGTAGTCGACCGAGCGCTGGCCCGTGCCGAACAGTCGGTCGACCAGCGTCATGGCCTCGGCCAGCGCGACCGGAGTGAGCTGGACCCTGTCGATCACGTCGCCCAGCGCATGCACGCTCGGCACGCTGGTGGTGTAGTGCGCATCGACCATTACCGCGCCGCTGGCGGCCAGCTTCACGCCGGCCTCGACCAGGCCCAGGCCGGCCGTGTTCGGGGCCCGGCCGGTGGCGTAGAGCACGGTGTCGGCGCCGAGCAAGCTGCCATCGCGCAGGGTGAGCCGCAGGCCGTCGGCACTGCGTTCGAGGCGCTCGACATCGACCATCGTGCGCAGGTCCACACCCTTCTTGCGGACCTCGTCGGCGACGAAGTGGCGCACGTCGGCGTCGAAGCCGCGCAGCACCTGCTCGCCGCGGTAGAGCTGCGTGACCTGCGCCCCCAGGCCGCGAAAGATCGACGCGAACTCGCAGGCGATGTAGCCGCCGCCCACCACCACCAGGCGGCGCGGGAACACGGGCAAGTCGAAGACCTCGTTCGACGTGATGGCCAGCTCGGAGCCTGCGAACACCGGCACCACCGGCCAGCCGCCGGTGGCCACCAGGACGTTCGCGGCGCTGTGCACCTGGCCGTTCACCTCGACCGCGTTCGCGCCCACCAGCCGCGCCCGGCCGGTCATGACCGTGGCGCCGGCATCGACCAGCAGCCTGGCGTAGACGGCATTCAGCCGGCTGATCTCGTGCGCCCGATTCGCCTTCAGCAGGTTCCAGTCGAACGCCGGTGTCGCGCCGGCCCAGCCGAAGCCGCGCGACTCTTCAAACGCCTCGGCGAAGTGCGACGCGTAGCTGTACAGCTTCTTCGGGATGCAGCCCAGGTTCACGCAGGTGCCGCCGAGCGGTGCGTCGTCAGCCACCGCGACGCGCGCGCCGCGCTGCGCCGCCATGCGCG
>JANXZA010000098.1 GCA_025355745.1 Rhizobacter sp. | reverse complement strand
CGTTTTTTTCGCGGATGCCTTCTTTGTCGCCGGTTTGCTCGCAGCCTTCTTCGGCAACGAACTCTTAGTAGCGCCCTTTTTTGCTGGGACCTTTTTGCTCGCCGCCTTCTTCATGAGCGGCTTTGTCACGCCCACCTTCTTTGCAGCGACCTTTTTGGTCGAAGATTTCGGCGCAGTGGATTTTTTTTTCACGGGCATTTTCTTCGCCGAAGCTTTTTTCGCAGTTGCCATTTCATTTCTCCTTGATCAAGGTTACAAAAACCTGCATGTCTTCGGCTATTCGCCGAGGCTCAGCAGAAATTCATCGCCCAAAGTCTGCCCAAGCGGGACGCTCCGGTACGACGAATTCGTTAGCAGATCGAGTTTCTCAGGGGGTTGATGCACTCGAAATGCAAGATCCGAGATTATCAGAATCTAGGCGGCGTGACTATCAGTCCCATGAAAGCGCGCCGCCGCTTTGATATTCAATGACCCGGGTTTCAAAAAAGTTTCTCTCTTTCTTCAAATCAATCATCTCGCTCATCCAAGGAAAAGGATTTTCCTCATGAGGAAATAATTCCTCCAATCCGATCTGTGTCGCTCTTCGATTGGCGATGTAGCGAAGATATCCTTTGAACATAGAAGCGTTCATTCCGAGAACACCGCGTGGCATGGTGTCTTCAGCGTATCTATATTCAAGCTCTACAGCTGTATGGAACAAGTCTTCAATCTCGGCCTTAAATGAGTTTGTCCAGAGGTGAGGATTCTCCAGCTTGATCTGATTGATCAGATCAATGCCAAAGTTGCAGTGCATGGATTCATCGCGAAGAATGTACTGATACTGTTCTGCTGCACCCGTCATCTTGTTCTGTCGGCCGAGTGCAAGGATCTGCGTGAAACCAACATAGAAAAACAGGCCTTCCATCAAACATGCGAAAACAATCAAAGATTTTAGTAACTTCTGATCGTTCTCGGGTGTCCCAGTGTGAAACATGGGGTCCATAATTTCACCGATGAACGGCAACAGAAATTCATCTTTGTCACGAATCGACTTGACTTCGTTATACGCATTAAAAATCTCGCTCTCATCAAGACCCAGCGATTCAACTATGTACTGGTAGGCGTGAGTGTGAATTGCCTCTTCAAACGCTTGACGCAACAAGAACTGGCGACATTCAGGTGCGGTAATATGGCGATAGGTACCGAGAACAATATTGTTCGCTGCCAATGAGTCAGCCGTGACGAAAAAGCCGAGATTGCGCTTGATGATCCGGCGCTCATCGTCGGTCAACCCATTGGGATCTTTCCATGTCGCGATGTCACGTGACATGTTGACTTCCTGCGGCATCCAGTGATTCGCGCATGAAGCCAAATATTTTTCCCAGGCCCACTTGTACTTGAAAGGTACCAGCTGGTTGACATCAGTCCGACCGTTAATGATCCGCTTGTCGGCCGCTTTAACCCGGCGGCTGTTCGTCGGGGCCTGCGTGCTCGCTTGAACCGAAGGCGATGCCGGCAGAACGCGTATGGCTGGATTTGCCATGTCGACAGAAAATTCAACAGCACGGGCACCAAACTCGCCATGGTGTTTGGCCGCAGGCGATTGACTCTGCGTCACACTCGCCTTGTGAATGCTTGATGACCTGACTTCTTCTTCCCAAACCAGCATGGTAAATATTTCCTCTGTGTTTCAATTATGAGAGTGATGTGCAACAACCCCAAGCACTTCTTGACTTATCAACCCCCAGCGTGTTGCTGCGTTGCACCGAATTGTCGCGCGATCTGGTTGCTAAAACGTGCACTTCATCACTGGCAAGCTTCGCAACCCGGGTCGTCGATCGCACAAAATTTGACATCAGAGGCTGGCTCAAAATTCGCCAGGCTCATTGAAGCATCACGGCGCGCGACAGCCCCCTTCAACGTCGACGCGTTCATTGCGGTACCGCTCGAAACCGCATTCATCTGCCCCGCCTTCACGGTAGACTTTTCTGCGTGAGTGGCGCCCACCGTACGGAGGTAGTACGTGGTCTTCAGACCGCGAACCCAGGCGAGCTTGTAGGTCTCATCAAGCTTCTTGCCCGATGCGCCAGCCATGTAAATGTTCAGCGACTGGGCTTGATCGATCCACTTCTGCCGGCGTGAGGCCGCCTCGACAAGCCACTGGGTTTCGATCTCGAAGGCTGTCGCGTAAAGAGCCTTCAAATCTTCCGGCACCCGATCGATCCGACGCAACGAACCGTCAAAGTGCTTCAGGTCCATCACCATCACATCGTCCCAAAGCCCGAGCTTCTTCAGGTCGCGCACCAAGTACTCGTTGACGATCGTGAACTCGCCTGACAGGTTGGATTTGACCGACAGGTTCCCGAATGATGGCTCGATAGACGCGCTCACACCGATGATGTTGGAGATCGTGGCAGTCGGCGCGATCGCAACGCAGTTCGAATTGCGCATGCCGTGTTCACCGATGCGAGTGCGCAAGGCGTCCCAGTCGAGCGTCATACTGCGGTCGACTTCTACATGGCCGCCGCGTTGCTCGGCAAGCAGGTCGAGCGAGTCGATCGGCAGGATGCCGCGGTCCCACAACGAGCCGCAGTAGCTCGAGTAGCGGCCACGCTCGGCTGCCAGTTCGGTCGAAGCCCAATAGGCCTGGTAGCACACCGCTTCCATCGACTCATCGGCAAACACCACGGCATCGTCGGACGCGTACGGCACGCCCAGTTCGTACAGCGCATCCTGAAAACCCATGATGCCCAAGCCGACCGGGCGATGCCGCAGATTCGAGTCGCGCGCCTTCTTGACGGCGTAGTAGTTGATGTCGATGACGTTGTCGAGCATGCGCATGGCGGTTGCGACGGTCTGTTTCAGCTTCGCATGATTGATCGTTTTCTTGCCATCGATTCCGTCAGTCAAGTGATGAACCAGATTGACCGAGCCGAGATTGCACACTGCGATCTCGGTCTCGCTGGTGTTCAACGTAATTTCGGTGCAAAGGTTGCTCGAATGGACGACACCCACATGTTGTTGCGGTGAGCGCACATTGCAGGCGTCCTTGAACGTGATCCAGGGATGCCCGGTCTCGAACAGCATCGACAGCATCTTGCGCCAGAGATCTTTGGCCGCCAGCGTCTTGAACAGTTTGATCTCGCCACGCGCAGCCTTCGCCTCATAGGCCGTGTAGGCCACTTCGAAGGCCTTGCCGAACTTGTCGTGCAGGTCCGGGCAGGTGCTGGGCGAGAAGAGCGTCCATTGGCCCTTGCTTGCATCCTGCGGATATTCAGTGCCCTCCATGACGCGCTTCATGAACAGGTCGGGCACCCAGTTGGCGGTGTTCATGTCGTGCGTGCGGCGCCGATCGTCGCCGGTGTTCTTGCGCAACTCCAAAAACTCTTCAATGTCGAGGTGCCAGCTCTCCAGATAGGCACAGACAGCACCCTTGCGCTTGCCCCCCTGGTTCACTGCCACCGCCGTGTCGTTCACGACCTTCAGGAAGGGCACGACCCCCTGGCTCTTGCCGTTCGTGCCTTTGATGTGGCTGCCGAGCGCGCGCACGTTGGTCCAGTCATTGCCCAGGCCGCCGGCAAACTTGGACAGCAGCGCGTTCTCCTTCAGCGCCTCGTAGATGCCGTCGAGGTCGTCGGCCACCGTCGTGAGGTAGCAGCTCGACAGCTGCGAACGGCGCGTCCCGGCGTTGAACAGCGTCGGCGTGCTGCTCATGAAGTCGAAGCTCGACAGCACCTCGTAAAACTCTATCGCACGCGTTTCACGGTCGATTTCGTTCAATGCCAGGCCCATCGCCACGCGCATGTAGAACGCCTGCGGCAACTCGATGCGCGCTTCGTCGATGTGCAGGAAGTAGCGGTCGTACAGCGTCTGCAGGCCGAGGTAGTCGAACTGCAGGTCGCGATCAGCCTTCAGCGCCGAGCCGAGGCGCACCAGATCGAATTGCAGGAGCTTCTCGTCGAGCAACTCGGCCTGCACGCCATTCTTGATGAAGCCGGGGAAGTACTCGCCGTAGCGGGTGTGCATGTCGGCGTGAAGCACTTCTTCACCCAGGACCTCGCGGCGAATCGTGTGCAACAAGAGGCGGGCTGTGGCGCGTGTGTAGCCAGGGTCTTTTTCGATCAAGGTGCGTGCGGCGAGGATCGATGCCTTATGCACCTCGTCGATCGGCACACCGTCGTACAAGTTGCGCCGCGTCTCGGCCAGGATCGGTTCGGGTCGGACATCTGCTCCCAGCCCGGCACAGGCTGACTCGATCACCGCCTGCAATTGCGCCAGGTCGAGCGGTACGCGTCGGCCGCGATCGATCATCATCAACGCCGGCTCGGCCTGCGCCTCGGGATGGCCTTGCTTGACGCGCTCCTGGGTGCGCCGTTCGCGGTACAACACATAGGCTCGCGCCACCTCATGATGGCCGCCTCGCATCAAGCCGAGTTCAACGTGATCCTGCACATCCTCGATATGGAAGGTGCCACCCCCCGGGCGCGAACGCAGCAAGGCGCGCACCACCGACTCGGTCAACCCGTCGACCGTTTCGCGAACGCTGGCCGAAGCTGCACCTTGCGTTCCGTGCACCGCCAGAAAAGCCTTCATCAACGCCACTGCAATCTTGTTCGGTTCGAATGAAACGACGGCACCATTGCGGCGGATGATCTGGTAGCCCTGGTAGACGGATGCGCTTGCTTCGGGCGGGACTGCCAAGCGCGGCGCGGGCGTCGCCAATGCGACGGGGTTCAAAACAGTTTGCATAGAAAGCCTTTGGAATTTGGGGCGGGCGCTTTCGTGCCCGTGGAATCTTCGCTTCGAGACACCGTTCATGCGGGCTTGCAAGGCCGCCTTGCCTGACCGCGAAACCACGCTGTGGCGCAGCAGCCCATCTTGGGACCGGCGAGAAAGCTGGCCGGTGAACATCGACGCAAACTTCGTGATCGAAAACGCGAAACCAACGCCATCGCCTTGGTCTCGCAGGCCTTCACCATGCCAATCGCGAACCGCGTTGACGAGCCTTTGCGGCTCTTCTTTGGGACGCTCTGCCGGAGTGTCAAGGTGCTGACTCCAAGTGCTGAACGATAGCACGACAACACACTATATCTGGGGTCTGATCCCCCATCAAGCACTAGATATAGCGTATCAACCCTGATGCGGGCCGACTGATTTCCGAACCCGATCGAGCCACGCCTCGGGGCGCCCGCTGCGCCGCGCGCGGGATCAACCCGCCTCTGCCACCGCGTCGGGAAAATTCTGCGCCGGCCACCCGAGCAGCCCGATCAGCAGCGCCCAGTCAAAGCCGCTGCCCGGGTCGTGCTTGCGCCCGGGCGCGACATGCTCATGGCCGGCGACCGACACCACGCCATGCGCCTCAGTCATGTCCTGCATCAGGCGACCGAGCGCCAGATACTGCGCCGGCGTGAAGCTTGTGCCTTCGAGCCCCTCGAGTTCGATGCCGATCGAAAAGTCGTTGCAATCTGCCCGGCCCCGCCAATGGGATGTGCCGGCATGCCAGGCGCGTCGATCGCACGACACGAACTGAACCAGCTCTCCATCTCGCAGCACCACGAAATGCGCTGAGACTTCAAGGCCGCGAAGTTGCTCGTAGTACGGGTGCGCATCACAGTCGAGCCGGTTCGTGAAAAGCCGCTCGATGGCGCCGTTTCCGTATTCGCCGGGTGGCAGGCTGATCGAGTGGATGAGCACCAGCTCGATGCCCATGCCCGGCGGACGCACGCCGAAGTTCGGCGACTCGCAACGACGCGCCCGGCGCAGCCAACCGGAGGTCCAGCCAGGCGCGACGCCGCCACCATGCTCTTCGATGCCAGTCATCGGCACGTCAATCGCGGTCGGCAGCGCCCACATCCCCGCCCACGTTCACCCCCAGGCGCGCCATCCGGTAGCGCATCTGGCGCAGCGACAAGCCCAGGCCTGCGCCAGCCGCAGTTCGATTGAACCGGTGCCGCTCAAGAGCCCGCACGAGAATGTTTCGCTCCACCTCGTCGAGGTGCTTGGCCAGGTCGTCAGGCAGCGGCGCCTCGATCGGTTCCATGGCCGGCAGCTCGGTCAATGCCCGTACCAGCTCACCGCGCGTGTTCTCGGTGATCAGGTCGAGTTCCTGCGCCGCGCTGTCGGTGAACACCGACTCGGGCAGACCCAGATCGTAGACGTCAATCACTTCGCCACCCGACAATGCCACGGCACGGTGCAGCAGGTTTTCCAGTTCGCGCACGTTGCCCGGGAACGCATAGCGCTGCAGGTGCACGAGCGCGTCGCGCGTCAACTTTGGAGGCGGCGAAACACCGGCTTCGCGGGCGATGCCTTCAAGCACGCGTTCGCTGATTGCGACCAGGTCGTCGAGCCGCTCGCGCAGCGGCGGCACGCGGATCTGGATCACATTCAGGCGGTAGTACAGGTCTTGCCGAAACTGCCCCGCAGCCACCTCGGCAGCCAGGTCCTTGTGGGTGGCGCTGAGGAGCCGCACGTTGACCGCCACTTCGGCCACCGCGCCCACCGGCCGCACCGACCGCTCCTGTATCGCGCGCAGCAATTTGGCCTGCATCGCCAGCGGCAGATCGCCGATCTCATCGAGGAACAGCGTGCCGCCGTTGGCCGCCTGGAAGAACCCTTCGCGGTCTTCCATCGCGCCGGTGAATGCCCCCTTGCGATACCCGAAGAACTCCGCTTCGAGAAGCTGCTCGGGGATGGCACTGCAATTCACGGCGACGAAGGGCTGGCTCGCGCGCACGCTCACTTCGTGAGTGGCGCGGGCGACAAGTTCCTTGCCGGTCCCCGACTCGCCCGTCACCAGCACCGGTGCCATGCTGCGCGCCACCTTCTCGATCAACAGGCGCACCTGCTCCATCGCTGCCGACCGGCCGGCCATGCGGGAAAGCGCCCGGCTGACCGGAGCCGCCGCAGCGGGCACCTCGGGCACCATGCGCTGCGGGCGGCGAACCGGCGCGTCTCCTTGTTCGGACGGCAGACTAAACGGGTCCATGGTGGGCATCGACGCGGCGCCTGCACGACCGAGCGCCGACCCCACCACGGCCCGGAACTGTTTCAGATCGACCGGCTTGGTCAGGTAGTCGTAGGCGCCCGCCTTCAATGCCTCGACTGCGTTCTCGGCCGAGCCATAGGCGGTGATGACAATCGCTTTTTCGCGCCGGCCGAATTCCTCGAGCCAGCGCAGCACGTCCAGCCCCGTGCCGTCGGGCAGGCGCATGTCGGTGATGACGGCGCTGTAGGTGCGGTCTTTGAGGTGCAGCAGGGCATCCTGCACCGTGCCCGCCGTTTCGATGTCGTAGCCCTCGCGCAGCAAGGTGAGCTCGTACAGGGTGCGCAGGTCGGGTTCGTCATCGACGACCAGCAAGCTGAAGTGCGAAGCGTTTGTCATGGCTCGGGTGGAATCGGTCGGCTGCGCAGTTGGGTGCGGTTCGAAGAAATTCAGCGCGGGTCCGCCGGGGTCAATGCCCTGCGCCGCATGTCGACGAAGAACTCGTTGCGACGCGCTTCGCCGACGGCGCGAAGCCGGTAGTCGATGCTGGCGCCATAGCGTTCGCACAGCTCGCGGCAAATGTACAGGCCCAGCCCCGTGCCTCGGCTGCGGGTCGAGAAAAATGGTTCGAACAAATAGGGTTCCACTTCGGGCGGGATCGGCGGGCCATCGCTGGCGATGCTCAGAAAGGCCTGGTCGTCGCGGCGCGAATCGAGCCGCAGATGGATCGCCCCCGGCGCCTGGCCCGCGTGGCGGCGCGCATTGTCGAGCAGGTTGACCAGAACCCGGCGCAGATGCTCGGCGTCGAACAGCACACCCACCGGTTCCGCCGGCAGCGAAACCCGCAGCAGCCCGCCGTCGCCGTCGCCGGCGCTGCCGCCAATGCCGACGCCGGCCGAGCGCGCCCACTCGCTGCATACCGCCGCGATCTGCGCCGTGGCATCAATGACGCCGACCTCAAGCACCACACCCGGCGCCACCTCCATCACATCATCGATGATGCGCTTGAGGCGCTCGACGTTGTCGCTCACCATTTGCATCAGGCGCCGCTGGGCCGGATCGGTGCTGTCCTCGGACAGCAGCGCGTTGGCCTGGGAAATGGCCGACAAGGGGTTGCGGATCTCGTGTGCAATGCCGGCCGAAACACGCCCCATCGCGGCGAGCTTTTCCTGGCGGCTGCGCGCCTGCATATTGCGCACGTCTTCGAGAAACAGAACGCAGAATTCCTCGACCGACAGCGGCTCGCGCTTGCGCGTGAAGCGCACCCGCACGCGCAAGGTTCGCTGCGCCCCCAGGCCACTCTGCCCCACGGCTGCGAACTGCAGCACCACGTCCCGGCCGGCCTCGGGCCACGCCGCTTCGCCGAATGCGCGCTCGACCGTCGCGACCAGCGCCTGCCAGGCCGGAACACCGCGCAACTGGAACGGCGCCGGGCGGCTCATGCCGTCGGGTGCGAGCAGACGCCGGGCCGCCGGGTTCGCGGCGCGGACCCGGCCGCGCCGGTCAACCACCAGCACGCCGTCCTGCATCTCCTCGATCACGAGCCGGTTCAACCGGGCCTGCTGGCGCGCCATTTCCAGGCCCCCGCGCGCCGTCAACTCCTCGCGTGCGAGACGCGCCGCGAGGCCGCCGGCCAGCACCGTGACCACGAACAGCCCGCTGCCTGCCAGGCCGGCCTGCGTCATCTGCAGCGCGGCGTCGCCGCCCGCCAGCACCGCCAGCCAGGCGGTGCCGAGCAAGGCCAGCGTGGCCCCGGCCGCCGTGGCCAGGGCCGGGAGTTGAGGCGTCAACACACCGGCCATCAACACCGGCAGCACCAGCAAGGCGGCGTAGTTGAGGCTGGAACCCGGCGCGAGCAGATGCAGCGCAACGAAACACACCAGGTCGGCGCCGATCGTGGCGAGCCACTGCCGGCCGCTGAGGCGCGCCAGCCCACGCGACGTGGGTGGTTTGCGCACGCGTGGCAGCAGCCACATGCTGATCGACAGCGCTGCATACGCCACGCTCACGATGGCCACTGCCGCGCTCGGCCGCAAGCCAAACAGCCCGGCTACCCCCAAGGTCAACATCAGGGCAACGCCAAGCGCGGCCCGAGCGGCCAGGAACGCCCCATACGTGCGCTCGAACGCCGCTGCGCCGGACTGCACTTGCGGGGCCGTCGGGCTCGACATGAAGCCGGTGTCAACGGGTTCGAATCCGGATGAAGCCAGGCTGCTTTCGAAAGGCGCAACGCCTGCGTCGTAAGCGTCATCAGCGCGCCGCGATTCGTCGGGCAGCAAGGAGTCCCTGGTCGAAACGAAAGCGCCAAAAAACGATTCGTCGGCGGTGACCGCGCGGCGCTCGCGGCGCCGCTCCCGGAAGCGCCGCTCGCCCGTCGTCACGGCGCCCTCCGAGTTGCGCGCACGGCAGACGCGGCAGGTTGCGGTGTGTGGCAGGGCGCGAGCGTGCTCACGAGCCGGGGTGCGCCTTCTCGAACGCAGCGCGATGCGCTTCGTCGCAGAACACGCCGCCCCGTCCCGGCAGGGCCTCGTCACCCGGCAGGTGCAGCCCGCAATGCAGGCAGGTCAACATGGGCCGTGGCGCCGTCGGGGGCGCGGTCTTGGCGCGCGGCGGAAGGTGGCGGCGTACGCTCGCGCGCAGCAGCCAGAGCAACACGAACACCGCCAGCAACAGGAGCAATAGTTTCATGACACAACCCGGTCAGCCCGCCGGCCCGCGATGCAGCAGCACTTCGAGGACGAAGCGCGAACCCACGTAGGCCAGCAGCAGCAGCGCCGCCCCCGCATAGACCCAGCGCGTGGCGGCGGGGCCGCGCCAGCCGAACGCACGGCGCCCGGCCAGCAGGCTCGCGAAGACGACCCAGCCAAGCATCGAGAACACCGTCTTGTGATCCCAGCGCCAGGGGTCAGCGAACCAGGCACCCAGCAGCAAGGCGGCTGTCAGCACGACGAAGCCGGCGCTGACGAAGCTGAACGTCAGGCGCTCGAGCCGCAGCAGCGGCATGCCGCCCACCGATGTCGTCTTCTGCCGCATCTGGCGCTCGGCGCGGTTCAGCATCACCGCGTGCAGTACGGCCGCGCCGAACAGCCCGTACGACGCGATGCCCAGCACCCAGTGCAAGGGCACCCAGCGCGACGCCAGTTGCGGCCGCAACTCACCCGGGTAAAGCCAGGCCAGCCCGACCACCGCAATGCCCAGCAACGCCAGTGTGCGCCGTGCCGCGGGCAAGGGCACGAAGCGGCTCTCGATCTCGTAAACGGTAAGCACCAGCCACAGCGTCGCCGACAGCGCCGGGGCGAAGCCGAAGCGCGGCACGACCTCGCCGCTGCCGATGCCTGAAATGTCGATCAGGATGGCCAGCGCGTGGGCGCCCCAACCCGCCAGCAAGGCGGCGCGCAAGACCGCACCGTGGCGCTCGTTGAGCCCGGCCGCCACGGCGTACGCGATGAGCGCCAGCAGGGTCGGCGTGGCCAGCGCCAGCGCGCCTGCGGGCGCGTTCCCGGCGCCCGGGCTGAACGATAGAATCATGCCCGCAGTGTACTTTCGCGACCGCAGTCAGCGGCCAGCGCCCCCACCCATGGCTTCCAACCTCACCGACCGGCTCAGTCGCCTGGTCAAGACGATGCGCGGCCAGGCCCGCATCACCGAAGACAACGTTCAGGACATGCTGCGCGAGGTGCGAATGGCCTTGCTCGAAGCCGACGTCGCGCTGCCGGTGGTGCGCGACTTCATCGCTCGCGTCAAGGACAAGGCGCTCGGTGCCGACGTGGTGGGCTCGCTCTCGCCGGGGCAGGCGCTGGTGGGCATCGTCAACCGCGAACTCGTCGCGACGATGGCGGGCAACGAGATCGGCGGCGTCGCCGACATCAACCTCGCCGCGCAGCCGCCGGCCGTGATCCTGATGGCCGGGTTGCAAGGCGCGGGCAAGACCACGACGACCGCCAAGCTCGCCAAGCACCTGATCGAAAAGCGCAGGAAGAAGGTGCTGACCGTGTCGGCCGACGTCTACCGGCCGGCCGCCATCGAACAGTTGAAAGTGGTGACGAAGCAGGCCGGTGCCGAGTGGTTCGCGTCGAGCGCCGATGACAAGCCGCTGGCCATCGCGCTGGCCGCACTCGACTATGCGCGCAAGCACTACATCGATGTGCTGATCGTCGACACCGCCGGCCGCCTGGCGATCGACCAGGTGCTGATGCAGGAGATCAGCGAACTGCACGCCGCGCTGAACCCGGTCGAGACGCTGTTCGTCGTCGATGCGATGCAGGGCCAGGACGCGATCAACACCGCCCGCGCCTTTAAGGAAGCGCTGCCGCTGACCGGGATCGTGCTGACCAAGATGGATGGCGACTCGCGCGGCGGCGCGGCGCTGTCGGTGCGACAGATTACCGGCGCGCCGATCAAGTTCGCCGGCGTCAGCGAAAAGATCGACGGCCTCGAGGTGTTCGATGCGCAGCGCCATGCCGGCCGCGTGCTCGGCATGGGCGACATCGTCGGCCTGGTCGAAGAGGTGCAAAAAGGCGTCGACATGGCGGCGGCGCAGAAGCTCGTCGACAAGGTCAAGTCGGGCGACAGCTTCGACTTGAATGACTTCCTGTCACAGATTTCACAAATGAAGAAGATGGGCGGTTTGTCCGGGCTGATGGACAAACTGCCGTCGCAAATGATGGGCAAGGCCGGCAACTTGGGCACCGCCGACATGGACCGCGCCGAGCGCGACATGCGCCGCATGGAAGGCATGATCTGCTCGATGACGCCGCTCGAACGGCGCAAGCCCGACCTGTTGAAAGCCACCCGCAAACGCCGCGTGGCGCAGGGCGCCGGGGTGCAGGTGCAGGAAGTCAACCGGATGCTGAATCAGTTCGAGCAGATGCGCGACATGATGAAGAAGATGAAGGGCGGCGGCATGATGAAGATGATGAAACGCATGGGCGGAATGAAGGGTCTGGGCGGGCCCAAAGGCCCGGGCGGCCTGCGCTGAGCGGCTTATAGAGTTCCTGCAACGCAGGGATGACAGGACCCCGGCATTGGGATAGGGTGCATTCCTCGTTTTTGGCGCTTCCAGATGCTCACCGTCCCGGTCGTTCTGTTGCTCGCTGCGTGTGCCCTCGGCCTGCTGGGGTGGCTGGTTCGGCGCTCGCGACGCGGGCGTGCTGACGGGCCTGGCGGGGACCGCATCGACACCCTCATCGGCTGGCCGCCGCAGGCCACGCGGGTGTTGTCGCTGGCAGAACGCCAGGCCTTCTCGGTGCTGGCACGCGCCCTGCCCGACTGCATCGTGCTGGCGCAGGTGCCGATGTCGCGCTTTCTGAAAGTGCCGCGCCGCAATTCGTATGCCGACTGGCTGCGTCGCCTCGGGAATCAATGCGTCGATTTCGTCGTCTGCGACATGCATGCGCAGGTGCTGGCGGTGGTCGAGTTGCGGGCGCCTGCAGTTCTCGCCGCCGACCGCGCAGAGCGGCGCCTGGCGCGCATGGCGCGTTCGCTGAAGGCCGCGAAGGTGCCGCTGCATGTGTGGACCGAGGGCTCGTTGCCATCGGCCGAGGCGGCGCGCGAGGCCATCACGCCGCGGCCGGTCAACCCGCCAGCCACGGTGTCCGCCGGATCGACGGCTGCGGCTGCCGCAGCCGCAACGCCGGCCATTGGCGCTTCGGCACCTGCGGGGCGGCCAACCGCAGCCGCCGTCAATCCCTTCGAAGACACGGGGCGGGACTCGATGCAGGACGAACGAATCGAGTTGATGGAGCCACCGCCGTCAACCTGGTTCGACGACATCGACTCCGAGTCGATGCCGCTGCGCAAGCCGCCCGCTGTCAAGCCAGCAGGGCCTGGGCGAACTCGCGGGCGCTGAAGGTCTGAAGGTCTTCGAGCCGTTCGCCCACGCCGATGAAGTAAACCGGCAACGGCGCGCCACCTTCGCGCACCCGCTCGCGCGACCACAGCGCCACGGCCGCCAACACGCCGCCCTTCGCCGTGCCGTCGAGCTTGGTGATGATCAGGCCGGTGAGTTGCAGCGCGGCGTCGAAGGCCTGCACCTGTGCGAGCGCGTTCTGGCCGGTGTTGCCATCCACCACCAGCAGCACCTCGTGCGGTGCGCCGTCCTGCGCCTTGGCGATGACGCGGCGCACCTTCTTCAACTCCTCCATCAGATGCAGTTGCGTCGTCAGGCGGCCGGCCGTGTCGGCGATCACCACATCGCAGCCACGGGCCTTGCCGGCGACGACGGCGTCGAAGGTCACGGCCGCCGGGTCGCCACCTTCCTGGCTGACGATCTCGACCGCATTCGGGGCGGGCGAGGTGCGCGCGGGTGTGCCGGCGCGCGCGTCTGAACGATCCGCACTCGCGGCCCGTTCTGCCCACACCGCAAGCTGCTCGCGCGCAGCGGCGCGGAAGGTGTCGGCGGCGGCGAGCAGCACCTTCTTGTGCGCATCAGCAAGGTGGCGCGTGAGCTTGCCGATGCTGGTCGTCTTGCCCGCGCCATTGACGCCGACCACCATGATGACCGTCGGCACATGCTCACCAACGCGCAGCGGCTGCTCCAGCGGCGCCAGCAGGTCGGCGATCGCATCGGCGAGCAAACCCTTCACCGCGACCGGGGCGGTGGCTTTCGCTTCCTTGACGCGCCGCTTCAGGTCGGCGAGCAGGAACTCGGTCGCCTTCACGCCCGCATCGGCCATCAACAACGCGGCCTCCAGTTCCTCGTAGAGCGCATCGTCGATCTTGGTGCCGGTGAACACCTGCGCGATGCTGGTGCCGGTCTTGCGCAAGCCACCCCGCAGCTTGTCGAGCCAACCGCGACGGGTCTCATCGACGAACTCGGCGGGCGACTCGTCGGCTGCCAAGGTCGGGGCCGGTTCGATTGGCGGTGGCGCCTCGCCGGTGGCACCGCGCAATTTGTCCAGCCAACTGCGCGGCTCGGACGCGATGGCCGGCGGCGGCGTGGGGGCCGCCGATTGTGCGAGCGCGGCCGGCTCGCTGATGACGGGTTTTTTCTTGAAGAAGCTGAACATGCGCGGTCGGGTGGGACGAAAGGAGCGTTGAAAGCGCACGGAGCGGGCCGTCGCACTACACGCCCGCTGGCAATGCCTTGGACGCTATAATTATGGGCTCAGGCGCTTTAGCTCAGTCGGTTAGAGCGACGGAATCATAATCCGCAGGTCCGGGGTTCGAATCCCTGAAGCGCCACCAAGACCTTCAATTCGCGAAGCCCGCACGAACCTCCGTTCTGCGGGCTCCATTGATTGCGAAGCGCGAGGGCAATTTAGTCGCCCACCCTTCATCGCGACAGCGCAAGCTTGATGCCGAACCCGATCAGGAACAGCCCGGCCAATTTCTGCAGCCGGCTCGACACCTTCGGACTCGCGCGCAGCCGCTCGGCGAGCCGGTGCGTGAGCAGCACGACGATCAGGCCGTAGGCAAAGGTCAGCGTGGCGATGGTCGCGGCCATCACGCCGAAGGTGGTCAGGCCCCGGTGCTGCGCGGGGTCGACGAAGAGCGGGAAAAAGGCCATGTAGAAGACGATCGCCTTTGGGTTCAGCAAGGTGATCAGCAACGCCTGGTTGAAGTAGTGGTGCGGCTTTATATTGAGCACCGGCGCGTCGCCGGGCCGCGCGCGCAGCAACCGCCAGCCGAGCCACGCAAGGTAGCCGGCGCCCAGCCACTGCACGGCGCGGAAGGCCGGCGGATAGGCACTCAGCAAGGCCGCAACGCCGGCCACCGCGAGCCACATCAGCACCTGGTCGCCGGCGATCACGCCGAACGTGGCCGCCAGCCCGCCACGCACGCCGCCCTTGCTCGTGGACGTGATCAGCGCCAGGTTGCCCGGCCCCGGGATCATCAGGAAAATGATGATCGCGGCGACGAACGAGGCGTAGTCGGCGATGCCGAACATGGCGTGCTCCGAGGGGCGTTGAGACGCGATCATCGTACGCGACCCGCCCGCCCGAGCTGATCGCCTGGCAACAGCCGCGCGGTAACATTCGGCCCCCTTCTTGTCTCACGACAGCCACTGGATGAACACCATGTACCGCTGTGCTCTTGTCACCGTGCTCACGGCCATGCTGACGGCTTCGGCCGCTGCGCAGGTCCAGCGCAACTTTCCGCAGAACGCCTTGCGCGGCGCCATCGTCGTCGGCGACTTTCCGCAGATCTCGCTGAACGGCCGCGAGGCGATGCTGGCGCCCGGCTCGCGCATCCGCAATCAGGACAACCTGATCGTGATGGCGGCCTCGCTGACAGGCGCGCGCCTGCTCGTGAACTACACCTTCGACATCGCCGGCGGGCTGGTGCGCGACGTGTGGATCCTGCGCCCCGAAGAAGCCGCCGTGTGGCCGTGGCCGCGCACGATCGAAGAGTCGCAGACCTGGACCTTTGACCAGACCGCGAATGCGTGGGTCAAGCCGTGAGTGCCGACATCGCCGCCGGCAAGAAAGTCTTCATCAAGACCTTCGGCTGCCAGATGAACGAGTACGACTCGGACAAGATGGCCGACGTGCTGCGCGCTGCGCAGGGCTACGAGCCGACCTCGAATGTGGAGGAGGCCGACCTGATCCTGTTCAACACCTGCTCGGTGCGCGAGAAGGCGCAGGAAAAGGTGTTCAGCGACCTCGGCCGCGTCAAGCACCTGAAGGCCAAGGGCGTGCTGATCGGCGTCGGCGGTTGCGTCGCGAGCCAGGAGGGCGAGGCAATCATCGCGCGCGCACCGTACGTCGACGTGGTGTTAGGCCCGCAGACCCTGCACCGCCTTCCGGAGCTTCTGCACCAGCGCGCGTTGCAGCAGCGCCCGCAGGTCGACATCAGCTTCCCCGAGATCGAGAAGTTCGACCACCTGCCGCCGGCGCGGGTCGATGGCGCGAGCGCCTTCGTCTCGATCATGGAGGGCTGCTCGAAATATTGCAGCTACTGCGTCGTGCCGTACACGCGCGGCGAAGAGGTGTCGCGACCCTTCGACGCCGTGCTGGCCGAAGTCGCCGGGCTGGCGGCGCTGGGCGTGAAGGAGGTGACGCTGCTCGGGCAGAACGTGAACGCCTACCGGGGCAAGCTGGGTGGCAAGCTGGGCAAGACGGCCGACATCGCCGACTTCGCGATGCTCATCGAGTCGGTGGCCGAGCTGCCCGGCATCGAGCGCATTCGCTACACCACCAGCCACCCTAACGAATTCACTCAGCGGCTCATCGACGTGTACGCGAAGGTGCCCAAGCTGGTGAGCCATCTGCACCTGCCGGTACAACACGGCGCTGATCGCGTGTTGATGGCGATGAAGCGCGGCTACACCGCGATGGAATACAAGAGCACGGTGCGCAAGCTGCGCGCGGTGCGGCCCGGCATCAGCCTGTCGAGCGACTTCATCGTCGGCTTTCCCGGCGAGACCGAGGCCGACTTCGAGCAGATGATGAAGCTGATCGATGACATCGGCTTCGACGACAGTTTCAGCTTTGTTTTCAGCCCGCGCCCAGGCACACCGGCCGCGGCGCTGCGCGACGAGACCCCGCCCGCAGTGAAGCTGGCGCGCCTGCACCGGCTGCAGCAGGCGGTGACCGAGAGCGCCCGGCGCATCAGCGCAACCCGGCTGGGCACGCTGCAGCGCGTGCTGGTGGAAGGCCCGTCGCGCAAGGACCCGCTGGAATTGACCGGGCGCACCGAATGCAACCGGATGGTCAACTTCAAGGGGCCGGCGCGGCTCGTGGGTCAGATGATCGACGTGACCATCACCGACTTGAACACGCATTCGCTGCGCGGTGAGGTGGCGTGTTGAGGTGAGAGTGCGCGAGACTGAAGTCGCGCCCGTCTGAAACGCGGCCCAGGCAACTCGGGCCGGGTCAGGCCGCGCCAGACCGGCCCCGCCCCATGCCGAAGCCCAGCCCCCACAGCGTGAGCGCGCACACCAGCACCATCGCGCCATAGGTTGCCATCTTGCCGTCGTGGCCGAACACGACGAGGCCGGTGACCAGCACCGCCGCGCAGGCCACCGTGACGCCACCGATGAGCCGGGTCCAGCTTGCCTGCGCCAGCGCGCGCCGCCACAGCAGCTTGGCCAGCAGCGGCGCAATCAAGCCCATGCCGACGGCCGGCGCGAAGAAGTTCAGCAGGTGCCAGAGCAGATCGGTGACGCCCACGCAGCGGGTCCCTCGGAAGGCTTGTTGAACAAAGATTGACCGGGATCTTGCGCGGCAAGGCGATACGGGCGCGCCGGCGTCACCCGCCCGGTCGGCATCAATTTTATAATCGGCCAATGAGCGTTTTCGCCCTCGGCCTGAACCACACCACCGCGCCCCTCGATCTGCGCGGCCGGTTTGCGTTTGCGCCCGAGCAGCTCGCGCCCACCTTGCGGGGATTCCGCGAACGCCTGCAGCGCGTCAGCGAGGTGGCGATCGTCTCGACCTGCAACCGCACCGAAGTCTATGTGGGCGCAAACGCCGCGCTCGTCGATCCGGCGGTCGAGTGGCTGGCCGGCGTCGGCGGCGTTGCCAGCCACACCTTGCGCGACCATGCCTATGTGCTCGAAGGCGGTGCGGCGGCGCGCCATGCGTTCCGCGTCGCGTGCGGGCTGGACTCGATGGTGCTCGGCGAACCGCAGATCCTCGGCCAGATGAAGCTGGCCGTGCGCGAGGCCGAAACCGCCGGCACCCTGGGCGGCTCGCTGCACCAGATGTTCCAGCGCTCGTTCGCAGTCGCCAAGGAAGTGCGCACGTCCACCGAGATCGGCGCGCACTCGATCAGCATGGCCGCGGCCGCCGTGCGCCTGGCCTCGCAACTGTTCGAAAATCTGACCGACACGAAGGTGTTGTTCGTCGGTGCCGGCGAGATGATCGAACTCGTCGCCACGCATTTCGCAGCGCGCCGCCCGCGTTCCATCGCGGTGGCGAACCGCACGCTGGAACGCGGCGAAAGGCTGGCCGGTCGCTTCGGTGCCGAGGCGCTGCGCCTGGCCGACCTGCCGCAACGCCTGGGCGACTTCGACATCGTGATCTCCTGCACCGCCAGTTCGCTGCCCATCATCGGCCTGGGTGCGGTGGAGCGGGCGTTGAAGCTGCGCCGGCATCGCCCGATGTTCATGATCGACCTGGCCGTGCCGCGCGACATCGAGCCCGAAGTCGCGCGCCTGTCCGACGTGTACCTGTATACCGTGGACGATCTCGCCTCGTTGGTTCAGGCTGGCGGCGAGCGCCGCCAGGCGGCCGTGGAACAGGCCGAGGCGATCATCGAAACCGGTGTGCAGAGCTTCGTGCACTGGCTGGCCCAGCGCGGTTCGGTGCCGCTGATCCAGGCGCTGCACACACAGGCCGACGACTGGCGCGCGACCGAGATCGCGCGCGCCCGCAAGCTGCTGGCGCGGGGCGAGAACGTTGACGCGGTGCTGGAAGCGTTGTCGCGCGGCCTGACGCAGAAGATGCTGCACGGCACCTTGACCGAGTTGCACGCCGCCGATGGTGAGCAGCGCGCCGAGCTCGCACAGACCGTGTCGCGCCTGTTCCTGCGCCAGAGCACGCGGGCGCCGGCCGACGACTCGCGGTAGCGACGCTCGCACCCACGCCGGCGTGCGCAGCCGAGGTACTGCTGCGGGTCACGTTGGGCCGCCGCGCTTGCACAGCGCCGTTCCAGCTTCCTGCCTTCCAGTCTCTTGAATCGCGCGCTCACCCTCGCCAGCCCCCATCGCCAGCCCCATGAAAGACTCTCTCCGCCAGCAATTCGAGCGCCTCGCGATGCGCCTGCACGAGCTCGACGCGACGCTGGCCGACCCGGCCGTGGCCAGCGACATGAAGCGCTACCGCGCGCTCGCGCGCGAGCATGCCGAGGTGTCGGGCCTGGTCGAACGCTTCCGGCGTTTTCAACAGCGCGAACGCGACCAGTCCGCTGCCCAGGGCATGCTGACTGACGCGGTGAATGAGCCCGAGATGGCCGCTCTGGCGCAGCAGGAAATCAGCGAAGCGCAGGCCGACATCGAGCGCCTGCATTTCGAGCTGCAAACCGCACTGCTGCCGCGCGACCCGGACGACGAGCGCAATGCCTTTCTCGAAATCCGCGCCGGCACCGGAGGCGACGAATCGGCGCTGTTCGCGGCCGACCTGGCGCGCATGTACCTGCGCCATTGCGAGCGCCATGGCTGGCGCACCGAGCTGTTGTCAGAGAGCCTCAGCGACCTTGGTGGCTACAAGGAACTGGTGATCCGCATTGAGGGCGATGGCGTCTATGCGCGGCTCAAGTTCGAGTCCGGCGGGCACCGCGTGCAGCGCGTGCCGAGCACCGAGACGCAGGGCCGCATCCACACCAGCGCCTGCACGGTGGCCGTGCTGCCGGAGGCCGACGAAGCCGAGGAGGTGACCTTGAACCCGGCCGAGCTGCGCATCGACACCTTCCGCGCCAGTGGCGCCGGCGGCCAGCACGTCAACAAGACCGACAGCGCGATCCGCGTCACCCACCTGCCGACCGGCATCGTCGCCGAGTGTCAGGACGACCGCTCGCAGCACCGCAACAAGGCCAAGGCGATGGCCGTGCTGACCGCGCGCCTGCGCGACAAGGACCGCAATGAGCGCGCCGCCAAGGAAGCCGCCACCCGCAAGGGCCTGATCGGCAGCGGCGACCGCAGCGACCGGATCCGCACCTACAACTTCCCGCAGGGCCGCCTCACCGACCACCGCATCAACCTGACCTTGTACAAGCTGCAAGCCGTGCTCGACGGCGACCTCGACGACGTGACGGCCGCGCTCCAGGCGGCGCAGTCGGCCGAGCAGCTCGCGGCGCTGGAAAGCGGCGACGCGTGAGCGCGCACGACCCTCCGAAGGACGAACACCGGAGCGCGATGCACGGAGGTGGCCTGGCAACTGCGGGCGACGAGTCTGCGCCGGTCTGGTCGGTGGCGCAAGCGCTGGCGCGCGCACGGGCGGCCGGTGTGGAACGGCTCGATGCCCAACTGCTGCTGGCACATGCACTGGCGCGCCCCCGCAGCTGGTTGCTCGCGCATGACGATGCCCTGCTCGATTCCGATCAGGTGCGCTGGCTGCAGTCCCGTTTGATTCGCCACGCCGATGGCGAGCCGCTCGCCTACCTGCTCGGCGAGCAGGCGTTTCACGGCCTGACCTTGAACGTGACGGCCGATGTGCTGGTGCCGCGGCCCGACACTGAAGTGCTGGTCGATTGGGGCCTCGAACTGCTGGGCGTTGCGTTCGCGGGCATCGAACATCCGACGGTCGTTGATCTTGGGTGCGGCAGTGGCGCCATCGCGTTGGCGGTCAAGCATGTGCAGCCCCGGGCGACTGTCGTCGGCACCGACAACAGCGCGGCGGCCTTGACGGTCGCGCGTGCGAACGCGCTGCGCCTCCGGCTCGATGTGGGCTTCGCGCACGGCTCGTGGTGGGGCGCGCTACCCGGGCAGCGCTTTCATCTCGCGCTCGCCAACCCGCCCTACATCGCGGCCGACGACCCGCACCTGCCGGCGTTGCGGCACGAGCCGGCGGGCGCGCTGTCGCCGGGTGGCGACGGCCTGGACGCGCTACGTCAGATCGTCCAGGGCGCCGCCCCGCACAACGTGCCGGGCGGCTGGCTGCTGCTGGAGCACGGCCATGACCAGGCACCGGCGGTGCAGCGCCTGCTGCATGCTGCGGGCTTCGAAAGCGTCGAGACACGCCTCGATCTGGGCGGCCGACCGCGCTGCACCGGCGGCCAATGCGCGCAAGGCTGATGCGACCGACGGCCGCCCCTCATTGCGTGAACTGCGGGGTGAAACGCCCGCTGCAATCTCACACACGCCAGCCCGAACGTCGTAGCATGAATCTGCCACTCACCCCACCGGAAGGAGCTTGCGATGCGCACGACCCTATGGATGCTTGCCGGACTGATCACCCTTGCCACCGCCCCCTTCACCACCACGGGCCACGCGGCCGACGGTACTGGCCTGGCACCGAACACCGAACCCTGGGCTCGCTGGCAGGGCCGGCTCTCGTTCGGCACCAACGCGCCCGCCTGGCGCGCCGGCTGGGCCGACTTCAATCCGGCCGGGCGCAAGCCCGTCCGCCTGAGCCTGATGGGCGACTATTACCTCAGCGCCCCACTCATCGGCGTGGGCAGCGGCGGTGGCTTGCGGGCCACCAGTGGCGTGATCCTCGGCCCGCGCTACCAACCCTGGCTCGGCCAGTCGGGCGGGGTCGGCAGCAGCTTCAGCATCGACAGCCGGTCCTTCGGCCCCGCAGCCCTGCCGTCCACGAACGACCCGGCCGGCGACACCGCCACCCTGCCCTACCTCGGCCTGGGCTACACCGGCCTGTCGGCGCGCAGCGGCTGGAGCTTCAGCGCCGACCTGGGCCTGGTGGCGCAAAGCCCCGGCAACGCGTCGCGGCTCGGCCGCGCGCTGGGCGGCGGGCAGAGCCTGGACGACGCGGTGCGCGACCTGCGCATCGCGCCCTTGTTTCAGGTCGGGGTTTCCTACTCGTTCTGAGGCTGGCACGGCATGAGGGCATGGCGGGGCAGAGGCCGCGTCCCGCTCGCTTTGCCGTATAAACTTGGCCGCTCCACATTTCAAATCAGACCACCATGAGTGACGCTCAACAACGCATCGCCGACCTCGTCAAGGGCAACCATGTGGTGCTCTTCATGAAGGGCACGGCCCAGTTTCCGCAGTGCGGCTTTTCCGGGCGCGCGATCCAGATCCTGAAGGCCTGTGGTGCCACCGATCTGAAGACTGTCAACGTGCTCGAAGACGACGGCATCCGCCAGGGCATCAAGGACTACGCCAACTGGCCGACGATCCCGCAGCTCTACGTCAACGGCGAGTTTCTCGGCGGCTCCGACATCATGATGGAGATGTACGAATCCGGCGAGTTGCAACCTTTGCTGAGCGCTTGAGCGGCTGAACGCTTGACCATCGCGCGTGTCGTCGTCGGCATCACCGGCGCCACCGGCGCGGTGTACGCAGTAAGGCTGCTGGAACGCTTGCGGGCCGCGGGGCGCGAAACCCACCTCGTCGTTAGCCCGGCCGGTGTGTTGAATGCGCACCATGAACTCGGCCTGAACCGCTCGGCCCTCGAAGCGCTCGCCGACGTGGCTTATGCGCCGGGCGATGTCGGTGCCGCCATCGCCAGCGGCTCGTTCGCCACCGACGCGATGGTGGTGGTGCCGTGCTCGATGAAGACGCTGGCAGCGGTGGCGCTCGGCCTGTCCGACAACCTGCTGGCGCGCGCCGCCGACGTGACCTTGAAAGAGCGCCGCCGGCTGGTGCTGATGGTGCGCGAGACGCCGTTCAACCTGGCCCACCTGCGCAACATGACGGCCGTGACCGAGATGGGCGGCGTGATCTTCCCACCACTGCCGGCGTTCTATCACCGCCCTCAAAGCATCGACGACCTGGTCAACGACACGGTCGAACGCGTGCTCTCAATGCTCGGTGTGAGCGGCGCGGCACCGAAGTCCTGGCAAGGGCTTTGAGAGTCCGGGCGGTGCGCCAGCGTCACGTCATCCGGTAGTCCCAGGCGCGTTGCGACGCGAACACCGCGTTCGGGTACTCGGGCCGGCCGCGGCTGCCGTTGTAGCGGCCGAGCGCCATGTAGAGGTCGCCCCGCTCACGATCCAGGTAGTGGCGCAGGATCACGCAGCCGAAGCGCAGGTTGGTTTGCATGTGGAACAGATGACGCGCATCGCCGTTGCCGATCGTGCGCGCCCAGAACGGCATCACTTGCGTGTAGCCGCGGGCCCCGGCGCTGCTGATGGCGTAGCGGCGAAAGCCGCTTTCAACCTGGATCAGGCCGAGCAGCAACGAAGGCTGCAAGCCGGCGCGCGTGCTCTCGTACCAGGCCGTCTCGAGGAACTCGACACGCGCCAGGTGTTCGGTGTGACGCTTCTTCAGCCGGTTGCTCATCTCGCCGAGCCAGCGCAGGTACGACAGGCGGGTCTCGATGGTGTCGAACACAGCCTTCGGTGGCGCGCTGTCGCTGACCGACGCGGCCAGCGCCGAACGCACGGCGTTGGCGAGCGGCTCTTCGATCTGCGTGCCGGCCCAGGCTTCACGCGGCAGGCCCAGGCCGAAAGCGCCCAGGACCGGGCCCAGCACCAGGGCCGCACCGGCCCGGCGTCTCATGCGCAGAGCTTGGCCTTCAGCGCGGCCAGCACCTCGGTCAGCGGAAGGCCCGCGGCCTGCGCGTCGCGCCGACCCTGGTATTCGACCTGGCCTTCCTTCAAGCCGCGGTCCGAGATCACCACGCGGTGCGGCACACCGACGAGTTCCCAGTCGGCGAACATCGCGCCCGGGCGCTCGCCACGGTCATCGAGCATCACGTCAACGCCGGCCTGCGTGAAGTCGTCGTGCAGCTTGTCGGCCGCTGCCTTCACGTCCGCAGAGCGGTCGTAGCCGATCGGGCAGATCACGACCGTGAACGGCGCGATGGCCGTGGGCCAGACGATGCCGCGCGCATCGAAGTTCTGCTCGATCGCCGCGCCGAGGATGCGCGTCACGCCGATGCCGTAACAGCCCATCTGCATCAACTGCGGCTTGCCGGTTTCGTCGAGGTAGGTCGCCTTCATCTTCTCGCTGTAGTACGAGCCGAGCAGGAAGACATGGCCGACCTCGATGCCGCGCTGGATCGCCAGCACGCCCTGGCCGTCGGGCGACGGATCGCCCGCAACTGCGTTGCGGATGTCGGCCACGAGGTCGGGCTCGGCCGCGTCGCGGCCCCAGTTCACGCCGGTGTGATGGAAGTCGGCGTCGTTGGCGCCGCAGATGAAGTCGCTCATCCCTGCGACCGTGCGGTCGGCCACCACCTTGACCGGCTTCCTGATGCCGATCAGGCCAAGGTAGCCGGGCTTGCAGCCAAAGTGAGCGTCGATCTCGGCGGCGGTCGCGAAGCGAAAGCCCGCATCCAGGCCGGGCAGCTTGCTGGCCTTGACTTCATTCAGCGAATGGTCGCCGCGCACCAACAGCAGCCACAGCGTGACCTGAGCCGAAGCGTCGCCTTCGCGCTTCGCTTCGGTGGCGAGCACGAGCGACTTGACCGTGGCCTGCAGCGGCACGCCGAGCAGGGCGGCCACATCCTCGCAGGTGCTCTTGCCCGGTGTCGGGGTCTTCACCATCGGCGCCGTCGGAGCGCCGCGCGGCGTTGATGGCGCCACCGCTTCGGCCATCTCGATGTTGGCCGCGAAGGTGGAAGTGGGGCAGTAGACGATCGCATCTTCGCCGGTGTCGGCGATGACCTGAAACTCGTGCGAACGGATGCCGCCAATTGCGCCGTTGTCGGCGGCGACGGCGCGAAACGTCAGGCCCATGCGCTCGAAGATGCGCGTGTACGCATCGAACATCTGCTCGTAGCTCTTGCCGGCCGCTTCGACGTCACGGTCGAACGAGTACGCGTCCTTCATCGTGAATTCGCGCCCGCGCATGACGCCGAAACGCGGCCGGCGTTCGTCGCGGAACTTGGTCTGGATGTGATAGAAATTCTTTGGCAGCGCGCGGTAGCTGCGCAGCTCCTGGCGCGCGATGTCGGTGATGACTTCTTCGCTGGTCGGCTGGATGATGAAGTCGCGGTCGTGGCGGTCCTTGATGCGCAGCAGCTCAGGGCCGTACTTCTGGAACCTGCCAGTCTCCTGCCAGAGCTCAGCCGGCTGCACCACCGGCATCAGCAACTCGACCGCGCCGGCGCGGTTCATCTCCTCGCGAATGATCGCCTCGACCTTGCGGATGACGCGCAAGCCCATCGGCATGTAGGTGTAGATGCCGGCGCCCAGGCGCTTGATGAAGCCGGCCCGCAGCATGAGCTGGTGGCTCACGACCTCGGCATCCGCAGGCGCTTCCTTGAGCGTCGAAATGAAGAACTGGGTGGCTTTCATGCAGCGTCGAAGGGTATGTGTTGCGCGCCGCGCGGGGGCTGCGCGGGGCCGGTGGAAGCCGTGGGAGGCAGAGGGAAACCGCAGGGGTTGTATCCCGTCACACCGGTGCAATAATGAATTCAACGAATGAATTGGGGTTGATTATGCTCGACCGTGAAGGGTTCAGACCCAACGTCGGCATCGTCCTGCTCAACCAAAGAAACCAGGTGTTCTGGGGCAAGCGCATCCGCACCCACTCCTGGCAGTTCCCGCAAGGGGGCATCAAGTACGGTGAGACGCCCGAGCAGGCGATGTTCCGCGAGCTGCACGAAGAAGTCGGGCTCGTCCCTGACCACGTGCGCATCGTCGCGCGCACCCGCGACTGGCTGCGCTACGAGGTGCCCGACCACTTCATCCGGCGCGACGCGCGCGGCCACTATCGTGGCCAGAAGCAGATCTGGTTCCTGCTGCAAATGGTCGGCCGCGACAGCGACATGAACCTGCGCGCCACCGACCATCCCGAGTTCGATGCCTGGCGCTGGAACGAGTACTGGGTGCCGCTGGAACTGGTGATCGAGTTCAAGCGCGATGTGTACCAGATGGCCTTGACCGAGCTCGCCCGCTTTCTGCCGCGCGGCACGCACCACAACCGCTATCTGCGCTCGGGCATGCGGCCGCACTATCGGGACGACGCCGAGCGCCAGCACGATGACGAGGCTGCGCATGAACTGTCGGCGCAAACACCCGATGCCTTCGCGGTCGATCGGCCTGACGCCGACCCGACGCGGCCGCCGCCTGCTTAAGTCAGCACCAGGTTGTCGCGGTGGATCATCTCGGGTTCGCCGGTAAAGCCGAGCAAGCGCTCAAACTCGCTTGACGATTTTCGCGCGATCAGGCGCGCCTCGGCGCTGCCATAGTTGGCCAGGCCACGGGCCAGTTCGGCGCCCGCCAGGCTGCGCACGGCGATCACGTCGCCGCGGTGAAATTCGCCCTGCACCTCGACCACGCCGACCGGCAACAGGCTCTTGCCTTCGTCCCTGACCTTGTGCGCCGCGCCGTCGTCGATGACGACCGCCCCGCGCAGTTGCAGATGGTCGGTCATCCAGCGTTTGCGCGCCGCAAGCTTCTGGGTTGATGCCAGCAACGCCGTGCCGATCGCTTCGCCCGCCGCCAGCCGCAGCAGCACATCGGGCTCGCGGCCGTAGGCGATCACGGTGCTGGTGCCGCTGCCGGCGGCGCGCTTCGCAGCCAGCACCTTGGTGATCATGCCGCCGCGCCCGAGCTGCGAGCCGGTGCCGCCGGCCATGCGTTCGAGTTCGGTCGCGCCGGCTTGTGCTTCGTCGATGAAGCGGGCGGTCGGATCAAGGCGCGGGTCGGCCGAGTACAGGCCGCGCTGATCGGTCAGGATCACCAGCGCATCGGCGTCCACGAGGTTCGCGACCAACGCGCCCAGCGTGTCGTTGTCGCCGAACTTGATCTCGTCGTTGACCACCGTATCGTTCTCGTTGATGACCGGAATCACCCGGTGCGACAACAAGGTCAGCAAGGTCGAACGGGCGTTCAGATAGCGCTCGCGGTCGGCCAGATCGGCGTGCGTGAGCAGCACCTGGGCGCTGCCCATGCCGTGCTCGCGCAGCTTCGATTCGTACATCTGCGCAAGGCCCATCTGGCCGACGGCGGCAGCGGCCTGCAGCTCGTGAATCTCCTTCGGGCGCACCGCCCAACCGAGCCGCTTCATGCCTTCGGCGATGGCGCCGCTGGAGACCATCACCATTTCCCGCCCCTGCGCCGCCAGGTCCGCCATCTGCCGGCACCAGTTGCCCACCGCATCGGCGTCCAGACCGCGGCCGTCGTTCGTGACCAGGCTGGAGCCGACCTTGACGACGATGCGCCGCGCGCGTTGCAGCGCGCTGCTCATGGCGACGTGGCGACTGGCGGTGATGCGTCGGCAGCAGCAGCGTCGAAGCGCGGATCGGGGTCGTCCGGAACGACGTTCTTCAGTGCCGCCACGTGCTGGTAGATGGCCCGGATCAGCGGCTCGCAACCCTCGCGCGTGAGGGCCGAAATCTGGAACACCGGGCCTTTCCACTTGAAGCGTTTGACGAAGTCCTTGACGCGCTTTTCGCGGTCCTCGGCAGGCACCATGTCGAGCTTGTTCAGCACCACCCAGCGCGGTTTCTCGAACAGCGACTGGTCGTATTTTTTCAGCTCGGCAACGATCGCCCGGGCCTGCGCGACGGGATCGACCGAGTCGTCGAAAGGCGCAAAGTCGACGACGTGCAGCAGCAGGTGGGTACGCTGCAAATGGCGCAGGAACAGGTGGCCGAGCCCCGCGCCTTCGGAAGCGCCTTCGATCAGGCCGGGGATGTCGGCAACGACAAAGCTCTGCTCCGGCGCGACCCTCACCACACCGAGGTTCGGATGCAGGGTGGTGAACGGGTAGTCGGCGATCTTTGGCCGTGCATTCGATACCGCCGTGATGAACGACGACTTGCCCGCGTTCGGCATGCCCAGCAGACCCACGTCGGCAAGCACCTTCAATTCGAGTTTGAGCTTCTTCTGCTCGCCGGGCCAGCCGGGCGTTTTCTGGCGCGGAGCGCGGTTCGTGCTGGTCTTGAAATGCAGGTTGCCGAAGCCGCCATCGCCGCCCTTGACGATCAGCACCTTCTCATCCGGCACCAACAGTTCGGCGATCACCTGGTTGGTTTCGAGGTCGGTGATGACGGTGCCCATCGGCATGCGCAGCGCGATGTCATCGGAGGCCGCGCCGTACTGGTCGGAGCCACGTCCGTTCTCGCCGCGCCGCCCTTCGTGGCGGCGCGCGTAACGGAAGTCGATCAGCGTGTTCAGGTTGCGGTCACCGACCGCGAAGACACTGCCACCACGGCCGCCGTCGCCGCCATTCGGTCCGCCGAAAGGCAGGAACTTCTCGCGGCGGAAGCTCATGCAACCATTGCCGCCGTCGCCCGCCACGACATCGATGGTGGCTTCGTCAACGAATTTCATGGTGGTGACTCGAGTGAATCATTGATCGTAGTGCAAGGCACAAAAGACGAAGCCCCGGCACGCCGGGGCTTCGTCGCGTGCCGCCTGCGCAGCGGCGTCAACAAGTTCAGGGCGCCGTGACCATCACCGTCTGCCGATTGCGCGGCCCTTTGATGGCGTAGCTGACCTGGCCATCAACGAGTGCGAACAAGGTGTGGTCCTTGCCGATGCCCACATTCGTGCCGGCATGAAACTTGGTTCCGCGCTGGCGCACGATGATCGATCCGGCCGGAATCTTCTGACCGCCGAACACCTTCACGCCCAGCATCTTGGGTTGGGAGTCGCGGCCGTTCCGAGTGGAACCGCCACCTTTTTTCTGTGCCATTGTTGTAGCTCCTTGGGTGTGCGTTCAGTGCGCTTAAGCGTTCACCACGCCGATTTGGATCTCGGTGAAGTTTTGGCGATGGCCTTGCCGCTTCTGGTAGTGCTTGCGCCGCCGCATCTTGAAGATGCGCACCTTGTCATGCCTGCCATGCGCCAGCACCGTGGCCACCACGCTGGCGCCTGTTACCAAGGGAGTTCCGACTTTCAATTCAGCGCCGGCGCCGATGGCCAACACTTGGTCGATCGTGATCTCTTGACCAACATCCGCAGCAATCTGTTCTATTTTGATCTTTTCGCCAGCCGCAACCTTGTATTGCTTGCCGCCGGTTTTTATGACCGCGTACATATCAGCCCTTTCGATAAACGCTTCTGGGTGTCTGAGGCCGGAACTATTCGACGCCCGCTTGCCCCAGCTCCGCAGGATGCGCAGAGCCTCAGATTCTAGCACGTCGGTCCTTTCTGTCCTGTCATCGGCGCAGGTGTCAGCGCGCTTTCTATAATCAGTCCACCGACAAAGACCTCCGCGTGTACCCCACTGCCCCGCTCACTGCTTCTCAGCATTCGTTGCCACACATTGCGGCGGACGAAGTGCCCACGTCCGGCGCTATGGCACTGATGGCCGCCGACATGCACGCCGTAGATCGCGTGATCCAGCAGCGGCTCAGCTCGGACGTCGCGCTGATCAACCAGATCTCGCACTACATCATCAGCGCGGGCGGCAAGCGAATTCGCCCAATGCTCGTGCTGCTGTTTTCGAGCGCGTTGGGCTTTACCGGCCCTGAGCGATTCGAAATGGCCGCGACCGTCGAGTTCATCCACACCGCGACCTTGCTGCACGACGATGTGGTTGACGAATCCGCGCTGCGGCGCGGCCGCCAAACGGCGAACGCGCTGTTCGGCAATGCCGCCAGCGTGCTGGTAGGTGATTTCGTCTACTCGCGCGCCTTCCAGATGATGGTCTCGGTGAACAACCTGCGCGTGCTTGATGTGCTCGCCGATGCGACCAATGTCATTGCCGAAGGCGAGGTGCTTCAGCTGATGAACATGCACGACGCCGACCTGTCGGTGAACGACTACCTGCGCGTCATTCGCTTCAAGACCGCCAAGCTGTTCGAAGCGAGTGCGCGCCTGGGCGCCGTGCTGGCGGGCGCGGGCACACAAGTTGAGGAATCCTGCGCGGCCTACGGTCGTTCGCTTGGCACGGCATTTCAGTTGATCGACGACTTGCTGGATTACGAAGGCGCCACCGCGCAACTCGGCAAGAACGTGGGCGACGACTTGCGCGAGGGCAAACCGACACTGCCTTTGCTGCTGGCCATGGAGCGTGGAACAGCCGCCGAGCGCGAGTTGATTCGCCATGCGATTGAGCACGGCGAGATCGCGCGCCTGCCGGAGATCGTCGAGATCGTTCGACGCACCGGCGCCATCCATGCCACCCGCGACGCTGCCCGCGCCGAGGCCGACAAGGCGAGGCTCGCGCTCGACGTGCTTCCCGCCTCGGCGTACCGAGAAGCCCTGCTAGAATTGGCGGTACGATCTGTCGACCGCTCGTCATGAGTGGTGGTGAATGCGAGACGGTGCAAATGTCTACTCGGGACGTTGGCGCTCAATCACTGCGCAGTCACAAAATCGGGGTGTAGCTTAGCCTGGTAGAGCGCTACGTTCGGGACGTAGAGGCCGGAGGTTCGAATCCTCTCACCCCGACCATTCTTTCTTCGCAAAGCCGCTGGTTCGGAATGCGTGATTTGTCCGCTTCGCGTTGTATTTGCACGCAAGTCAATTCGAATCAACGCAGTCACACGTAACAGCCCATTCACAGCGCCTGCAAAACCAGCGAACATCAAACGCTTTAGCACGTGAGTTGAACCAAAGCATCGTGGACACCCTGGCTGACGCTCCGCAATCCGCGCTTTCGGGAGTTGCGCGAGTTCTTGTCCATGCGGGCAAGCTGAATGCGAAGCTTGCCGAAGAACTGGTGCGCAGTTCCAAAGACAAGCGCGTTAGCTTCATTTCGTCCGTGATTGCGGCCGGCGCCGTGTCGCCGGCCGACCTGGCCCACACGCTGTCGAATGCGCTGGCCCTTCCCTTGCTGGACCTTGCCTCGGTCGACCCACAACGATTGCCGCGCAACGTGATCGACGGCAAGATGGTCGCGCAGTACCAGGTCGTGGTACTGGGAAAGCGCGGCAACCGCCTGTTCATCGGCGGCGCCGATCCAACCGATCAAGAAGCCGTCGAGCGCATCAAGTTCGCCACCCAGCTGTCGCCGGAATGGGTGATCGTCGAACATGACAAGTTGGCGAAATTGCTCGAAGGTGCGGGCATCAGTGCCTCGGAAACGTTGGAGTCGCTGTCGTCCGGCGACTTCGAATTCGATGTCACCGACGACGTCACGTCGCCCCAGGAAAACGCCGAGTCCCCGTCTGAAGTCGAAGACGCACCGGTGGTTCGCTTCCTGCAGAAGATGCTGATCGACGCGATCAATGCGCGCGCCTCCGACCTGCATTTCGAGCCTTATGAATACCACTACCGGGTGCGCTTTCGTATCGACGGCGAATTGCGCGAGATCACCCAACCGCCGATCGCCATCAAGGACAAGCTGTCGTCGCGGATCAAGGTGATCTCGCGTCTGGACATCGCCGAGAAGCGTGTGCCCCAAGACGGCCGCATGAAACTCAAGTTCGGCTCGAAGTCGATCGACTTTCGGGTCAGTACGCTGCCAACCTTGTTCGGCGAGAAGATCGTGATCCGGATCCTCGACCCGTCGAGCGCTAAGGTCGGCATCGAGGCCCTCGGCTACGAAAAGATCGAGAAGGACCGGCTGCTCAAGATCATTCAGCGGCCGTACGGCATGGTGCTGGTCACTGGCCCCACCGGCAGCGGCAAGACGGTGTCGCTCTACACCTGCCTGAACATCCTGAATCAGCCCGGTGTCAACATTTCCACCGTCGAAGACCCGGCCGAAATCAACCTGCCCGGCGTGAACCAGGTGAACGTGAACGACAAGGCCGGCCTGACCTTCTCGGCCGCGCTTAAGTCATTCCTGCGCCAAGACCCGGACATCATCATGGTCGGCGAGATCCGCGACCTCGAAACCGCCGACATCGCGATCAAGGCCGCGCAGACCGGCCACATGGTCATGTCCACGCTGCACACAAACGACGCGCCAACCACGCTGACCCGGCTGTTGAACATGGGCGTGGCGCCCTTCAACATCGCCTCCAGCGTGTTGTTGATCACCGCGCAGCGCCTCGCCCGCAAGCTCTGCGAAACGTGCAAGACGCAGGCCGACTACCCACGCGATGCCATGCTCAAGGCCGGCTTCACCGAGGCCGCGCTCGATGGCACCTGGCGCCCTTACCGCGCGATCGGCTGCTCGGCGTGCAGCAACGGCTACAAAGGCCGCGTCGGCATCTACCAGGTCATGCCAGTGACCGAAGAGATCCAGAAAATCATCCTGAACGAAGGCACAGCGATGGACATCGCGGTGCAGGCCCAGCGCGAGCAGGTGCGCGACCTGCGGCAGTCGGGCTTGATCAAGGTGCGCTCTGGCGTCACGACCCTTGAAGAAGTGATCTCCGTCACGAACGAGTAGACGAACGATCCGGCGAAACCTTCAAAGCGCCCGCAACCGATCACAATCGTCGGAGCGGGGAGCGAATTCCTCGAAGAGGCACTATGGCGACTGCAGCGGCCGCGAAGAACATCAAGGATCTTGTCTTCGAGTGGGAAGGCAAAGACAAGAACGGCAAGCTCGTGCGCGGAGAAATGCGCGCCGGCGGCGAGGCAGTGGTCGGCGCCAGCCTGCGGCGCCAGGGCATCCTGGTCAACAAGGTCAAGAAGCGCCGCATGAGCGGCGGGCGATCGATCAAGCAGAAAGATATCGCCGTCTTCACCCGCCAGCTCTCGACCATGATGCGCGCCGGCGTGCCGTTGATCCAGTCTTTCGACATCGTCGCGCGCGGCAGCACGAACCCCAAGATGACGCGGCTGCTGACCGACATTCGCTCCGATGTGGAGACCGGCACGAGTTTGTCGGCGGCGTTTCGCAAACACCCGCTGCACTTCGATGCGTTGTACTGCAACCTGGTCGAGGCCGGCGAAGCCGGCGGTATTCTCGAAGCCCTGTTGGATCGCCTGGCGATCTACCAGGAAAAGACGATGGCGATCAAGAACAAGATCAAGTCGGCCCTGATCTACCCGGTGGCCGTGCTCGTGGTGGCGTTCGTGGTGCTGACGGTCATCATGATCTTCGTCATCCCGGCTTTCGAAGATGTGTTCAAGTCTTTCGGCGCCGACCTGCCCACACCGACACTCATCGTGATCGCGATGTCGAAGTTCTTCACCAGCTACTGGTACCTGATCTTCGGCATTCTCGGCGGCGGCGTGTATTTCTTTCGCGAATCGTGGCGGCGTTCGGTGAAGATGCAGAAGTTCATGGACCGCCTGCTGCTGCGCGTGCCGGTGTTCGGCTCGTTGGTCAACAAGTCGTCGGTGGCGCGTTGGACGCGCACCTTGTCCACCATGTTCGCCGCCGGCGTGCCGCTGGTCGAAGCGCTCGACTCGGTGGGCGGCGCATCGGGCAACGCGGTGTTCCAGGAAGCCACCGAACAGATCCAGAAAGATGTTTCCACCGGCTCGGCGCTGACCACCGCGATGCAGACCACCGGCGTCTTCCCGACCATGGTGATCCAGATGTGCGCGATCGGCGAAGAGTCGGGCTCGCTCGACGCGATGCTGGGCAAGGCGGCCGAGTTCTATGAAGACGAAGTCGATGAAGCGGTGAAAGGCCTGTCGAGCCTGATGGAGCCATTCATCATCGTGATCCTGGGGGTCCTGATCGGTGGCATCGTCGTCTCGATGTACCTGCCGATCTTCAAACTCGGCCAGGTGGTTTGACGCGCTGAGCGTCTGACTCGATGACCTTCGCGCCGCTCGACGCGCAGCTTGCCGCCGCCCTGCTTTCGCCGCCCGTGCTGGCGCTGCTGGGCCTGTGCATCGGCAGCTTCCTGAACGTCGTGATCCACCGACTGCCGTTGATGATGGAGCGCGAATGGCGCATCGACAGCGCCGAGTTGCTCGGCGTCGAGCTGGCGCTGCCGGCGCCGATCACGCTGTCGACGCCGCGCTCGCGCTGCCCGCACTGCGCGCACACCATCGGCTGGCGCGAGAACATTCCGCTGTTCAGCTACCTGGCACTGTGCGGCCGCTGTGCGGCCTGCAAGGCACCGATCTCGCTGCGCTATCCCGCCATCGAGCTGCTCACCGCTGCGCTGTTTGCGGCTTGCGGCTGGCACTTTGGCGCTACCCCCGCCGTGCTGCTGTGGTGCGGCCTCTCGGCCACGCTGGTGGCGCTGGCCTTCATCGACCTCGACACCCAACTGCTGCCCGACAGCCTGACGTTGCCGCTGATGTGGGCCGGCATCGTCGCCTCGGCACTGGGCTGGACGCCGGTGCCGCTGGCCGCATCGGTCGGTGGTGCGGTAGCGGGCTACCTGTCGCTCTGGTTGGTCTGTCACGCCTACCGCTTGATTCGCGGCAAGGAAGGCATGGGGGCCGGTGACTTCAAGCTGCTGGCCGCGCTCGGTGCGTGGCTCGGCTGGGCGTTGATCCCGTCGATCATCCTGCTGTCGTCAGCGGTCGGCGCCACGGTCGGCATCGGCCTGATCGTGCTGCGCCGTCACGACAAGGACGTGCCAATCCCGTTCGGCCCTTACCTTGCCAGCGGCGGCATCGCGGCGCTGTTTTTCGGCGAGCAATTGACGCGGCTGTGGCTCGTGCCGACGTAAGCCACGCGATGCGCATCGGCCTCACCGGTGGCATCGGCAGTGGCAAAAGCACGGTCGCGGTGCTGCTCGTGCAGTGCGGCGCAACGCTGATTGACACCGACGCCATCGCGCGCCAACTCAGCCAGCCAGGAGGTGCCGCGATCGGTGCGATCCGCAGCGCATTCGGTGCTGATTTCATCGATGCGAGCGGCGCCCTCGACCGCGCCCGGATGCGCGCGCTGGCCTTCTCCGACCCCGCTGCGAAGCTTCGCCTGGAGGCCATTCTTCATCCGCTGATCGGCACCGAAACCGAGCGTCAGGCCGAAGCTGCGCACGCTGCACCGGCGATCGTTTTCGACGTGCCGCTGCTGGTTGAATCGGGCCGCTGGCGGGCGCGGGTCGACCGGGTGCTGGTGGTCGATTGCGGTGAGGCCACGCAGGTGCGCCGGGTGTTGGCACGCTCAGGCTGGACGGCCGCGACGGTGCAGGCCGTGATGGCGCAACAAGCCTCGCGCGCGCAGCGTCGCGCCTGCGCCGATGCCGTCATCTGCAACGACGCCATCGACCTGCGCCAGCTCGGCGACGCAGTGCGCTCGCTCTGGCAGGCCTGGGCGCCAGCACGCAACGCCGCGTCGCCCTGAGGCACGCGATGGGCCGCCAGTGGCCTGTGGAACAATCCTCCAGTCCCGGCCTCTCACGGCCCCAAGCCCTGCAGGCGCCTGCCATGGAAGCCGCACCGTGATCCTCTACGAGTACCCGTTCAACGAAAGCATTCGCACGATGCTGCGGCTCGAACACCTGTTCGATCGCCTCGGCCAGTTGATCGCTCGCGACACGGTCGTCGACCACCACTACGCGCTGGCCACGCTGTTCGAGATCATGGACGTGGCCGCGCGCGCCGATCTCAAGTCCGACCTGCTGAAGGAGCTTGACAAGCACAAGCTGCAACTCAACGGCTACCGCGGCAACCCGTCGATCTCGGAGCAGGCGCTGGATACCATCACGCTGCGCATCGACCATGCGTTCAACGGCCTGAACCAGTTGAATGGCAAGGCCGGTGCGGCGTTGAATTCGAACGAATGGCTGATGAGCATTCGCAGCCGCATCAGCATTCCCGGCGGCACCTGCGAGTTCGATCTGCCAGCCTATTACGCCTGGCAGAAGCACGCGCCGGCGAGCCGGCGCGCCGACCTGTTGCAGTGGGTCGGCTCGATGATGCCGCTGGCCGAAGCACTGCAGGTGCTGCTCGGGCTGCTGCGCGATTCCGGCACGCCGCAGAAGGTGGTGGCGCCGGCCGGGCAATACCAGCAAAGCCTGCCGCAGGGCCGCGTCTACCAGCTGATGCGCGTGCGGTTGGCGGCTGCCGACGACCTCGTGCCCGAGATCAGCGGCCATCGCCTGATGGCGTCGGTGCGGCTGATGAAGCAGGACGCCGAGGGCCGGCTGCGGCCGAGCCCCGCCGACACCAGCTTCGAGCTGACCTTGTGCTCATGAAACCGCGCCCGAGCGTCGTGCGCAGCGTGCGTTGCCCGGGGTGCGGCGCGGGGTGCATATACGCGGTCGAGAACCCGTACCGGCCGTTTTGCAGTGCCCGCTGCAAGAACCACGACTTTGGCGCCTGGGCCAGCGAGCGCTTCAGCGTTGCGGCCGAAACCGATGCCGATGCCGGTATCGATTCGACCGTGCCTGGCACCGACGACGGCGCATTGGCGCCGGTGAGGCCGGATCAGCGCGACAACCAGTAGTCGGTGAAGCCCGCCAGGTCGGGGTGCACTGATTTCGCCAGCGTCATGTCGTCGCCAATGTTCGGGCTGCCGTTCGGCGCCCGCAGCACCAGCGCGGTGTGCACATCGCCCGGCACGCCGCGCATGTAGGGCACGTAGTCGTCGACGAAGGCCAGCGGCTTCAAGCCCGTGATCGCGTCGGCTTTCGGGCTGCGCGCACCGGCCGCATTGCCGGTGGCAATCACGCGCTGGATCGGAAAGCCGAGGTCGCGCAGGTTGCGCAAACGAGCCGCCTCGAACTCCAGATCGAGCGCCGACACGCACACCAGTTCGAAGCCGGCGTCGTGCAGGCGCTGGCAGGCCTGCACCGCGCCGCCGATGGCCGGTACGGTGGCCCAGAACTGCGCGTCGAAGGCGGCCCGAAATAGATCGCGCCGCGAGGCGTCCAGGCGCTCGACGTGCCAGCGGTCCATCGGCCAGTAAGCCAGGGCGTCGCGCTCGCTCGGCGTGTGGCCGAAGGCGCGTTGCCAGGCACTGGCGTAGCCAAGGTGGAAGTCGAGCAGCACGCCGTCGGCGTCGAGGGCGATGAGAGGTCGGAGCATGGCCTGACTGTAGCCTTTGCGCGATGCCGGAGCTGTCGCCAAGGCTACGGTCTGCGCCGCCGATCAGGCCGCAGAATGCGCCATGGACAAGCCCTTCTCGCCCGCTTGCGAACGCAATCGCGAGCCCATCCTGGCGCTGCTGCGCAAGCGCTTTGCCGACCGTTCGTGCGTGCTCGAAGTCGGCAGCGGCACCGGTCAGCACGCGGTTCACTTTGCAGCCGCGATGCCGAACCTGGTCTGGCAGACCTCCGACGTGTCAGCCCACCTGCCCGGCATCCGGCAATGGCTGGCCGAAGCCCGCTTGCCGAACACGCCGCCGCCGCAGGCCTTCGATGTGAATGGCGCGTGGCCGGCCGGCCGCTTCGATGCCGTGTTCAGCGCCAACACGCTGCACATCATGGCCTGGCACGAGGTCGTGCTGCTGTTCCACGGCCTGCCCGATGTGATGCGCCCCGGCGCGCTGTTGACGGTCTACGGCCCGTTCAACGAAGGCGGGCAGTTCAGCAGTGCCAGCAACGCAGCCTTCGATGCGGCGCTGCGCGCCGACGATCCGCAGCGCGGCATCCGCGACATCGAGGCCGTCGAGGCGCTCGCGCAGGCCGCCGGCCTGTGGCGCATCGACGATCAACCGATGCCGGCCAACAACCGCTGCATCACCTGGCAGGCGGGCGGATGACCGCGTCGGCGGACTACTTCGGCGCTGGCTTCGCCACGCCCTTGCCGGCTCGCGCGCTCGTCACCGTCTCGGCCCGAAACGTCAAGGCCGCTTCGAACGAGGCCCGCACGAACTTGAGCGCGGCGGCGAACTCCTCGTCGTTCAGTTCGCGCGCCGCGTCGCTGGCGCGGTACAGGTTGGCGAACTCGCGCTCGCGCCCGGCCTGCACCGCCAGGCGGCCGATGCCCAGGCTTTCGAGCGTGGCCCACAGCTTCGGGTTGTAGGAGCGCGTCAGCTTCATCGCGATCGGGATCGGGTCGTTGCGCCCAAGCACGCCGGCCAGCCGCAGGATGATCTCGAACGGCAGCCCGACCTTGCCGCCTTCCACATCTTCGAGCAGCGAAACGTCTTTCAGGTCGATCGCGTTGCCCAGGTCCTGCAAGGTCAGGCCCGCACCTTCGCGCAGGCTGCGGAACAGGCTGCCGGCCTTGTCCACCGCCGCCTTGTGCGAAGGCTTGGTCAGCCTGGAGCTGGCGACACGAAACGACAGGTCGGCGGCGGTGTTGGCGATGCCGAGCACGAAGCCGGTCCAGGAACGCAGGTCGCGGGCGAGGCTCATCAGCCCCTTGTCGCCGGCCGGCTTGTCTTGCGTTTGCGAAGTCAGCAGCTTCAGCGGCTTGTCCAGTGCGACGACGTCGGTCACCGCCGTGGCTGCGCTGCGCGCCGAGGTCTTCGCAACCGACTTGCGTGCTGTCTTTCGGGCGGTGGGCATGCGCGGCTCCTGAGTAGGGTCAAGCGGAACGAATGACGTGATCTGACCGGTGTCAAATCAGGACGCCGCGCGGCGCGCCCGTGCCTGCGGCACTGATCGCTTGGGGCTGCGCTTGACCGGCACCTGCGCAGCAGCCTTGACGGCCGGCGCGCGCACCCTTGACTGCTTCTTCGCCGCCGGCGCGACGTCCACTGCAACCGCCGGCGCCTTCGGCTCCAGCGCATCAATCAGGCCGCGCAGCAACTCGAATTCATGCACCACATGATCGGCCAGATCGGTCACATCGGGCAGTGCGCGGCGGCATGCCGTCAGGCCGACTTCGAGCGCGCCGTTGTAGCTCTGCACCGTCATGTTCAAGGCCACGCCGTGGGCCGGTATCGACACCGGGTAGAAGCCGGCCAGCTTCGCGCCCGCAAAGTAAAGCGGGTACTGCGGCCCGGGCACATTCGAGATCGCGACGTTGACGATCGGCGGCAGCCGCTCGGCCAGCCGCGAGCGGCCGTACAGCGAGGCCGCACCCGACATCAGCCACGGCACGCCCAGGGACGGGAAGTCGGTGGGAATGGCGGCCTTGAAACTTCCGGTCAGCTTCTTGCCGACGTTCGCCGAGGCCCGGATCGCCTGCAGGCGCTCGATCGGGTCGGTAATGTCGGTGCACAGGCTCACCATCATCATCGACACTTGGTTGTTCGGGTCGGTGTTGCCGGCCTCGCGCAGCGATATCGGCACGCCCGCCACCAGAGGCCGGGCCAGCTTCACGTTGTGGTCGTCGAGGTAGCGCTTCAATGCGCCGGCGCAAACCGCCAGCACGATGTCGTTCAGGCTCGCGCCGCTGCGCTTGGCCATGGCCTTGATATCGGCCAGCGGCAGCGAGCGCGCCGCGAATGTGCGCTGGTTTGTGATCGCCACATTGAACGGTGTGCGCGGCGCGCGCTGCAGGCCCTGCGGCAGCGTCAGGTGGCGCTTGCCGTCCTCGGTGACCGGGTAGACCACGCTGACGATGGCGCGCAGCGTTGCCGGCACCGACTTGACGATCTTCGCCGCCTGCTGCACGGCGTTGCTCAGCGCCGCGCCCGCGAGTTCGGCCATGCCGAGCTGGTACTGGTGGGTGCGCGGCCGCGCGCGCGGTAGCTTGACTGGCGCCGGCACGGCTGAATCACCCAGCAATGCCTTGGTCACGGCCACGCCGGCCTGGCCGTCGATGGCGGCGTGGTGCATCTTGTTGTAGATCGCCATCTGGCCGCTGGCCAGGCCTTCGATCACGTAGGTTTCCCAGAGCGGGCGGCTGCGGTCGAGCAGGCCGGAATGCAAGCGCGCCACATAGCGTTCGAGCTGCACCCAGGTGCCGGGCCGAGGCAGGATGACATGGCGCACGTGGTAGTCGATGTCGAGGTCTTCGTCATCGACCCAGACCGGGTTCGCCAGCTCGAACGGCATCAGCGCGAGCTTGCGCTGGAACACATCGGCCAGGTGCATGCGACTGGCCACGTAGCGCTTCACGTCTTCATAGAAATCACCCGCATAACCGGCCGGCAAATCGAGGATCTGCAGGCTGCCGACGTGCATCGGCATCTCGGGCGTCTCGAAGTGCAGGAACGAGGCGTCCATGCCGCTGAGGTGGTTCATGGCATTCCAGTCCCAGGTTGAAGGCCGGCCAAGAGGCGCCGGTCGAGACAACCGCCGCGCGCAAGCGCGAGGCGGTGGGCGGCTGGCAGCCCGGCTGGAGCAACTATCGCTTGGCACGCGCCGAGCTTGCTTGAGGGTTTGCCCGGTGTCGAATCCACCTCGGCAGGCCATCATCGTGCTCACGCGCCAGAATCGCTGCCACCATGCCCATCAACCGACGCGCACTGCTGTTGTCCAGTGCCGCCAGCCCCTGGCTGACGGCCGGCGCATCGGGTCGCACCTCACGCGCCCCCAGCCGCACCCCCATGTCATCCATCAACATCGAAGAACGCAGCCTTGCCGACTTGCGCGCCGACATGGACGCGGGCCGCCTCGATTCACAGCGCCTCGTGGCGGCGTACACCGCGCGCATCGAGGCGCTCGACCGAAACGGGCCGAGCCTGGCAAGCGTGCTCGAACTCAACCCGGATGCGCCGGCCATCGCCCGGGCTCTGGATGCCGAACGCCGCGCCAAGGGCCCGCGCGGCCCGCTGCACGGCCTGGCGATCCTCATCAAGGACAACATCGACACTCACGACCGCATGGCAACCACGGCCGGCTCGCTGGCGCTGCTGGGCAGTCGGCCGGCCGAAGACGCTTTCGTCGCGCAGCGGCTGCGCGCGGCCGGAGCGGTGATCCTGGGCAAGACCAACCTGAGCGAATGGGCGAACATCCGCAGCAGCCACAGCAGCAGCGGCTGGAGCGCCCGCGGCGGGCTGACCCGCAACCCGCATGCGCTGGACCGCAGCGCTTCGGGGTCGAGCTCCGGCTCGGCCGTCGCGGTGACCGCGAGCCTGTGCGCGGCGGCCGTCGGCACCGAGACCGACGGCTCGATCCTGAGCCCGTCGTCGGTGTGCGGCATCGTCGGCCTGAAGCCCACCGTCGGCCTCATCAGCCGCAGCGGCATCGTGCCGATCGCGCACAGCCAGGACACCGCCGGCCCGATGGCGCGCAGCGTGCGCGACTGCGCGCTGCTGCTGGGCGCGCTGGCCGGCGCCGACCCGCGCGACGCGGCGATGCAGGGCGTTGCAGCGCGCAGCTTGAGCGACTACACGGCCGCCCTCGACGCGGGTGCTCTGAAAGGCGCGCGGCTCGGGGTGGCGCGCCAGTTCTTCGGCTTTCACGACGGCGTCGAGCGGGCCTTTGTGCCGGTGCTGGCCGCGCTCGAGCGGGCCGGCGCGGTGCTGGTCGATCCCGTCACGTTGCCGGCCATCGACACGGTCGGCGACGCTGAACTGACCGTGTTGCTGTACGAGTTGAAGGCCGACCTGAACGCCTATCTGCAGCGCTTCGGCCCGAACGCGCCGGTAAAGAGCCTGGCCGAGGTGATCGCCTTCAACGATCGCCATGCGGCGCGCGAGCTGAAGTGGTTCGGGCAAGACCTGTTCATCAAGGCGCAGGCGAAGGGCCCGTTGACCGACACCGCCTACCTCGAGGCCCGCGCGCTGTGCGTGCGTGTGGCCCGCGACGAAGGCATCGACGCCGCCATGCGCGAGCACCGCCTCGACGCCCTTATCGCGCCGACCGGCGGCCCGGCGTGGATCAGCGACCTGGTGCTGGGCGATCACTATGTCGGTGGTGGCAGCACCTCGCCGCCGGCGGTTGCGGGCACGCCCAGCATCACGGTGCCGGCGGCGCTGGTGCATGGGCTGCCGGTCGGCCTGAGCTTCTTCGCGCAGGCCTGGAGCGAGGCGCGACTGCTCGGGCTGGCCTATGCCTTCGAGCAGGCCACGATGGCGCGGCGGGCACCTCGCTACCTCGCCAGCGTCGATCCGGCGGCCTGATCCGACCCGCTCTGCTTGATCGACCAGTGGTCGATTTGGGTCGACGCCCGTCAGCTGGTCTTGAAACATGGACGCTCACCCCTATAATTTGCTTGCTAGCACTCGCAATTGCTGAGTGCTAACAGCGGAAATGACGAACCAACCGCCGTTCCTGCTTCAAGTGATTGAGCGCCCACTTCGCGTCGATCCTCAACTAACACTCATTTGAGTCCTCAAGGAGATCCCATGAAACTTCGCCCTCTGCACGATCGCGTGATCGTCAAGCGTCTGGAACAAGAAACCAAGACCGCCTCCGGCATCGTGATCCCCGACAACGCGGCCGAGAAGCCCGACCAGGGTGAAGTGCTGGCCGTCGGCCCGGGCAAGCGCACCGACAAGGGCGAGTTCATCGTCCTGAACACAAAGGTCGGCGACCGCGTCCTGTTCGGCAAGTACAGCGGCCAGACCGTCAAGGTCGACGGCGAAGAACTGCTGGTGATGAAAGAAGACGATCTGTTTGCTGTGGTTGAGAAGTAAAGCACTTCACCCCGCAGACTGAACCTTTCAAGATTTCGGAGAAAAAGACATGGCAGCAAAAGACGTTATTTTCGGCGGCGAAGCCCGCGCACGCATGGTCGAGGGTGTGAACATCCTGGCCAACGCCGTCAAGGTGACCCTGGGCCCGAAGGGCCGCAATGTGGTGCTCGAGCGCTCGTTCGGCGGCCCGACCGTGACCAAGGACGGTGTGTCCGTGGCCAAGGAAATCGAGCTCAAGGACAAGCTCCAGAACATGGGCGCGCAGATGGTCAAGGAAGTCGCTTCCAAGACCTCCGACATCGCCGGTGACGGCACCACCACGGCCACCGTGCTGGCGCAGGCCATCGTCCACGAAGGCATGAAGTACGTGGCCGCCGGCATGAATCCGATGGACCTGAAGCGCGGCATCGACAAGGCCGTCACGGTGCTGGTCGAGCAACTCAAGAAGCAGTCGAAGGCGACCACCACGTCGAAGGAAATCGCCCAGGTCGGCACCATCTCTGCGAACAGCGACGAGGAAGTCGGCCGCATCATCGCCGAGGCGATGGACAAGGTCGGCAAGGAAGGCGTCATCACCGTCGAAGACGGCAAGAGCCTGAACAGCGAACTCGAAGTCGTCGAAGGCATGCAGTTCGACCGCGGTTACCTGTCGCCCTACTTCATCAACAACCCGGAAAAGCAGACCGCCGTTCTGGACAACCCGTTCGTGCTGCTGTTCGACAAGAAGATCAGCAACATCCGCGACCTGCTGCCCACGCTGGAGCAAGTGGCCAAGTCGGGCCGTCCGCTGCTGATCGTGGCTGAAGAAGTCGAAGGCGAGGCTCTGGCCACGCTGGTCGTGAACACAATTCGCGGCATCCTGAAGGTCGTGGCCGTGAAGGCGCCGGGCTTCGGCGACCGCCGCAAGGCGATGCTCGAAGACATTGCGATCCTGACCGGCGGCAAGGTCATCGCCGAGGAAGTCGGCCTGACGCTCGAGAAGGTCACGCTGGCCGATCTGGGCCAGGCCAAGCGCGTTGAAGTGGGCAAGGAAAACACCACGATCATCGACGGCTCGGGCGCGGCGGGCGACATCGAAGCGCGCGTCAAGCAAGTGCGCGTGCAGATCGAGGAAGCCACCAGCGACTACGACCGCGAGAAGTTGCAAGAGCGCGTGGCCAAACTGGCCGGCGGTGTGGCACTGATCAAGGTTGGCGCTGCCACTGAAGTCGAGATGAAGGAAAAGAAGGCCCGCGTCGAAGACGCGCTGCACGCAACCCGTGCCGCCGTCGAAGAAGGCATCGTCGCCGGTGGTGGCGTGGCGCTGTTGCGTGCCAAGCAGTCGGCCGGCGTGATCAAGGGCGACAACGCCGATCAGGACGCCGGCATCAAGCTGGTGCTCAAGGCCATCGAATCGCCGCTGCGCGAGATCGTCTACAACGCCGGCGGCGAAGCCAGCGTGGTGGTGGCTGCGGTGTTGGCCGGCAAGGGCAACTACGGCTTCAATGCGGCCAACGACACCTACGGCGACATGATCGAAATGGGCATCCTGGACCCGACCAAGGTGACGCGCACGGCATTGCAGAACGCGGCCTCGGTCGCGTCGCTGATGCTGACCACCGAAGCGATGATCGCCGAGGCGCCGAAGGATGAGTCCGGCGGCGGCGGTGGTGGCATGGGCGGCGGCATGGGCGGCATGGGTGGCATGGGCGGCATGGACATGTGATGTTATGAGGGCAGCTTGCGCTGCCTTCATAGCTCGGGGCGTTGGAACATCAGCCGGGCACGGCTGATGTTCAACCTCCCGGCCTCGCTCAAAGGTCACTTCGGTGGCCTTTTTTCATGGACGGTGTGGTCACGTACGGCGACACATTGGCGCGGGGCACCGGCGGGCGCGCGGGATAATCGCCTTGTTTTTCCTGTCCGAGGCTCACGATGCCGATTGCCCCCCTGCTGCAACGCTTCGTTGACGACGAACTGGATCTCGCGCCTGCGCTGATTCAGCGCACGTTGATCGGCACCTTGCAGTTGTTGCGCGATTCGAAAGACGGTGTGGTCAGCCCGAGCGAACGGCAGCACCATTTCGCGCTGGTCGAAGCCCTGCAGCGCCACGGCGCGGCCTACCAGGCAGCGTTCGTCGAGGCCTTGCGAATGCAGGTGCTGGAGGAACTCGCAGAACAAGGCCGTGGCGATGGCCGCACCGCGCTGGCAAGCGCCGGCGGGCTTTCGTTGATGGACGAGTCGCGGGTCGAGATCGACATCGAGATTTCGCGCGCCATGCAGCGCATCGACACCACCGCCGAGTGGGAACTGCGCGAGCTTCAAACCTTCACCTCGACCCTGATCGGCCAGACCCATGTCAGCGCCGAATCGAACCCCTTCCCACCCGCCGCATACGCGACCGCGCTCTGGCAGGCGGCGTGCGCCGTGGCCGGTGGGCAGGGCGAGCGGAGCACGCTGCTGCGCGTCTCCGTGGGCGTGGCGGCCGGGCTGTTGAAGAACGCCTGGGCAGCGGCCTGCACCCGGCTCGAGACGCAAGGCGTGGAGCCTGGCATCTACCGCACCATCCTGCTGGCGCCGGGCGCAGCGCCCGAACGCGGGCCCGCGACGCTCGATGCAAGTCAGCCGGGCGCGATTGCCAACATGCTGTCGCGCATGCCCAGCGGCTCGGGGGAGTTGCGGCTCGGTGTCGGCAAGGTGTCGGGGCCGGCCGACAGCGCGCATCGCCGGGCCGGCGTCGATGCGTCGAACCCGGAGTTCGAACAGGCGCTGGCGCGGCTCGACGAGTTGCTGCGGCACTTGGCGCTGACCGATGCGTTGCCCGATGTGCTGCCCGGCGTCCACGCCGGCGCTGAGGGCGATGCGCCGGGGCAGCCTCAGACCGACCCGATCGGCAAGCGCCTGGCAGCCCATCGCACGGCGCTGCTTGCCAGCGCGAGCAATTCGGTCGATCGGCAGATCATTGAGCTGCTGTCGCGCGTGTTCGACGCGATGCAGGCCGACACCCACCTTCCCGCAGCCTTCGTTGCGGTCCTGGCGCGCCTGCAGGCGTCGGCGCTGCGGGTCGCCTTGCACGACCCCTCAATGATGGATTCGCCGCAGCACACCGTCTGGCAGTTGTTCGACCGCATCGGCGAAGCGGCGTGCAGCCATTCCCAGGCGGGCGATCCACGCAGCCTGGCGACCCTGCAGTTCTGCAACGAACTGGCCGACGGGTTGGCCCGCGCAGCCGCGCCCGACGCGGCGCTGTACCGGCGCGCGCTGGGTCGCTTCGACGCCTTCCTTGCCGAGGCGCTGCAAGTGCAATTGCGCGCCGCGCAGCCCACCGTCGCTCTGCTGGAAGCCGCCGAGCGCCGCGAGGTGCTGGAGCAGCACCTGTCGCGCCGGCTGGTGGACCAGATGGCGCCGATGCACACCAGCCCGAGCATCCGGCGCTTCATCACCGCCACCTGGGCCCGCGTGCTGGCCGACTCGATGCAGCGCACCGGCGAGCATTCCGAGGCGACGCGCGGCTACGTCAAGCTCGTCGACGAGTTGATCTGGAGCGTCCAGCTGCCCGACCACCCGAAGAGCCGCCAGCGCCTGCTGACACTGCTGCCGAGCCTGCTTGAGCGCCTGCGTTCGGGCATGGCACTGATCGCGCTGCCGGCGGCCGAACAGGCGCGCGTTCTCGACGAGTTGATGGCCATCCACACCGAGGCTTTGCGGCCCGGCGGGCGCAGCGGCTTCGGCGCGCTGTCGGCCGACGAGATCGTGCAGCGAATGCGCAGCGAAGAGGTTGAACCGAGCACCGGCGCGATGACCTTCAGCGACTCCGTGATCGACCTCGGCTCGATGGAGACGGTGCCCGCCGAGTTGATGGGCAACGAGCCTTCGTTGCATCCCGACGGCGCGGGCCGCCGGCTCGATTTCCTGCGCGTCTCGGACCACCTGCGGCTGTTCCTGCACGGCCGCTGGGCGCGGGTGCAATTGCTGTGGCACAGCGATGCTTTCCTGTTCTACCTGTTCGCCGGCGAGACGCCCGCGCGCACCCATTCGATCACCCAGCGCGCACTTGAACGGCTCGCCGCCGAAGGGCTGATGCAGGCGCTCGAGACGCGCACGCTGGTGCAGCGCGCCCTCGACGCGGTAATGCGCGACATTGCCCGGCCGCGCTGACCAACCAGGGCGCAAGGCAGGCCGCTCAGCCCGCCAAATGACGCTCGATCTCGGCGGCGACGAACTGCGGCCGCTCGTGCACGATCCAGTGCGTTGCACCCGGCACGCGCACCAGCCGCAGGTCGGGCACGAAGGCCTCCAGACCGTCGAGCAGGCCGATCGGCAAGGCCGTGTCGTCCTCGCCCCAGAGCACCAGCGTGGGCAGCGTGACGGTGACGTAGGCGGGCGGGAATTCGATGCTCATCACGGCATCGTCCGCGCTGACCGGCGGGCGCAGTGGCGAAGCGCGGTAGTAGTTGCAGCCGCCTGTCAGGCCGGCGCTCCAGACTGCCCGGTATTGGGCCCGCACCGCTTCGGTCAGCCAGCCAGCGCCAACCCGCTGCGAATTCAACGCGCCCATGCCGGCAAGCATCGGCCACATGCGCGCGAAGTCGTTCTCGGCCAGCAAGGCCTCGGCATCCGGGCGACACAAAAAGTTCATGTAGCGGCTCGCTGCCTGCTGCTGCGGGCTGCGCTGCAACTCGCGCAGAAAGGTCGCGGGGTGCGGCGAGTTGATGATGACCAGGCGCTTGACGCGATCCGGCCTCAGGGCCGCGAAGGTCCACGCCACGGCACCGCCCCAGTCGTGCGCGATCAGCGCTTCAAGCGGCGCACCGGCGGTGGGCGCAACGAGCGAGATCAACGCGTCCAGGTCGGCCATCAGGTGTTTGACGCGGTAGGCCTCGGGCTCGGTCGGCGACGACGATTGCTCGAAGCCGCGCAGGTTGGGCGCGACGCAGCGGAAGCGGTCGCTGAAGTTTTCGAGCAGCTCGTCCCAGACGAATGCCGCCTCCGGGAAGCCGTGCAGGAACACCAGCACCGGGGCGCCTAACGGGCCAGCTGCGCGGCAACTCAGCGTGATGCCGTGCGGCAGCACGGCCTGGAAGGTTTCAATCATGCTTGCGCTCCCGCGTGGACCCAGCCGTGCAAGACCCTGGCGGCATCGCCGACGCCCGACTTCTTCAGCGCCGAAAACAGCGCGATGCCCACATCCGCCTCGTCGGTCGCCAGGTCACCCAGCACGGCCTGCGCACTCGCCAGCGCGGCCGCAGCCTCGCTGCGGTTGAGCTTGTCGGCCTTGGTCAACAGCACCAGCAGCCTGACCGAGCCGTTGCCCACGCGCGGGCCGACGAAGCTCATCAACTGATGGTCGAGGTCGGTGAATCCGAGCCGCGAATCGATCATCAGCACCACGCCGACGAGGCTGCGGCGCACGTCGAGGTAGTCGGCCATCACCTTCTGCCAGCGCAGCTTCGCGCCGCGCGCCACGGCAGCGTAGCCGTAGCCCGGCAGGTCGGCGAAGATCGCGTTCGGAACCATCTTCGGGCCCAGGTCGAACAGGTTGATGTGCTGGGTGCGGCCGGGCGTTTTCGAGGCAAACGCCAGGCGCTTTTGTTGCGTCAGCATGTTGATGGCAGTCGACTTGCCGGCGTTGGAGCGGCCGACGAAAGCGATCTCGGGCAACTCGGTTTGCGGCAGCTGGTCGAGCTGGCTGGCGGTGGTGCGAAAGCGCGCCGTGTGGGTCCAACCGAGGGCGCGCTTTTCCGCCTCGGCGGGGGTCGGCGGCGGGGCGGCCGATGGTGACGACGGCACTATCACTTGCGGCTCGGCTCGGGCCTGCGTTTGGGCTGCCGTTTGCACTGCCGTGTGCGCTTGAATTGAATTGCTTTGCTCGGCCATGGAGTCGCCCAAAACTCTCATTGTAAAATCACCCGGTTTTGCACAAGTAAAAGCTGCCTGCCATGAAGTCTGTTGCCTCTGTGATCTCTGCCATCGGCGCCTGCCTGATGCTCGCCGTGCCAGCGGCCATGTCCGCCGAGCCGGCCAAGGCCGCAGCCAAGCCCGATCTGGCCAAGGGCCAGGCCACGTCAACGAACGTCTGCGCCGCCTGCCACACCAGCGACGGCTCGCGCGGCAGCCCGGCAAACCCGATCCTGCAGGGCCAGCACCCTGAATATCTGGTCAAGCAGCTGACCGAATTCAAGTCGGGCAAGCGCGCCAACGCCATCATGATGGGCATGGCCTCGGCCTTGTCGGAAGACGACATGAGGAACGTCGCCGCGTTCTACGCGGGCAAGCAGGCCAAGCCCGGCTTTGCAAAGAACAAGGAACTGGTATCGCTGGGCGAGAAAATCTACCGCGGCGGCATTGCCGACCGCAGCGTTCCCGCCTGTGCCGGCTGCCACAGCCCGACCGGCGCCGGCATCCCGGCCCAGTACCCGCGCATGGCCGGCCAGCACGCCGACTACACCGAAGCACAACTCGTTGCCTTCCGCGGCGGCGTGCGCAAGAACAGCCTGCAGATGACCGGCGTGGCCGCGAAGATGAACGACCGCGAGATCAAGGCCGTGTCTGACTACATCGCCGGCCTGCACTGATCGTCAGCGCACCGCCGGGTGCGCCCGGTACGTGAGTCCACATAAACGGGCCGGTCTTGCACCGGCCCGTCGTTCGTGTGCGATGCGGCTCAGATAATCGGACCGCCAGGCATGACATGCGGCCTGCCCCATGTAAGACGCCCGAGCCAGTCGCGACCCACCTTCGCACGCCTCACCGGAACCCAACCGATGCATTTCCTCAAGAACCGCGGCTTCGTCCACGCCCATTCATCCGAGATCACGCCGCGTGCAAGCTACGAGGGTCGGCGCGACGCGCTGAAGCTGATTGGCACCGGCGTGGCCGGTAGCGCCCTGGCCGCATGGGCCGCCCGCGATGCCCATGCCCAGGTGGCCAGGGCCGGCAAGCTGGCACCGCTGGCAGGTGCGCGCTCCGCACTGTCGGGTGGCATGACGATGGAAAAGCCCACGCCCTACGCCGACATCACCTCGTACAACAACTTCTACGAATTCGGCACCGACAAGGCCGACCCGGAAAAGAACGCCCACACGTTGAAAACGCGGCCCTGGACAGTGGCCATCGAAGGCGAGGTGAAGAAGCCGAAGACCTACGACATCGACGAGCTGCTGAAGCTGGCGCCACTCGAGGAGCGCATCTACCGGCTGCGCTGCGTCGAGGGCTGGTCGATGGTGATCCCTTGGGTCGGCTATTCGATGGCCGAGCTGATCAAGCGGGTCGAGCCCACGGGCAACGCGAAATACGTTGAATTCGTGACCCTGGTCGACCCGAAGACGATGCCTTTCGTCGGCTCGCGCGTGCTCGAGTGGCCCTACGTCGAAGGCCTGCGACTCGATGAAGCGATGCACCCGCTGGCGCTGCTCGCCTTCGGCCTGTACGGCGAGGTGCTGCCGAACCAGAACGGCGCGCCGGTGCGCGCGGTGCTGCCGTGGAAGTATGGCTTCAAGAGCGGCAAGTCGATCGTCAAGATCCGCTTCACCGACAAGCAGCCGCCGACGAGCTGGGTCAAGAGCGCGAGCCAGGAATACGGCTTCTTCTCGAACGTGAACCCGAGCGTCGATCACCCCCGATGGAGCCAGGCGACCGAACGCCGCATTGGCGAAGACGGCCTGTTCTCGAAGAAGCGCGCGACCCTGATGTTCAACGGCTACGAGCCACAGGTCGGCCAGCTCTATGCCGGCATGGACCTGAAGAAGTTCTATTGAAGTTGCTCGGCAGCGCGACGCGATGACCACCACTGCTGCCGTGCCCGCCGGCGCGTCTGGGGCGCGCCTGCCAAGCCCGGCACGGCGACGCCCGGCGCTGATGCACCCCGCAGTCAAGCCGGCGCTGTTCGTGCTCTGCCTCCTGCCGCTGGCGTGGCTGGTGGTTGGCGCCGCCACCGATGCGCTGGGCGCGAACCCGGCCGAGAAGCTGATCCGCGCGACCGGCGATTGGACCCTGCGCTTCCTGTGCATCACGCTGGCGATCACCCCGCTGCGGCGATGGATGGTGCAGCCTGCGATGGCGCGCTGGCGCCGCATGCTGGGCCTGTTCACATTCTTCTACGGCTGCTTGCACTTCCTGTGCTACAGCGGCCTGGACATGGGCTTCGTGGTCACCGGCATCGTGCGCGACATCGCCAAACGCCCCTTCATCCTGGTCGGCACCAGTGCGTTGCTGCTGATGACGCCGCTGGCGCTGACTTCCTTCAACCGCGCCATCAAGGCGCTCGGCGCGGCCCGTTGGCAGGCCTTGCACCGCGCGGTCTATGCAGTAGCGCTGCTCGGCCTGCTGCACTTCTTCTGGATGCGCAGCGCCAAACACAACTATGCCGAAGTGGCCGTCTACGCGGCCGTCATCGCGGTACTGCTGGGGTGGCGGCTGGCGTCGTGGTTGACAACAGCCTTCCGCTCACGCCGACAGGTTGGACGGGCCTGACGGGATCGCCGTGGACGCAGGCCCGGGCTTCAAGGGCAGATCGGGCGGCCCGGTGGCCAGCGTCAACAGCCCGTCCACACCATAAAGCCTCGCCAGCGCTGCCAGCTTCGGCGGCGGGTTGCGCACGGCGAACGGCCGGCCCCAGGCGTTGGCAAGACGGTGACATTCAAGCAGCACGGCGAGTGCCGCCGAGTCGAACTGCGCGAGGTTGCCAGCGTCGATGACGACCCCGCTGTCGGGCTCGCTCTTCAGCGCCTGCCCGAGCATGCGCTGCACATCGCGGGCTTCACGGACGGTGACGGTGGTTGGCAACAGCAGCATGCGCGATCAGCTCTTCGCGGCGCCGGCCTTGGCGTTGCGCTCGGCCAGTTTCGCGATCAGCCCGTCGATGCCATTGGCGCCGATTTCCTGCGAGAAGCTGTTCCGGTAGTTCTCGACCAGCCACACACCGAGCACGTTGACGTCATAGATTTTCCAGCCGGCAGCCGCCTGTTCGAGGCGGTAGTCGAGCTGCACCGGGTCGCCGCGACCGCGAATCTCGGTGCGCACCACCACCTCCTTGTCGGTGGCCGCGCCCCGCATCGGCTTGATCTCGACCGTCTGGTCCTGCACCTGGGCGAGTGCACCCGAGTAGGTGCGCACGAGCAGGGTCTTGAACTCCTCCTGCAGACGCTTTTGCTGGTCCGGCGTGGCCAGGCGCCAATAGCGCCCGACCGCCGACGAGGTCATGCGCTGAAAGTTCACGTAAGGCATGACCTTGGCATCGACGAGGGCGATGACCTTCTGCACATCTCCTTGCTTGATCGACTTGTCGGCCTTGACCGCATCGAGCACGTCGGTCGAGACTTCCTTGATCAGGGCATCCGGCGCTTTCGAGGCTTGCGCCTGAGCTAAGCCGGCGGTGATGCAAAGAGTTGCGGCCAGCAGCCAGGGC
>JANXZA010000082.1 GCA_025355745.1 Rhizobacter sp. | reverse complement strand
GTACTGCCTTGGATTTTGGAAACATGACGATCCTCGTCTCGGATGCCGACGGCATGACGCTGTCGGAAACGGTTGTTGAAGCGCACGCGCCACCGCATCAAGGTACGGTTCCGCGCAACCGAAGCCGCGCGAGGGCGCGTGCAGCGCCCGTTAGAGGTGGGAAAGTCTGGGAGGTCGATCCGGCCCGTCGGTGACGAAGCCGACGTGCGAGGCAGGCACGAAGAATTCCGGCGCCATGGCCGATGAGAACGGGTCGAAAGTGAAGGCTGCCGTTGGCATCGCCGCGCCTGTGCAACAGACGGCGCAGGCGTTGCACTTGAACTTCCCGAGCTTGTCGAGGTGAGGTAGCGGCGGTGCGTCACCGCTGTGATCGACCGCAGCGACTTCATGTTCGCCAGCGGCCACGCCCATCTTGTGGTGATGCTGTCCGGTGGCTGCGTGCTCATGCGTCACGTCCGGCTCGGCCATCGAAGCCGCCATCATCCGATGGTGGTTCGGGCCGCAATTGAGCATGGTCGCTGCCGCGTAGCCCTGGAGGGGCAACGCGAAGAGCAACAACCACATCATTGCGAAGCGGAAACGAGACATCATGGCGAAAGTGTAGAGCGGTTCTGTTGAGGATGGTTCCGGCAGGATGCGTGCGCGGCCGACATTGGGTGGCAGTTGCCGCTTCAGGAGCGCGTATCGCCAGGCCGCCTTCCCGAACGCAACCCACTCGTTGTCGCGCCTTTGCGTGCCTTCGTGACTGTCGGTGCCGCGTTCTCCGATGCCAGCGTGTCCAGGATCGGGCAATCCGGCCGATCGTCACCGTGGCAGCACTGCACCAGGTGTTCGAGCGTCGCCTTCATCGCGAGCAGGTCCTGCGTCTTCTGCTCCAACTCCTTGATGTGCGCTTCGGCCAAGGCCTTGACCTGCCGGCTCGGACGCCTGCGGTTCTGCCAAAGCCCCACGAGCTCGCCGATCTGCTGGATGGAGAAACCCAGGTCTCGCGCCTGCCGGATGAAGCGCAGCGTGTGGACTTCCTTCTCGCTGTACTGGCGATAGCCCGCATCGGTCCGGCCGGGCTCCGGAAACAGTCCGACCTGTTCGTAGTGCCGAATCATCTTGGCCGAGACGCCCGAGGCCGTCGCAGCCTGGCCGATGTTCATTGCATGCATGTGGTTCTCCTCAAGCCGTCACGGGACGGGGTTGTTCGGCAGGTCGATTGGTGGGGTGCTGGTCGGTCGACGAACGCCACCGACGCAACCACAGCGCGTTGCCCACCACGCTGACGCTGCTGCAAGCCATCGCGGCGCCTGCGATGACGGGGTTGAGCATGCCAAAGGCTGCGAGAGGGATGCCCACGACGTTGTAGGCGAAGGCCCAGAACAGGCCACGCTTGATCGTCGCGTACGTGCGGCGAGAGACATCCAGGGAATCGGCAACGAGCCTCGGGTCGCCGCGCATCAGCGTGATGCCGGCTGCCGCCATGGCGACATCGGTGCCGGTCGACATCGCGATCCCGACATCCGCAGCTGCCAGGGCCGGGGCGTCGTTGATGCCGTCGCCAACCATGGCCACGACCTTTCCGGCGGCTCGCAGCGACTGCACGACCGCAGCCTTGTCGCCGGGGAGCACTTCGGCACGGACTTCGGTGATGCCCAACTCCCGGGCCACCGCGTCGGCGCTGCCCTGGTTGTCGCCGGTGAGCATCACCGTCGCGATCCCCAGATCATGCAGGCGCGCCACGGCATCGCGTGCCGATGCCTTGACGGCATCGCCGAACGCCAGCAAGCCCAGCAGCTCGGTACGCTCACTGTCTTTGCGCATCAGCCAAGACACCGTTCGGCCCGCCGCTTCGAGTCGTTCGGCGTCACCGGCCAGCGCGCCCGAGTCGACACCGAGTTCGCGCAGCAGGCGACTGCTGCCGAGGATCAGCGTCTGACCGCGAACGGTGGCTTGCAGTCCGCGTCCCGGCAGCGCTTGGCTCTTGTTCGCCTGCGGCACGATCAACTGCTCCGCCCGCACTTTGTCAATCACCGCGCGCGCCAACGGATGCTCGCTCGTCTGCTGCAATGCGGCGGACAGCGACAGCACGTCGTCCCTCGTGCCGCCCACTGCCGGCAACACGGCAACGAGCGACGGACGGCCTTCGGTCAGCGTGCCGGTCTTGTCGAAAGCGACGGTGGTCACGGCGTGAGCCACTTCCAAGGCCTCGGCATCCTTGATGAGGATGCCGTGCTGGGCTGCGATGCCAGTGCCCGCCATGATGGCCGTTGGCGTGGCCAGCCCCAACGCACACGGACAGGCGATCACGAGCACGGCGACAGCGTTGATAACGGCATGCTCCCAGTCCCCGCTCGCCACCACCCAGCCCACCAGCGTGACCAGCGCGATGGCGAGCACCACGGGCACGAACCCCGCGCTGACGCGGTCCACCACGCGCTGGATGGGTGCCTTGGCTGCTTGGGCGGATTCGACCATTCGGATGATGCGTGCGAGCGTTGTCTCGGTGCCAACCGCGAGCGTGTGGACTGTCAGAGCACCTTCAGCGTTGATGGCCCCACCGGTGACCTTGTCGCCGACC
>JANXZA010000064.1 GCA_025355745.1 Rhizobacter sp. | reverse complement strand
CGCAGCGCCAGGAACATGCCTTTCGCGTCGAGCGCGAGTTCGACCTTGGTGACGTGATCGCGGCCGTGCGCGTCGGTCAGGAAGGCCTCGCTGCGGTCCGATGTCCACTTGATCGGCCGGCCCACGTGCTTGCTGGCCCAGACCAGCGCGGTCTCTTCGGCGTACAGGAAAATCTTCGAGCCGAAGCCGCCGCCCACATCGGGCGCGATCACGCGCACCTTCGACTCGGGCAGGCCGAGCACGAAGGCGCACATCAGCAGGCGCTCGACGTGCGGGTTCTGGTTCGCCACGTACAGCGTGTAGCTCTCGTCGTGTTTGGTGTAGCTGGCGTTCGCGGCGCGCGGCTCCATCGCGTTCGGGATCAAGCGGTTGTTGACGATGTCGAGCGTGCTCACATGCGCGGCCACCGCAAACGCAGCGTCCACCGCATCCTTGTTGCCATGGCCCCAGTCGTAGCAGACGTTGTCGGCGACCTCGTCGTGCACCGAACCGGCGTGGCCCTGCGCCTTCGCGATGTCGATGACGGCGGGCAGCTCTTCGTACTCGACCTCGATCAGCTCGGCCGCGTCCTTCGCCTGCAGCAGCGTCTCGGCGACGACCATCGCGACCTGGTCGCCGACATGGCGCACCTTGCCTTGCGCCAGCACCGGGTGCGGCGGCTCTTTCATCGGCGAGCCGTCCTTGCTGTGGATCAGCCAGCCGCACGGCAGGCCGCCGACCTTGGCGTCGGCCAGGTCGCTGCCGACAAAAATTCGCACCACGCCGGGCGCGGCGTTGGCAGCGTCGAGCTTGATCGACTTGATGCGCGCGTGTGCATACGGCGAGCGCAGGAAGGCGGCGTAGGTCTGGCCATGCATCACCACATCGTCGGTGTACTGGCCGGCGCCGGTCAGGAAGCGCTGGTCTTCACGGCGGCGCAGCGGCTGGCCGATCGGGCTCAGCATCGGGGGAACGGACATGTCGGTCATTGCGGTACTCCTTGTGCAGCGATCAAGCAGCGACCGTCGCAGCGCCGGCCTTGGCGCCGGACTGGCAGAACTGGATCGACTTGACGATGTTTTGATAGCCGGTACAGCGGCAGATGTTGCCGTCCAGGCCCTCGCGAATCTCGGCCTCGGTGGCCTTCGGGTTGTCGGCCAGCAACTGCACCGCCGACATCACCATGCCCGGCGTGCAGAAGCCGCATTGCAGGCCGTGGCATTCGCGGAACGCCTCCTGCATCGGGTGCATTGTTCCGTTTTGCGCCAGGCCTTCGATCGTGGTGATCTGCGCACCTTGCGCCTGCACCGCCAGCATCGAACAGGCCTTCACCGCGCGGCCGTTCATGTGCACCGTGCAGGCACCGCATTGCGCGGTGTCGCAGCCGACGTGGGTGCCGGTGAGTTGCAGGTTCTCGCGGATCAGTTGCACCAGCAGGGTCCGGGGGTCAACGCTCAGGTTGACGGCCTTGCCGTTGACAGTCATTGAAATGGGAACGCTCACGGGTATCTCCTGGAGGTTTGCTGAAGCGGGATGGCAGTCGAGCCTTGGCGACCGGAGCATTGTTCGGCCATCAAAACGCCGCGCACAGGACGGAGTTTCCCTAGGAGGCTTTCGCGCCGGCCCGCAGCGCTTGTCACGCCGATCTGGCAGGCATCGAAGGGTGGGTCGTCAGCGCCGGGCGTTTGGAAAGAACAGCGGCTCGCCGCCGATCTTGTAGGCCGCGATGTGGGCCTGCCCGGCCGGCGACAGCACCCAGTCGGCGAAGGCCTGCGCCAGTGCCGTCTTGGTGTGCGGGTGCCGGGCCGGGTTGACGACGATCACGCCGTACTGGTTGAACAGCCGCGTGTCGCCCTCGACCAGCAGCGCCAGGTTGGCGCGGTTCCTGAAGCTCAGCCACGTGCCGCGATCGGCCAGCACATGGGCGTCGGTGGCCGATGCAATGTTGAGCGCCGGGCCCATGCCGCAGCCGCATTCCCTGTAGCCCTTCACATTGGTCACAGGCGCATCGATGCCGGCCAGCTTCCACAAGCGCAGCTCGGCGGTGTGCGTGCCGCTTTTGTCGCCGCGCGAGATGAAGGCTTGCGTCGACGCAGCCACCCGCGCGAGGGCCGCCACGATGTCCTTGCCGCGCACGTTCGCCGGGTCGTTCTTCGGGCCGATCAGCACGAAGTCGTTGAACATCACGTCGCTGCGCTGCAGCCCGAAGCGGTCGGCGACGAACTTTTCCTCGGCCGCCGTGTCGTGCACGAACAGCACGTCGGCATCGCCGCGCCGGCCCATGTCGAGCGCCTGGCCGGTGCCGACCGCGACCACCCGCACCTCGATGCCGCTCGCCGCCTTGAAGGCCGGCAGCAGGTGCGCGAACAGGCCCGACTGCTCGGTGCTGGTGGTCGAGGCCATCACGATGAAACGGTCTTGCGGCTGGCTCTGCGTCTGCGCCGGCGTCAACCCAGCCACGCAGAAGATTCCCGCCAGACCGATCGAGCACAGCAGACGCCGGGCGTGGCCGCGCGACCGAAGCCGATTCATTCCAGATTCCATGACAGTTCGCCTTTCAGAAACTGCCCGGCCGCGCCATCGCCACGGTCGGCAAAGAACTCGGCGGTCGGCAGATCGACCCGCAGTTCGCCACGGTCAAGATACACCACGCGGGTCGCGAGGCGCTTCGCCTGGCCGAGATTGTGTGTGCTCATCACCAACGTTAGGCCGGTGGCGTGAAAACTTTCGAGCAAGGCCTCGATCTCCTTCTTTGCCGACGGGTCGAGGCTGGCGGTGGGCTCGTCGAGGAAGACGATCTGCGGCCGCACCGCCCAGGCCCGCGCCAGCGCGAGGCGCTGCTGTTCGCCACCCGACAGCGCCCGCGCCGGCCGGTCGCGAAGCGCGGTCAGGCCGACGCGCTGCAAGGCCTGCGCGGCGCGCGCGGCCCGCTCGGCGCGCGGCATCCGCGCCAGCCACAGGGCCAGCAGCAGATTGCGCCACACCGACAGGCGCAACACGAACGGACGCTGGAACACCATCACCTGCAGCGCCTGTGGGGCCAGCACGTCACGCACGCCGTCGAATGCCAGCAGCCCGTGCAGCAGGCGCAGCAGGGTCGTCTTGCCCGAGCCGTTGGCGCCGATCAGCGCGATGAAGTCGCCGCGCATCACGTCCAGCGACACGTCGCTCAGCGCCTGCACCGCGCCGAAGCGCACCGAGGCGCCGCGCAGGCGCAGCAGCGCTTCGGTGGTCAGTTGATTCGGGCTCATCGCGCGCCGGCCAGGGCCGAGCCCTGGCCGCTGCGCACCAGCGCGATCAGCACGTTGACAGCGCCGACCACGGCCAGCAGCACCAGCCCCAGCGCCATCGCCAGCGGCAGGTCGCCCTTGCTGGTCTCGAGGGCGATCGAGGTCGTCATCACGCGCGTCACGCCGGCGATGTTGCCGCCGACGATCATCACCGCGCCGACCTCGGAGATGGCTCGGCCGAACGCGGCCAGCAGCAGCGTGACCACGGCCCAGCGGTCATGCACCAGCATCAGCAGCGCACAGGTCAGCCGGCTCGCGCCCATCGAACGCAGCTGGTCGCCGCCATCGCGCAGGCTGTCGGCCACCAGTTGGCGCGTCAGCGCGGCGACCACCGGGAACACCAGCAGCGTCTGCGCAATGACCATCGCGGTCGGCGTGAACAGAATGCCCCACGCCCCCAGTGGCCCGCTGCGCGACAGCAGCAGGTAGACAACGAGCCCGACGACGACCGAGGGCAGCGCCAGCAAGGTGTTCAGCAGCAGCACGACGCTGCGGTGGCCGGGGAAGCGCGCCACCGCGAGCCAGGCGCCGCAGGCCAGGCCGAAGCCGGCCGCGAATAGGCAGGCCGTGCCGCTGACGAACAGCGACAGGGCGACGGTGTTCGCCAGCGTGGTGTCGGCGCCGGCAATCAGGCCGAACGCGAGGTGGATGCTCTGGGACAAGTCGTTCATGCGGTGGAGAAACGGAGCGGGTTGGGTTGGCGGCGGGTCGAGAAGGCGCTGGCTCATCGACCCTCACCCCCATCCTCTCCCGCCAACGGGAGAGGGAGCAACTCAAGGGATCGGTACGAACTCGCGCCTCAGAAGGCGCAGCTCCTGAACCCGCAGAATCCGATGTCATCGGCCGGCCCGCGCGAGCGCCGGACTTTCGGGTGGCGCAGGCGGCTGGCGGTCGCGAACGACGCGCCGCGCTGAACCTTGCCCATCGCCGGCACCTGGTCGATGAACAGCGGTGAGCCCGGGTAGACACGGAAATTGTTCGATGTCCACTCCCACACGTCGCCCCAGCGCAGGCCGCGCGATGCGCCCTGCACCGCTGCCGCTTCCCATTCGACCTCGCTCGGCAAGCGCCGGCCGGCCCAGCGGCACCAGGCATCGGCTTCGAACCAGCTCACGTGAACGGCAGCCTGCGTCAATGGCGCGCGCACGCTGTGGCCGAAGCGGCGCAACAGCACGCCCTGGCGCATCTGATCCACATGCCGGGGCGTGCGCCGGCCCAGCATCTGGACCCAGCCCCAGCCGATGTCGCTCCAGTGGCGACGTTCGTCATAGCCGCCGTCCTGCACGAACTCGCCGTACTGGGCCCAGCTCACCGCCTGCGCGTCGATCTCGAATTCGGGCAGCGTGACCTCGTGGGCCCACTTCTCGCTGTCGAACACGAAGCCGCCCGGCTCGGCGCCGAGGCGCCAGCGCGTCGCCGGGAACAGCAGCGGTTCGCGCGCCACGGTGGTCGCCAAAGGCGGCAGCACACGCGCGTCGAAGCCGGCGGCCTGGGCCAGTTCGGCGAAGCCTTCGTGGCACTGGTCTTCCTGGAAAAGCGCAAGCCGGTAGAAGTGCAGTGCGGCGTCATCGTCAGGTGCCGACTCGAGCAGATCGAGCGTGGTCTCGAGGGTGTCGACAAGGTATTGCCGAACGGTCTGGAGCGCCGGCAGCTCGAGCGCCCAGCGGCTCGCTGGCGTGGCTGTCGACGGGTCGAAGCAGCGGTCGGCTTCGGGCAGGATGGAGCCCAGCTTCGGGTGGCTTGGGTCGCAGCGTTCGCCGCGCTGGCGCTGCATGTTGCGCGCGATCCAGTGCTCCTGAAACCAGCCGATGTGGCCGGCGACCCAGAACGGCGGATCGAAACCACCGGCCTGCGGCAGGGCCAGCGCCGGCGCACCTTCGAAGGCACTGAGCCAGCGCAGCGTCCGGTTGCGCGCGTCGATCAGCGCCAATGACAGCAAGCCCTTGTCCGCCGTGCGCATGCGCGCCGACCCCACATTCAAGACTTCGGTGCCCGGCACGCTGCCTCCTGCGGCGCCACGCGCCGGTCGGGCCGGATTGTGGCATCGCGGCGTGTCGCGCCACGCCCGTTTGCCGCGCTCGCATTCGCTGCAGGTGCGCGTGTTACTGTATGCATGACCAGTCATTCTTCATGCCCGCACAACGCCTGATCGCCCATCTCGACATGGACGCCTTCTATGCGTCGGTGGAGCTGCTGCGCTACCCCGAACTGCGCGGCCAGCCGGTGGTGATCGGCGGTGGGCGGCGCCATCAGCCCATCGAGCGTGCCGACGGCTCGCGCGAATACGCCCGGCTGCGCAGCTACACCGGCCGCGGCGTCATCACCACCAGCACTTACGAGGCGCGCGCGCTCGGCGTGCACTCGGGCATGGGCATGATGAAGGCGGCGGCGCTGGCGCCCGATGCCGTGCTGCTGCCCTGCGACTTCGATGAATACCGCACCTACTCGCGGCTCTTCAAGGCCGCCGCGCGCGCGCTCGCGCCGCTGGTCGAAGACCGCGGCATCGACGAGATCTACATCGACATCACCGACCTGCCCGGCGCGCAAGCCGATGCCGGCCGCGCCGTCGGCCAAGCGCTGAAGGATGCAGTGCGCACGGCCACCGGCCTGAGCTGCTCGGTGGGCATCACGCCGAACAAGCTGCTGTCGAAGATCTGCTCCGACCTCGACAAGCCCGACGGCCTGACCCTGCTCGCGCCCGACGGCCTCGAAGCGCGCATCTGGCCGCTGGCGGCGAAGAAGGTCAACGGCATCGGGCCGAAGGCGAGCGAGAAGCTGGCCACGCTCGGCATCCACAGCATCGGCGAGGTGGCCGCCGCCGAGCCGGCGATGCTGATCCGGCACTTCGGCAACAGCTTCGGCGCCTGGCTTCACGAAGCCTCGCACGGCCGCGACGAGCGGCCGGTGGTGACCTTCAGCGAGCCCAAGTCGATCAGCCGCGAAACCACCTTCGAGCGCGACCTGCACGCGGTGCGCGACCGCAGCGAACTTGGCGCCATCTTCACGCAGTTGTGCGTGCTGCTGGCCGGCGATCTGGCGCGCAAGGGCTACGCCAGCAAAACCATCGGCATCAAGCTGCGCTTCGACGATTTCAAGTCGGTGACGCGCGACCTGAGCCTGCCCGCGCACACGCTGGATGCCGCCACCATCCGGCGCGCCGCCGGCGAGTGCCTGAAGCGCGTCGACCTGACGCGCCGCCTGCGCCTGCTCGGCGTGCGGGCGGGCGCGCTGGCGACCCTGGCCGAGCTGGTCGCGCCGCAGGCGGTGCCGGTGCCGATGAAGCGCGAGCCGCTGTCGGTGCGCGAGCCGGGTGCCGCCTACAGCCTGCCACTGTTCGAGGAACCCGCGCCGAAGGCGTGAGTCAGTGGCCCGGCGCAGCCCGCGCCGGGCTCAAGTTTCGGGCTGCGGAGACGATACGGTGGGATCGAATCTTTCATCGCCCCGGCAGCGCACCGACCGCCGGCGCGTCCAACATGATTGCCCTTCACCTCTACCTTCTCCTTGGCCGGGCCCGTGTCCGGCTTGCGCTCGGCCTGGGCTTGATCATGGCCTTGCTGGCCGCCGACCTGCACGCCCAGACCACAGCCACCGCCCCCACCCCCGCCCCGCGGCCCGCACTCGCACCCGGCAACGGCAAGCTGCTGCTGACCGGCGGTGTGAGCAGCATCGACGGCGCGGCCGGCGGTGGCCTGACGCCCTGGGCGGTGATCGGCAGCCAGGCCACCGATGGCGAAATCGGCGCCACCGCTTTCATCACCCGCACCCACATGCAGGACTACGCGCTCACGGCCTTCGGCGCGGCCATCGGCGTCGACGACCGTGTCGAGCTGTCAGTGGCGCGCCAGGCGCTCAACGTCAATGTCGTCGTGCCCGACACGACCTTGCAGCTCGACATCGTCGGCCTGAAAGTTCGCGTCGCCGGAGACGCGGTGCTCGAAGCCGACACGCTGCTGCCGCAGGTCGCGCTCGGCATCGAATTCAAGCGCATCAACCCGGGGCCGGCGATCGGTGGCGTGCTCGACTCGGTGGGCGCGAAGCGCAGCGGCATCGACGTGTATGCGAGCGCGACCAAGCTCTTCCTCGCCGCCGGCATTCTGGTCAACGGCACCTTGCGAGTGACGAAGGCAAACCAGAACGGGCTGCTCGGGTTCGGCTCGTCCGAGCAGCGCGGCTACACGTTGCGGCCAGAGCTGTCGGTGGCCTGGCTGCTGCGCCGCGACCTGGCCATCGGCGCCGAGCTTCGCTTCAAACCGAACCGGCTCGCCTTCGCCGGCGCGGCCTTTGCCGAGGACGACTGGAAAGACCTGTTCATCGCCTGGGCGCCGAGCAAGCACGTCTCGGTCACGGCGGCGTACGTGGACCTCGGCAACATCGTCGGCCACCCGCATCAGAGCGGCGCCTACCTGTCGCTGCAGATCGCCCACTGAACGTTTTCGAAGGCACGGAACATGACCACTCGACTCACGCGAACATGCCTGCGCGCCTGCGCCAGCGCGGCCCTTGTCGGCGCCGCGCTGCTGGCCGGTGCGGCGTCGGCCCAGACGGCGCCGGTGGACGCGCTCTACCAGCAGCTCGGCGGCCAGAGCGGCCTCGTCATGTTGATCGATGACCTGATGGCACGGCTGCTTGCCGACCCGCGCATGCAGCCGTTCTTCAAGGACGTGGATCAGCGCCATGTCAAGGCGCAACTGGTGACGCAGTTCTGCGAAATCTCCGGTGGCCCCTGCAAGCTGAAGGACGCGAACATGAAGAAGCTGCATGCCGGCGTCGACATCACGCGCACCGACTTCAACGCGATGGTCGAGGTGCTGCAACACAGCATGGACGCGCGCGGCGTGGCCTTCAGCACGCAGAACCGCCTGCTCGCCCGGCTCGCGCCGATGCACCGCGACATCGTCAACGCGCCGCCGTAGCGCCACAGCGCTGCAGTGCCACGGCAGCCACCCGCATGGCGCGTGCCGGTGGTGGACTAGCATCGGGCTACCCCGAGATCCGGACGCCGTCCGCACACACCATGCCCGTCATCACCCACATCGAAGACCTGCGCGTCCTGGCCCAGAAGCGCGTGCCGCGCATGTTCTACGACTACGCCGATTCGGGTTCCTACACCGAAGGCACCTACCGCGCGAACCAGAGCGATTTCCAGGCGATCAAGCTGCGCCAGCGAGTGGCGGTCAACATGGACAACCGCAGCATCCGCACCACGATGGCGGGCATTCCAGTGGCGATGCCAGTGGCGATTGCGCCGACCGGCCTGACCGGCATGCAGCACGCCGACGGCGAGATCCTCGGCGCGCTGGCGGCGAAGAAATTCGGCATCCCGTTCACCTTGTCGACGATGAGCATCTGCTCGATCGAAGACATCGCCGCGGCCACCCAGGCGCCGTTCTGGTTCCAGCTCTACTGGATGCGCGACCGCGACTTCATGGAGCGCCTGATGGACCGCGCCCGCGCCGCGAACTGCAGTGCGCTGATGCTGACGCTCGACCTGCAGGTGCTCGGCCAGCGCCACAAGGACCTGAAGAACGGCATGACGGCGCCCCCGAAACCGACGCTGGCGAACATTCTGAATCTGATGCTGAAACCGCGCTGGTGCCTGGGCATGGCGCGCACCCGCCGGCATGGCTTCGGCAACCTGATCGGCCACGCCAAGGGCGTGAGCGACATGAGTTCGCTGGGCGCCTGGACCCGCGAACAGTTCGACCCCAAGCTCGACTGGAACGATGTCGAATGGATCAGGAAGCGCTGGGGTGGCAAGCTGATCCTGAAGGGCATCATGGACGTGGAAGACGCGCGCCTGGCCGCCGACAGCGGTGCCGAAGCGATGATCGTCTCGAACCACGGCGGGCGTCAGCTCGATGGCGCGCCATCGTCGATTGCCGCGTTGCCGGCGATCGCCGAAGCGGTGGGCGACAAGATCGAAGTCTGGATGGACGGCGGCATCCGCTCGGGCCAGGACGTGTTGAAGGCCTGGGCGCTGGGCGCGCGCGGCACCTTGATCGGCCGCTCGTTCCTGTACGGCCTGGGCGCGATGGGCGAGGCCGGCGTGACCAAGGCGCTCGACCTCATCGCCAAGGAACTCGACGTGACGATGGCCTTTTGCGGCCACACCGACATCCGCAGCGTGGACCGCAGCATCCTGCTGCCGGGCACGTTCCCGCGCTGAGCGGTGGCGCGGCCCCGGCGCGCTCTCGCGCACTGTCGATCCATCTGGCGATTCACCCGGCGATTCGGCCCGGAGCTGACCGCTGCCCAGCGCGTCTTCGGCGCGTTCTTCCTCTACGCCTTCGGCATGGGCGGCATCTTTCCCCGGCTCGGTGACATCCAGCGTGCGCTCGGTGTGGCCGAAGGCGCGCTCGGCCTGGCGCTGATCGGCGCGGCCACTGGCACGCTGGTATCGCTGACCTTCGCCGGCCGATTCCTGGCCCGCGTTGGGCATCGCCGCGCGCTGCTGGTGCTGACCGCGCTGCTGCCGCTTTGCTATGCCGTTGCCTCGTTCGCGACCGGCCCGCAGGCGCTGTTTGCGCTGCTGGTTCCAGCCGGCCTGTGCATCGGCGCGATCGAGGTCATCGTCAACCTGGAGGCCGACCGGGTCGAGCACCAGTTGGGGCGCCGCATCATGAACCGGGCGCACGCGTTCTGGAGCTTGGGCTTCTTCAGCGCCGGGCTGCTCGGCGCGGGGTTGTCGCAGCTCGGCGTCTCGCCGCAGGCCCACCTCGGGCTGGCGTTGCCGGTGGTGCTGCTGGGCATCGCGCTGCTCCTCGGGCGCTTTGACGCCGCGCCAGACCGACGTGCGGGCAGTGCAGGCAGTGCAGGCAGCGCCGCACCACCGGCGCGGTTTGCACGGCCGACGGCGGGCGTGATGCTGCTCGTCGCCGTCACCTTGTCGGCCCTGGTGCTGGAGGGCGCAGGCGCCGAGTGGTCGGCAATCTACATGCGCGATGTGTTCGGCGCCGGCCCGTTCGTCGCCGGCGCGGCGGTGGCCACCGGCGCTCTCACGCAGGCCGTGACGCGCTACGTTGCCGACGGCTTCGTCGAGCGGCACCAGCCGGTGAGCGTGGCCCGCGTGCTGTTGGGCGTGCTCGGTGCCGGCGCGGTGCTGGTGTTCACCGCGCCCGCCGCGTGGGCCGCCCTGCTCGGCTTCGGGCTGATGGGCGTGGGCAGCAGCGTGATCTTCCCGCTCGCGATGTCGGCCGCCGCGCAGCGCACCGATCGCGCTGCAGCCACCAACGTGGCGGCGCTGGCGCAGATCTCGTTCGTCGCCTTCCTGCTCGGCCCGCCCTTGCTCGGCCTGGTGGCTCAGCGCTTCGGCATCCGCTGGTCGTTCGGCGTCGGCGTGCCACTGGTGCTGCTGAGCTTCGCGGCGGCCGCTGCGCTGCGCCCTGCCCCGGCCGTCAATCTGGGTGCTTCCGAACCGGAGGCGGTCGGTTTAGGGTGAAGCGGTGACGCGCCCAACGCGTCGTGCGGAGGTTGCGATGAAGCTGCAGCAGTTTCAGGAGCTGAAGGTCTGGCACCTGCGCCAGGGGCAACGGCACCCGATCGAAAAGAACCTCTGGGACGCGGTGCTCACGGTCTGGCTGCTGGGCTGGGTCGGCGCGCCGACGGCGTTGCTGCTGCAGGCCGGCTGGGCCGAGATGGCATGCCTGAGCGTGATGTTTCTGCCGGGCGGCTACGTCGGCCTGCGGCGCTGGCTGCACAACACACACCGGCTGCGCTGCGACTGGATCGTGGCACTGCGCTGAGCGCGTCGCCGCGCCGCGCGCGAGCCAGCCGACAGGTCAAAGCTGGCGCGCTTCGAAGGTGTTGCAGCGGTCCATGCTGCCCGACTCGAACCCGCGCTTGAACCAGCCGACGCGCTGCGCGCTGGTGCCGTGCGTGAAGCTCTCGGGCACGACCTGGCCTTGCGACTTACGCTGCAAGGTGTCGTCGCCGATCTGCGACGCCGCATTCAACGCCGTTTCGATGTCGCCCGGCTCCAGCCGCCAGCCCTGCTCCTGCTGCGACTTGCTGGCCCAGATGCCGGCAAAGCAGTCGGCCTGCAATTCGAGCCGCACGCTCATCGCATTGGCTTGCGCCTCGGTGCCGCGGCGGCGCGCGTTCTCGACCTTGTCGCTGATGCCGAGCAGGTTCTGCACATGGTGGCCGACCTCGTGCGCGATCACGTAGGCCTGCGCGAACTGGCCGGGCGCGCCGAGGCGCGAGCGCATCGTGTCGAAGAAGCTCATGTCGAGGTACACATGGGCGTCGGCCGGGCAGTAGAACGGTCCCATTGCGGCCTGGCCCTGGCCGCAGCCGGTCGGGTAGCTGCCACGGTACAGCGTGAGCTTGGGCGCCTGATAGGTCTGGCCGGCCTGCTTGAAGGTGTCGGCCCAGACCACCTCGGTGCTGCGCAGCACCTGCGAGACGAAGCGCGCCTGGGTGTCGTCGGCCGGCGGCCTGGCAACCGGGCCGGGGGCGCTTTGCGTGGTCTGCGTGGTTTGCCCACTACCGCCACCGCCGAGCAGGCCGAGCACCGTCAACGGATTGATGCCGAAGACCCAGCCCGCCACCAGCGCGATCGCAATCGTGCCCACACCAATGCCGCGCCCGCCGATGTTGAAGCCACCACCGCCGCCGCTCGATCCGCGCGCGTCTTCGACATTCGAACTCTCGTCCTGGCCATCCATCTTCATGTGCAGCTCCTTGTGCAACGCATCGTCGATCGAAGCGATACCGCCCATGCCAACTCACGCACCGCAGTGGCGCAGAGAACGCAGAGAACGCAGAGTTTCGCAGAGCGAATTCAAGCAGATGGCTTTCTCTGCGTTCCTCTGCGCCTTCCGCGCCTCTGCGGTGCGTGAGTTATCTCTTCGTTTCTCGCTTTTCACGCTTTCGGCAGGGTCACGCCGCGCTGGCCCTGGTACTTGCCGCCGCGGTCCTTGTAGCTGGTTTCGCAGACCTCGTCACTCTCGAAGAACAGCACTTGCGCGCAGCCTTCGCCGGCGTAGATCTTGGCCGGCAGCGGCGTGGTGTTGCTGAACTCCAGCGTCACGAAGCCTTCCCACTCGGGCTCGAACGGCGTGACGTTGACGATGATGCCGCAACGCGCATACGTGCTCTTGCCCAGGCAGATCGTGAGCACGTTGCGCGGGATGCGGAAGTACTCCATCGTGCGCGCCAGCGCGAAGCTGTTCGGCGGGATCACGCAGACATCGCCCTCGATGTCGACGAAGCTCTTCTCGTCGAAGTTCTTCGGGTCCACGACGGTGCTGTAGATGTTCGTGAAGACCTTGAATTCACGCGCGCAGCGGATGTCGTAGCCGTAACTGCTGGTGCCGTAGCTGACGATGCGCTCACCGGCCGTGTTCTGGCGCACCTGGCCGGGCTCGAAGGGCTCGATCATGCCGGTCGCCTCGACCATGCGGCGGATCCATTTGTCGCTCTTGATGCTCATCAGGACCCTTTGAGAGTGCCCCAAGGACGCCGCCCTGCGGCGCCCGTCCCCCGCGGGGATTTGAATCAAGTGGCAAAGCCATATTGACTCAAGAGATGGCGGATTGTAGGCAGCCACTTCGAGCCGGCACGACGGCATCGATTGGCCTACCATTTGGGTCATCGAGATTCCAGAAGGCCGACCATGCGCGCCACCACCGAGTTGTTGACCCAGTACGCCGCCTACCACCGCGACCGGCGCAATATCATCAGCCATTTCATTGGCGTGCCGCTGATCGTGTTCGGCGTCGGCGTGATGCTGGCCCGGCCGGCGTTCGGCTTTGGCGGCGTGGCGCTCAGCCCGGCGTGGCTGCTGTTCGGCCTGGTCGCCGCGTGGAACCTGACCCGCGGCGACCTGACCCTGGGCATGATGGTCACCGCCTGCACCGCCGTGCTGATGCTGTTCGCCCACCAGGCCGCCGATGGCAGCCTGGCCGCCTGGTTCGCGTGGGGCATGGGCGGCTTCGTGCTCGGCTGGCTGATCCAGTTCATCGGCCACTGGTACGAAGGGCGCAAGCCGGCGTTCGCCGACGACATCGTCGGCCTGCTCGTCGGCCCGATGTTCGTGACCGCCGAGGCGATGTTCATGCTCGGCTGGAACAAGCCGCTGCTGGCCGAGATCGAGCGCCGCGCCGGGCCGACTCACTTGCGCGACCTGGCGCGCATTGCCTGATCCTTGCGCGACTTGGCGCGCATTGCCTGACACGGCACCGCATCAGACGCGGGCGGCCTCCGGCTGCGAATCGAAGCGCTCGAAGCCGCAGTAGCAGATGAAGTGGCGGTTCGTGGCGCGGCCGAACAGCGCCAGCTTCAGGCGTTGCGCCAGCTCCAGCCCCATCTGCGTGACGCCGCTGCGCGAGACGATGATGGGCACGCCCATCTGCGCCGACTTGATCACCATCTCGCTCGTCAATCGGCCAGTGGTGTAGAAGATCTTGTCGGCGCCGCCGACCCCGCTCATCCACATCCAGCCGGCGATGGTGTCGATGGCGTTGTGGCGGCCCACGTCTTCGACAAACGTCAGCAACTCGCCCTGGCGGAACAGCGCGCAGCCGTGCACCGAGCCGGCCGATTTGTAGGTGCTCTCCTGCACCCGCATCGCGTTCAGCAGTGCATAGAGCGCGCTCTGGCTGAGGCGCGCCGACGGCTCGTCTACAGCAGGCAGGCGGATCGATTCCAGATCGCTCATCAGGTCGCCGAACACGGTGCCCTGACCGCAGCCGGTGGTGACGACGCGCTTCGCGGTCTTCTGGTCAAAGTCTTCGATGCCGGCGCGGGTCTTGACAGCAGCGGCCTGCACATCCCAGTCGACCGTGATGGAGTCGATGTCGGCCACGCGTTCGACAAGCCGCTGGTTGCGCAGATAGCCCAGCACCAGCAATTCGGGCGCCGCGCCGAGGGTCATCAGCGTGACCAGTTCGCGGTTGTCCACAAACACGGTGAGGGCGCGCTCGGCCGGGATCGAGATGCGGCGCGTGGCACCGAACTCGTCGAGCACGTCGGCCTCGTGCATCAACGCGGCGGTGGCGGCGGTGAGTCGGGGCAGCGGTGTCATGCGGGCGCGGTACGGAACAGTGTCCGAGGCAGCAGCCAGACGCGGCTGCGCGCTACTTCTTCGGCTGGCCTTGCAGCTCGGCAGCAGTCGCCTTCGAGCTCGGCGGCGCAACGGCCATCGTGGCCGGCGAGTGCGCGCCCGAGGCCTCCAGAGGCGGAGTCGCAGCGGGTGCTGCGACGAAGGGCCCGGGGTCGCTGCAAGCGGGCGTCTCGATGGCCGCCGGGACGGCTTTGTTGCTCGCCGTCGCGTTCCTGCGGTAGCCGTCGGCGACCCGATTCATCGCCTGGCACAACTGGTAGCCGCCGACCTTGTCGGACCACGCGGTTTTCGCCGCCGTCGCCACCGCCTTGGCCTTGGCTTCGTCGCTCGGCGCGGGCAGCTTGGCAACCGCCGGAGCAGTCAGCAAGGCGCTGAGCATCAGCGCTGTGAGCAGGAGCTGGGCATGGGGCATGGTCGGTCTTTCGGTCAGGCAGATTCGGGCGAGGTCGGGCGACTTCACATCAGCGGCCGGGGTTGTGCCCCCACCGGCAATTCGACCGGCGGCGTGCGCTGCGCCGGGATCTTGCCGGTGCGGATGTCCTCGTACCAGAGCGCATGGTGTTCGCGCGCCCAGCCTTCGTCGACGTAGCCGGTTTTCATGCCCTTGTAGGCGTCTTTCATGCCCAGCGTGCCGAGGTAGATGTGGCCAAGGAACAGGCACATCATCAACACCGTGGCGGTGGCATGGACCATGTGGGCAATCTGCATGTCGCCGCGTTCGTAGGCCAGGCCGGGCAGCAGCTTGTCGAGCACCAGCCCGGAGGCCACGACAACGATGCCAAGCGCGAACACGCCGCCCCAGAACACGATCTTCTCGCCGGCGTTGAAGCGCTTCGATGGCGGCTCGACACCGCCGAACAGGCCGCCGCCTTTGAGCAGCCAGTGCAGGTCGTCGCGGCTCGGGAGGTTGTCGCGCACGAAGGTCACGAACACGATCACGAGCGAGACTGCGAACAGCGGCCCGGCGAAGTTGTGGGCGGTCTTCAAGGCGTACGTCAACCAGCCGAACAAGCTGTGGCCGACCAGCGGCAACAGCGTGAACTTGCCGAAGGCCATCACCAGCCCCGACACCGCCAGCACGCAGAAGGCGATGGCGTTGCTCCAGTGCGCCGCACGCTCGAAGTAGGTGAAGCGCTCGATGACGCGGCCGGTGTAGCGTTCGTGGCCGCCGATGGCACCCTTCGCGAAGTAGAACAGCGCCAGCGCCAGCATCGTGATGACGACGAGCGCGCCGCCGTAGGGCACGAGCCAGGCGTTGCGCACCTGGCGCCAGGCTTCGCCGGCATTGGTCAGGCGCGAGCCGGGGTACTGCGTGAACGACTGGATCAGCACGCCCTTTTCGGTGCCGGGCAGGTTGCTGATGCCCTTGTCATTGCCCGACTCGCGCACCTTGCGCCAGAACGGCGCGTTGTTGCCGGGCTGGCTCTTGGAGCGCTGCGCGTTGCTGTCATCGGGCTTCGGCTCGGCCGGTGCGAGGAAGCCTGCCGGTGCGCCCGTGAGGGCGGCCGACGCCGCTGCGGGTGCAGCCGCGGTAGCGGCGGCGGATGCAGCGATCGCGGCGGCATCCTGCGCCGTCGCGACGCCGGGCAGCGCCACGGCACCGAACAGCGCCAACGCCAGGCCGGCGATGAGTCGTGAGGCCGGCATCGGCAGCGATGTTCGCATGGCGGGTCTCCGGAGTTCAGCGTGCGTAATCGTTCTGGGCCTGGCTGCGCGCCCGGAGCTGCGCTTCCCAGGCCGCCTTGTCGCCGCCCTTCCAGCCGCTGGCAGCGAAACCGGGCTTCGCGCTGTCGCTCGACGTCCAGGCGGTGGCATCAACTTTGCGGCCCGATTCGCCCAGCACCTGCGGCTTCTCGGTGCACGCCGCGAGCGCAATCACCCCAGCGGCGACGCCGGCCTTCAAAAGCGTCCCGATCACTTCTTCACCTCGCCGACCGGCGCGGCCGAGGCCGTCTGCGTCGGCTTGCCGTAGGCCGTGCCCCAGCCCCAGACTTCACTGCCCTTGCCGCGGTTCAAGACGCGGGTGCGGAAGATGTCGGCCACCACATCACCGTCACCGCCCAGCAGCGCCTTGGTCGAGCACATCTCGGCGCAGGCCGGCAGCTTGCCTTCAGACAGGCGGTTGCGCCCGTACTTGGCGTTCTCGGCCTCGCTGCCGTTGGCTTCCGGGCCGCCGGCGCAGAAGGTGCACTTGTCCATCTTGCCGCGCAGGCCGAAGGCGCCGTTGGTCGGGAACTGCGGCGCGCCGAACGGACAGGCGTAGGAGCAGTAGCCGCAGCCGATGCAGACATCCTTGTCGTGCAGCACCACGCCCTCGTCGGTGCGGTAGAAGCAATCGACCGGGCACACCGCCATGCAGGGCGCGTCCGAGCAGTGCATGCACGCCACCGAGATGCTTTTCTCGCCCGCCACGCCGTCGTTCAGGGTTACGACCCGGCGCCGGTTCACGCCCCACGGAACGTTGTGTTCGGCCTTGCAGGCGGTGACGCAGCCGTTGCATTCGATGCAACGCTCGGCGTCGCAGATGAATTTCATTCTTGCCATTTAAGTTCCTTATGCTGCCCGGCCTATGCTGCCCGGCCTACGCTGCCCGTTCAACCTGGCAAACCGTCGTCTTGGTTTCCTGCATCATCGTCACCGAGTCGTAGCCGTAGGTGGTCGCGGTGTTGATGGCCTCGCCGCGAATCACCGGCGCGGCGCCCTCGGGGTAGTACTGCAACAGGTCCGCGCCCTGCCAGCGGCCGGAGAAATGGAATGGCATGAAGACCGTCTCGCGGTCGACCCGTTCCGTCACCTGCGCCTTGACCTGGATGCGCGCACCGCTCGGCGTCTTGACCCAGACGTTCTCGCCGTCGCGAATGCCACGGTCGTTCGCGGCGGCCGGGTTGATCTCGATGAACATCTCCTGCTGCAGTTCGGCCAGCCACGGGTTCGAGCGCGTTTCCTCGCCGCCGCCTTCGTACTCGACGAGCCGACCGCTGGTCATGATCAGCGGGAACTGCTTGCCGATGTCCTTGTTCTTTTCCTGCACGCTCTTGTACAGCGTGGGCAGGCGCCAGAACGCCTTCTTGTCGTCGTGCGTCGGGTACTTGGCGACCATGTCCGGGCGGGTCGAGTAGAGCGGCTCGCGGTGCTGCGGGATCGGGTCGGGGAAGTTCCACACCACGGCGCGCGCCTTCGCGTTGCCGAACGGGTGGCAGCCATGTGACAGCACGACACGCTGAATGCCGCCCGACAGATCGGTCTTCCAGTTCTTGCCCTCGGCGGCCTTCTTTTCTACATCGGTCAGGTCGCCCCACCAGCCGAGCTTCTTCAGCAGGATGTGGTCGAACTCGGGGTAACCGGTGGTGATCTCGGCGCCCTTCGAGCAGGAGCCGTCTTCGGCCAGCAGGCTCACGCCCTCCCGCTCGACGCCGAAGTTAGCCCGGAAATTGCCGCCGCCTTCCATCACATGCTTGGAAGTGTCGTAGAGGTTCGGCGAGCCTGGGTGCTTCAGTGCCGGCGTGCCGTAGCACGGCCACGGCAGGCCGAAGTAATCGCCGTCCAGCGAGTAGCCGGTTTCCTTGTCGATACCGCCCTTCGCCTTGAGCGTCTTGACGTCGAAGACGTGCATGTTGCGCATGTGCGCCTTCAGCCGCTCCGGGCTCTGGCCGGTGTAGCCGATGGTCCAGTTGCTGCGGTTGATTTCGCGCAGCAGCGACTCGGGTTCCGGCTCCAGCATGCCGGCCTTGCCCGCAACCAGCTTGTGGCTCTTCGTCAGTTCCTTGTCGAAGCCCAGCTTCTGTGCCAGCTGGTACATGATCATGTGGTCGGTGCGCGATTCCCAGAGCGGCTCGATGACCTTCTCGCGCCATTGCAGAGAGCGGTTCGAGGCGGTGCACGAGCCGCTGGTCTCGAACTGGGTGCAGGCCGGCAGCAGGTAGGTGGCGCGGTTCGGGTTCAGGTCTTCGGGCTTGCCGGGCATGGCGGCCATCGCGGCGGTGGCCGACGGAAACGGGTCGATCACGACCAGCAGGTCGAGCTTGTCCATCGCCTTCTTCATCTCCAGGCCGCGGGTCTGCGAGTTCGGCGCGTGGCCCCAGAACACCAGGCCGCGCAGGTTGCTGTCCTGGTCGATGAGTTCGTTCTTCTCGAGCACGCCGTCGATCCAGCGTGAGACGGTCATGCCCGGCTTGGTCATCATGCCGGGCGCGAACTGCTTCTTGATCCATTCGAAGTCGACGTCCCAGACCTTCGCGTAGTGCTTCCACGCACCTTCGGCCAGGCCGTAGTAGCCGGGGAGCGAATCGGGGTTCGGGCCGACGTCGGTTGCGCCCTGCACGTTGTCGTGGCCGCGGAAGATGTTCGTGCCGCCGCCGCTCACGCCGACATTGCCGAGCGCGAGCTGCAGGATGCACGAGGCGCGCACGACCGCGTTGCCGGTGGTGTGCTGGGTCTGGCCCATGCACCAGACGACGGTGCTCGGGCGGTTCTCGGCCAGCGTCTTGGCGGTCTTGTAGCAGGTGGCTTCATCGACGCCGCAGGCTTCCAGCACCTTGTCGGGCGTCCACTTGGCCATGATCTCGTCGCGCACCTTGTCCATGCCATAGACGCGGTCGGCGATGTACTTCTTGTCTTCCCAGCCGTTCTTGAAGATGTGATAGATCAGCCCGAAAACGAACGGAATGTCGGTCCCGGAACGGATGCGGACGTAGTCGTCGGCCTTGGCCGCCGTGCGCGTGAAGCGCGGGTCGACGACGACCATCTTGCAGCCGGTTTCCTTGGCATGCAGCATGTGCAGCAGTGACACCGGGTGCGCCTCGGCGGCGTTCGAACCGATGTACATCGCAGCCTTCGAGTTGCGCATGTCGTTGTACGAATTCGTCATCGCGCCATAGCCCCAGGTGTTCGCGACACCCGCCACCGTGGTGGAGTGGCAGATGCGCGCCTGGTGGTCGCAGTTGTTGCTGCCCCAGAAGCTGACCCACTTGCGCAGCAGGTAGGCCTGCTCGTTGTTGTGCTTGCTGGAGCCGACGATGAAGACCGAATCGGGCCCGCTCTGCTTCTTCAGATCGAGCATCTTCGCGCTGATCTCGTCGAGCGCCTGTTCCCAGGAGATGCGCTGGTACTTGCTGCCCACCAGTTTCATCGGGTACTTCAGCCGGTACTCGCCGTGGCCGTGCTCGCGCAGTGCCGCGCCCTTGGCGCAGTGCGCTCCCAGGTTGATGGGCGAATCGAAGACCGGTTCCTGGCGCACCCAGACACCGTTCTCGACCACCGCATCGACCGCGCAACCCACCGAGCAGTGGCCGCAGACGGTGCGCTTGACCTCGATGCCGGTTTTCGCGCCCGCGGGTGCAGGCGCGTCGGCCGCTTGCGCTGCTTGTGCCTTCTGCACCAGTGTCAGGTCGGCGCTGGCCAGGCCCACGCCCACACCGAGCCCCGAGCGGCGCAGGAAGGCGCGCCGGTCCATCGTCGGGATCGCGCGTGAAACACCGCGTGCGAGGCTGCCGACGAGAGTCGAGCGGATCGGGCGGGACAGTGCGGACGAGCCCGCTTCACTTGACTTGCGCGTGAGCAACATGGCTACTCCTGCGGGGCCGGGGCCGCCGCGAATCAGGCTTGGGTGGTTTCGTAGTAACGGCGAACATGCGCCGTCAACTGGTAGCCGCCGCTCGTCTCGGGCGCGGCCTTCTTTACGCTGGCGGCAACCGAGGCCAGCGCCTCGGGAGCGGCACCTGGCAGCGCCTTCACGGCGATGGCGGCAGCGCCGACGACGCCAGCGCCCACCAGCAGGTTGCGGCGGCTGGGCGCAGCGCCAGCCGTGCGGCCGAACGCGGTGATCTTGTCGATGATTTTCATGGTCGCACTCCGAGATTACTTCCCGTCCCAACGTGCGCCGAGCATTCGCTTCTGGTTCGCCCCGTCACTTACTGTAACCATGATGGATCGGAACGCCATCAGGGAGAGTCCGTAAGGTTTTGATTGCACAAGGCAGCCGGCTGTCAGGCCCATGAAAGGTCAGGCATCGAGCAGATCGAAGCCCTGCGCCTCGACCGCGAAAAAGTCGCGCCCGAAGCCGGCCACGGCGGCGTAGAAATCGGCCGCCGGATGCGCCGAGATCGCGTCCCACAAGGCCTCGTTCCAGGGCCGCAGGTGGCGGTCGAAGAAGCGCCGCTGGGCAGCGAGGTTGCTCACCCCCACGTCGTCACCGGCGATCAGATAGCGCATCACTTCGCACAGGCCGGCGATGTGGTCTTCGGTCTGCAGCACGCCCGCCGGCCGCTCCAGCCCCAGCGCGGCCAGCGCATGGCGCAGGTCAACCAGCGGCTTCTCGTTGAGGTGACCGGCGATGAACCAGGAACCGAACAGGAACACCTCGGGCTTGCCGATGCCCTGGAACAGCAGCGCATATTCATCGTTGATTGCCGCCAGCGGCAGGCGCCGCGTCGCGGCCACCAGCGCGCCCCAGTTCGATTCGAGGAAGGCACCTGCCGCCGGTGCCTGCGTCACCGCGACCTGCAGGCCGGCGTACAGCTCGGGCGTGGGTGGCGCGACGAACAGCGCGGCGAGCAGGCCGTAGACCTCGGCGCGGGCGATCTCTTCGCCATCGTCCGGCGGGCTGAAGTTCAGGGGCTGGCTCACAGGTCGGTGATCCGGACTTCGTCCGGATTCGTGTGCAGGTCGATCACGCGGCAATCGCCGCACATCTGCAGGCGCTGCGCCGCCGCGCCCTGGAACATCGGGTGCAGCGCCAGCTTGGTCATCATCACCTCGATGGCTTTCAGGGTGCCGAAGGGCTTGTCGCAGCGCACACAGCGGTACGGCTCGCTCGCGTTCAGCACCCGCAACTGCTGGCGCGCCTTGCCGCCATCGGCCAGCCACAGGCGCGGCTCGAGCGTGATCGCCTGCTCGGGGCAGGTGCTGGCGCACAGGCCGCACTGGACGCAGTTCTTCTCGATGAAGCGCAGCTCCAGCTTGTCGGGGTTGTCGGCCAGTGCCGCCTCGGGGCAGGCGCTGACGCAGCTTAAGCACAAGGTGCAGCGATCGGCATCGACGATCAGGTTGCCGAACGGGCTGCCACCGTAGCGGCCTTCGGCGGCTGGCAGAGCGATCACCTCGGGGGCGGCGCTGGCGTTGCGCAGCAGGTGGTCGATGGCCAGGTCGAGCGTGGCGCGCTTGTCGGCCTGGACGTTGAAGGTGGCGGCGCGCTGCACCGTCTGCGCGGGCGCGGTGCGCAGCCCTGCATCGAGCGCGGCAACATCGGTGGCTTCGACGATGCGCAGGTGTTCGCCGCCCAGGCCCATGCCGCTGAGGATCGCCTGCGCGACGCGCATCTGCGCCGCTACCGCAGCGCGGTAATCAGGCGCTTCCTCGGCCGTCATCAGCACCCAGACCTGCGACGCGCCGAACGCGATCGCCGACAGCCACAGCTCGATACCGGTCGATGCGGTGTGCCACACATCGAGCGGCAGCACGCGCGCCGGCACGCCGCGCACAAACTTGCTGGTGCGGGCCGCGCGGCCGAGCGCGCCAATCAACTCGGCGCCCGCCACCCGGCTGTGGATCAGCAGCGCGGCCGGCCCGGCCGCCGCGTTGCCACCGGCACGCTGGTAGGTCGCGAGCAGGCTGCGGATGCGCTTGCCTTGCTCGTCCGGGCGCGGCGTGGCGTAGCTGATGGCGCCGCTCGGGCAGACTGTCGTGCAGGCCCCGCAACCGACGCAAAGGTGCGGCTCGACGATGATCCCAGCGCCGACCGCGCCGAGGCCCGTGGACACGCGACCCTTCATCGACGCATCGCTGCGGATCGCCTGCGCCGAGCACACATCGATGCAGGCCGTGCAGCCGATCTGCTCGTTGCGGCTGTGGGCGCAGATCTTCTGCTTGTACTGGAAGAACTTCGGCTTCTCGAACTCGCCGATGCTCTCGCGCAGTTGCAGCACGGCGCGCATCAGCGCGGCGGGGTCGGCGTCTGCGGCAGCGTGGAAGTAGCCTTGTGGCGGCTGGTGAAAGGCGAGGAACGGCACCGCGCCGAGGTCGAGCACGAGGTCGAATGATTCGCTGACGGCCTGCGCTGCGCGCTGGAAGTCGATTGCCCCGGCGGCCTCGCAGGCGCGCACGCAAGCGCGGTGGCTGCGGCACTTCGACATGTCGATCTGATAACTGAAGTCGATCGCGCCTTCGGGGCACACGTCGATGCAGGCATTGCAGCGCGTGCACAGGTCGAGGTCGATCGGGTTCGTCTGCGTCCAGCTCACCTCGAAGGCGCCGAGCCAGCCGGTGATGGCGGTCACCGTGCCGGCGTGCACGGCCAGTTCGCGTTGCTGCGGCATCACTTCGGCGCCCTGCGGGTCGGCGGCGCGCGAGGTCGAATCCAGCAGCAGGCTCACATCAAGCTTGTCGGCCAGCATCTGCGCGGCGCGCATCGCCGCGCCGGCCGGGCCGATCACCAGCACGCGGCCGGCCGAGGCATAGCCGACGGTGGCGACCGGCTCGGGCTCGGGCAGTTGCGCCAGCGCGATCAGCGCGGCGAGCTTCGGCGTAACCGACGCCGGCTGCGCCTGCGCATCCTTCGACCAGCCGCCGGTCTCGCGGATGTTGACGAAGCGGATCGGCCGTTCGGCCAGGCCCGCCGCGCCTTCGGTCTGCGAGTTCAGGTCGAGGAACAGCCGGCTCTCCTGGGTGCAGGCGACGAGCAGGTCGTCGCCACTCTTGGCCGCGCGCTGGAACGCGCCGGCTTCGCGCCGGCACAGCGTCGTGTGAACGGTGGCCAGGCCGGCGCCGGCATCAGGCCCGAGGGCCTTGATGAGGCCCGGGCCGTCCAGCGTCATTGTCTTGTTGCAGTCGCAGATCAGGGTCGTCATCGGGAGGGGTCGTCGGATCGGTGAGGCGGGCGGCGGCGGTGGTGAGTGCGTCGTTCGGTTCGGGTTTTTTCGCGCCGTGCGGATCGGCGTCTTCGTCGTCATCGAACAGGCGCAGGAACTTGGACTGGTTCATCTGCCGCAGCATCGCCGCGGGGATGGGTTCGAAGATGCTGTAGTCGTCGATGTAGGTGTCCAGGCCGTCCATCACGTTGAAGTGCGGGTCGGCGAAGAGCTTCTTCAGGGCCGCGCCCTTAACAGTTTCGTCGACGCCACGCGCGACGAAGCGCGAAACCTCGTCGCCCGGCGCCAGTGCAGCGACATCGTCGAGCGTGGGCAGCGGCACCGCAGCCGGCTCGGCGGGCACATCGCCGTGCTCGGGCAGGGTCTCGATTGCGGCCGGCACGGCGGCGGGCAAGGTCGCGCAGGCAGCCCGGGGGCTCGCCGGCACCGCGACGGGCAAGGGCGCCGCCTCGGCGGGCACAAGGGCCTCGGCGCCGCCTTGCTGCTTGCG
>JANXZA010000049.1 GCA_025355745.1 Rhizobacter sp. | reverse complement strand
GCTGATCGGCCTCGGACGCCCCTCGTGCCAGGTAGTACACGTTGCCTCGGCTGATGCCCACCAGCTCGGCCTGCCGCGTGATCGGCAGGGCGTGGTTGCGGTCGATCATCGCTTTGCGCTCAGCATGCCGGCTTTGGTGAGCGCGCCGGCCAAAAAATCATTCTCCAAGGCGAGCTGTCCGATCTTGGCGTGCAGCTCCTTCAGATCGACTGCCGGCGCAGCCGCCGAATCGGCACCGAACACGCTGGCCGCGCGTTCGAGCAACTGGTTCTTCCAATCCACAATTTGATTGGCATGCACATCGTGCAACTTGGCCAGCTCGGCCAGCGTCTTCTCGCCCTTGATGGCGTCCACAGCCACCTTGGCCTTGAATAGCGGTGAGTGGTTCCTGCGTGGTCTCTTGCTCATGGTCATCCTGCTTTCTCGGGCCTCGGGCCCGGGTTGTTGTCGCAGAGTTTCCACTTATCGCTGTGTTCAGATTTCCGGGGCCACCTCTAGTTTGGAGCGGGTGAGGGGAATCGAACCCCTGTATGAAGCTTGGGAAGCTGCCGTTCTACCATTGAACTACACCCGCAGAACCACTGCATTCTAGCGGCCGCAAATGATGGCGCGGTTCTACGCCAGCCCGGTCAGTCGCAGCCCGGGACTGGCCTGCCACTTGCCCGACTTGTCGATCGCCAGCACATCGACATTCCAGTGCCGCGCCAGCGCCAGCGCGTCGTTGACGCTGCCCATGAACAGCACCTTGGTCAACGCGTCGGCCAGCGCACACGAGGGTGCGACCACCGTCACCGACGCCAGTTGCGCCGGCGACTGGCCGCTGCGCGGGTCGAAGATGTGATGGTGGCGGTGGTCGGCAGTGAAGGTGGTGTGCGCGTCCGACGAGGTCGCCACGCTGCGGCCTTCGGTGCACAGCGCGGCCACGGCGCCGGCGGCTTTGCCCACAATGTCGTCGCCCGATGCCTGCGGGTCGGCCACCGCGAGGGTCCATGGCCGATCGCCGGGGCCGTGGCCGAGCGGCGCCCATTCGCCGGTGTCGAGCAATGCGTGCTCGATGCCATGCGCGCGCAGCCGTTCGCGCGCCAGGTCGGCTGCATAGCCCTGGGCGATGCCGTTCAGGGTCAGTGCCATGCCGGGGCGGCGCAGTTGAACTTCGTCTGCACTGATGACGAGGTCGCGCCAACCCACGAGCGCGCGAGCCTGCGCCAAGGCCTGCGGGCTCGGCGTGCGGCCGGTGCGCCGCGCCGCGTCCCAGGCCAGCCACAGCGGCTGCACCGTGATGTCGAACGCGCCATCACTGCGCGCGGAAACCCGTTGCGCGAGCTGCAGCACGCGCAGCAGGTCGGCGTCCACGTGGCGCAAGCTGCCTTCGCGATTGAGGCGCGAGATGGCGCTCGCCGGATCGAACAAACTCATCTGCGCCTCGACATGGCGCACCGCTTGCACCGCCGCGTCGAGCGCGCGTTCAACCGTGTCGGAGTCGCGATGCGCCGCGCGCAGCCACAGCGTCGTGCCAAAGCCGAGCAGTGCCCGCTCGCGCCAGACCAGCGGCGTTGACGCTGCCGTTGCGGCCGTCGAACCCGCCTTTGAACCCAACAGCGCCGCGCCCAGGCCGAGCGATGTGCGCAGCCACTGGCGCCTCGGGTTTGCCGGCCCGCTTGGCTGCGGCGGAACCGCAGCAAATCGGTCCCGAAGCGGTGTCATGACGCAGCCACCGGCTGAATCGGAATGCGGCGTGCGGCACCCTGTTTGCGTTCGATCACCAGCGGCAGGCAGCGCTTGTCGTCCTGGTAGATCTCGACACAGTCCAGGCACTGGAAGCACTCGCTGTAATCGACCGCACCGGCGGGCGCAATCGCCTCGTAGTGGCAGCGGTGGCGGCAACTCTGGCACGGCGTGCCGCATTCGGTGCGGCGCGGAATCCAGGCGAACAACCGGACCCGGCCGAACAGCGCCAGCGCCGCACCCAGCGGACACACATAACGGCAGTAGCCGCGGAACACGAACACGCTGAGCAGCGCGCAGCACAAGGCCCAGGCGACGAACGGCCAGGCGCGGTCGAAGCCGAGGCTGATGGCGGTCTTGAACGGCTCGACCTCGAGCGCCGTTTCGGTCCAAGCCGTCGCCATGCCGGCGCCGCCCACAAGCGTGGCGAGCACGCCGTACTTGACCCACTTCAGGCCCGCGTCGAGCCGCCTGCGCAGGCGCACCGGCTTGAAGCGCAGGCGCTGCGCCGCCAGGCTCAGCAGTTCCTGCAAGGCACCGAACGGGCACAACCAGCCGCAGAAGGTGCCGCGGCCCCAGATCAACAGGGTCGCCAGCACAAAGGCCCACAGCACCACGGTCACCGGATCCGCGAGCAAGAACGTTAGCCCCTGTCCGGCTACCGCGGCTTCAATCAGCGACGTCAGGGTCACGATCGTCAGTTGCCCCTGCGCGACCCAGCCGATGAAGCCGAGTGTGTAGACCAGGTAGGCGACGCGAACCAGCTTCAGCCGGCGCGTGTTCGCCGCCACCCAGCGCTGGCGCAGCAGCAGCACCGTGAGCAGCGCCAGGCCGAGGCCGAGCACCATCAACTCGACCGCACGCTGCGCCGCTGACTGCTTCAACAGGGTCCATGGCGCGGGCTGTGACACGGGCAACCAGGCCTTCAGTTCGGCCAGCGCGTAGGCCTGACTGAAGGACGCCTCGACGCGCTGCGCTGAGTCGCCACTGCCACTGCCGCCGCCAGCACCGCCACCATCCCGCACCACCTGCAGTTCGAGCACCAGCGGCTGGGCCGGGTCGAGCGCCTGTGCGTCGACCGTGCGCCAAAGCCGCGCCGCGGCCACCGCGCCATTCGAGGCGCGCGGCGGCGCGAGCCGCATGCCGGGCAGGACCTCGATCTCGCGCAATTCGAGGCTGCGCTCGCCCTGGTGCAGCAAAGCTCTGGTGCCAGCCACACGGGCCACACTCGGCGCCGCGCCACCCGCGCCCCTGAGCGTGAGGCGGCTGTTATCGAAGATCACAAACACCAGCTCGCCGCTGGCGCGCAACACGCGCACCTGTTCCCAGGTCGCGTCGTCGAGCAGGTTGCGCCCCAGTTGAGCAAGGCTCGCCAGGCCGAACCAGACGTCGAGTGCCACGCCTTGCGGCTGCACCATGCCGACAGCGTCGCGCCCCGCGCCGGGCGTGCCGGCGAAGGCCCGTTCGACCTCGCGGTTGCTGCGCTCGATGCGACGCAGCAGCCCGGCTTGCACGAGTTCATTCCAGCCGGTCGCCGCGAACCGCTCGCCGGGTTCGCCGCGTTCACCGCGCCTCGCAGCAGGCGCCGCCCCGGTGGCCGCTGCACGCGGGTCGTCGAGCCGTGCCAGCGCCACCCGGCTCGCCGATTGCATGATGCTGCGATCGATCGCCAGCGCGCTGACGGTACCGGCGGTGACGCCATGCACGATCGCCCGGCTGTCGGTGCGCAGCGTGGCGCCCTTCGCGCTGCCGACCTGCACATCGTGGCGAATCGACAGGCCCTGGTATTGCGCCGCGAACGCCGCAAGCTGCGCCTGCCCCTTCTCGCTCTGGAAGATCGGCTCGCGCTGCGAGAGCAGCCGCACGTCGAGGAAGTTGCCGTGCACGTCGATGGCCACCAGCAGGTTGATCGGCTTGCCGCCGTAGCCTGCGGTCGGCTCGATGTCAACGGTCTCGAACACATGGCCGACGAGTTCGGGCCCGCTTGCCGCACGCCGGAAGATCGGCCACGCGGGCAACACCGCGCTCTTCTCACCCACCATCAACGGCGCCGGGAACAGCGCCTCCAGAGCCGTGCGGGTCAGCGTGCCGGCAACGCCGGGTTGCGGCGCAACCCACAGCGAGACGATCGCGATCAGCGCCAGCAACCACCCCACCTTGTGCCACCGATGGGCTGCTGCGTCCGCCACCTGTCTCGCTCCCCGGGAGTTTGCTTGTATGACGATTGACGCTACCACAGGGGTCGGCGCCGGAACCGTTTAGCCATTGCGGGCCAGCCACTCGATCATCACGTCCATCGCGGCGCGGCCGCGCGTGGCCTCGGCATGGTTGACCATCAAGGCCACGGCGTACATCTTGCCGCTGGCCGCATACACATAGCCGGCCAGCGCACGGGTGTCGTTCAGGGTGCCGGTCTTCAGGTACGCATGGCCCATCGCCCGGCCGCCCTGCAAGCGGTTCTTCAAGGTGCCATCCACCCCCGCCACCGGCAGCGATTCGAAGAACGCCTGCGCCTGCTCGGCGCGCCAGGCCTTGCGCAGCAGCTGCACCATCGCACGCGGCTTGGCACGCTCGCTGTGCGACAGGCCTGAGCCGTTCTCGACCTGCACGTCGCCGTCGGCCAGGCCCTGGTCGCGCAGCCACATGCCGACGATCTTCTGCGCCCCCGCCAACGTCGCCGGGCGGCCCGGGAAGCCCGGTGAGAGCGACAGCATCAGGTTGCGCGCGGCGACGTTGTCGCTCACCTTGTTGATGTCGCGCACCATCTCCGGCAGGGGCTTGGAGCGGTGGAACGACAGCGGCTGGACCGGCTCGCCGTCAGCGCCGACCGGTATTGGGCTGACACCGGGCACCGCATCGGCCGCGACCACCCGGCCGCGCAGCACGCCGCCGGCCGCCGCCCACATCGCCGGCAGGGCGCGCGCGGCGTAGCCGCTGTTCGGCGGCGGCACGAAGCTGATCAAGCGGCTGCCGCAGGCCGGGCCCCAGCTGCCGCGCACCACCACGGTGGCACGGCCGGCCTGGTCAGACTTGCCGGCACGGCCGGGCTCCCAGCGCGCCGCAGCGTCGCAGCCGCCGCTCATCGCCACCTGGTTGTCGAGCTGCACCTCACTCAGCGCCGGCTTCAACGCGATCGCCGCGCGCGGCCCGCGGGCCGGCTGCACCATCACGCCGAGCAAGCCTTCGTCGAGCGTCATCGCGTCGGGCCACACATGGCGCGGCTGGTCGGCCGACTGCTGCGGCGTGTGGGCATGGTCGGCGTTGCTGAGCTGGAACGCGAAGCGGTCGAGGACGATGTCGCCTTCGATCTCGCGCAGCCCCTGCTCGCGCATGCGGGCGAACCACGCCGCCAGCTCGGCCGACGTGAGCTGCGCGTTGCCGCCGCCGACGATCAACAAGTCGCCGACGAGCTTGCCGTCGGCGAGTGTGCCGAGCGCGAACGCCGAGGTGCGCCAGCGGTAGAACGGTCCGAGCAGATCGAGCGCGGCGAGCGAGGTGACAACCTTGGTGGTCGAGGCCATCGCGAACGGCCGCTCCTCGTTCAGCGCCACCAGGGTGCGTTCACCCACCACCTCTTGCGCGTACAGACCGAAGCTGGCCGGCGGCAAGCCGCTGGCCAGGATCGCGTCGACCACCGGCGCCGGCAGGATCTGGCCGGGGCGGGCCCGCTCGGGCGGCGCAGCGGCGCTGGGCCGTGCCGAAGCCAGCAGCACGGCAGCAGCAAGGGCAGCAGCACCGAGGATGGGTTGAATCATGCGCATGGGCGCGAGCCTAGCAGTGCAGCGCGCCATCCGTCACCCCACGTTGCGGCCGGTGGCCGGGCGTTGCGCCAAATCGTGCGCCCTTCACAATGCGGGCCCGCACCGCGCCTTCGCTCCCGATGACCGACCCGCTGGCCAACCCCAACGCCGCCACCGCCGCCGCCGCCGCGTCCGTCCATCCCGGCCCGGCTCGCAGCATCCGCAGCTTCGTCGTGCGCGCCGGGCGCCTCGGGCCGGGCCAGGCCCGCGCACTCGACGAACTCGGGCCGCGCTTCCTGCTGCCCTTCGCACCCCAACTCATCGACTTCGTGACCTGCTTTGGCCGCACCGCACCCTGCGTTCTCGAGATCGGCTTCGGCATGGGTGACGCCACGGCCGCGATCGCGCACGCCCTGCCCGGCACCGACTTCATCGGCGTCGAGGTCCACACTCCCGGCGTCGGCGCACTGCTCAAGCGCATCGGCGAGTCGGGCCTGTCGAACCTGCGACTGGTCCAGCACGACGCCGTCGATGTGTTGACGCAGATGATCGCGCCCGCCAGCCTGGCCGGTGTGAACGTGTTCTTCCCCGACCCGTGGCACAAGCTCAAGCACAACAAGCGGCGCCTGATCCAGAGCGACTTCGTCGGTCTGCTGGCCAGCCGTCTGGCGCCCGGCGGAACCCTGCACTGTGCGACCGACTGGCAACCCTATGCCGAGCAGATGCTGACCGCGCTGGCGGGCGAAGCCACGCTGGTTAACACCGCAGCCGGCTTTGCGCCACGGCCTG
>JANXZA010000041.1 GCA_025355745.1 Rhizobacter sp. | reverse complement strand
GGCCGGGGCGACAGGATCACGTCTTCGCCAATCTTGCGGATGAAGACCGATTTCATGCCTTCCGGAAACCGGTATTCGAGCGGGATCGTGACCACCTGGGCACGGTTGTTCTTGCCGACTCGCGCAACGCGTTGATCCATGATCAGCTCTCCAAGTGCCATGTATCGCAGTATATGGCACTGGCCATGAATCTTTGGAGAGCCACATCGCGCGCGCCTCCGGAAGGCTGTGCCATGCTAGGGTGAAGGCTGCCGCAAGGCCACCCGTTTACCTGGTCCAGTCTTGGAGCCTGATTGCCATGAACCGCCAAACTATTGCGGCGGCTCGCGCGGCCGCTCTGCGCGCCGAACTGCAGCACCACGCGCACCGCTACTACGTGCTCGACGCGCCCGAAATCCCCGACGCCGACTACGATCGGCTGTTCCAGGAATTGCAAGCCATCGAGGCCGCGCACCCCGAGTTGCTGACGCCCGATTCACCGACCCAGCGCGTCATCGGTGCGGTGCTCGACGGCTTGGTGCCAGTGCGTCATCAGGTGCCGATGCTGTCGGTCCACACCGAGACCGACACCACGCCGGCCGGCGCCGAAAAGTTCGATGCCCGCGTCCGCAAGGCGCTGGGCTTGGCCGACGATGCGCCGCCGCTGGTCTACCACGCCGAGCTGAAATTTGACGGCCTGGCGATCAACCTGCGCTATGAACACGGCGAACTCGTGCAGGCCGCCACCCGTGGCGACGGCGAGACCGGCGAAGACGTGACTCACACCGTGCGCATGATCGCCACGCTGCCGAAGCGGCTGCGCGGCGTGACGGCGGCGGTGCTCGAAGTGCGCGGCGAAGTCTTCATGCGGCGCGATGATTTTGAAGCGCTCAACGAGCGCCAGCGCAAGCTCATCGAAGCCGGCGCGCGCGGCGAGAAGACCTTCGTCAACCCGCGCAATGCCGCCGCCGGTGTGGTGCGCCAGCTCGACGCCGCGAAGGCAGCAAAGCGCCCGCTCAGCTTCTTCGCCTACGGCCTGGGCGAGGTGCTCGGCTGGGCCGCGCCGGCCACGCAGGGCGGCGTGCTGGCGGCACTCGGCAAGATGGGCGTTCCGGTCAGCCCGGACAGTGCGGTGGCGCTCGGTGCTGAAGGCCTGGTGCGCTACCACGAGCGGATTGCCGCGCGCCGCGACTCGCTGCCCTTCGACATCGACGGCGTGGTCTACAAGGTCGATGACCTGGGCTTGCAGGCCGCGCTGGGTTTCAAGTCGCGCGAGCCGCGCTGGGCCGTGGCCCACAAGTACCCGGCGCAGGAGCAGACGACGCTGCTGCAAGGCATCGACGTGCAGGTCGGGCGCACCGGCAAGCTCACGCCGGTGGCCAAGCTGGCGCCGGTGTTCGTCGGCGGCACGACCGTGAGCAACGCGACCCTGCACAACCAGGACGAGATCGACCGCAAGGACGTGCGCATCGGCGACACCGTGGTCGTGCGCCGCGCCGGCGATGTGATCCCCGAAGTGGTCGGCGTGGTGGCCGCCAGGCGCCCTGCGGATGCGCAGCGCTTCGACCTGTACGCACGCCTCGGCGGCCACTGCCCGGTGTGCGGCAGCGCGATCACGCGCGAGGAAGGCGAGGTCGACTGGCGCTGCTCGGGCGGCCTGTTCTGCGCCGCCCAGCGCAAGCAGGCGATCCTGCACTTCGCCGGCCGCCGGGCGATGGATGTCGAGGGCCTGGGCGACAAGCTGGTCGATCAGCTCGTCGATGCGGCCGTGGTGCGCACCTTGCCCGAGCTGTACGGGCTCGATGTGGCGAAGCTGTCGGCGCTCGACCGCATGGCCGGCAAGAGCGCGCAGAACCTGGTCGATGGGCTGGCCAAGAGCCGGCAGACGACCTTCGCGCGCTTCCTCTATGCGCTGGGCATCCGCCATGTCGGCGAGACCACCGCCAAGGACCTGGCCCGCCACTTCGGCCAGCTCGACCGGCTGATCGATGCGAGCGAAGCGCAGTTGCTGGAGGTCGCCGATGTCGGGCCGATCGTGGCGCAAAGCATCCACACGTTTTTCGCCCAGCCGCACAACCTCGACATCGTTCGCGAGTTGCGCGCCTGCGGCATTGAATGGAAAGAAGACGACGGCACGGCCGACCCCACGCCGAAGCCGCTGCTGGGGCTAACCTTTGTTCTTACCGGCAGCCTGCCGACCTTGAGCCGCGACGACGCGAAGGACCGCATCGAAGCGGCCGGCGGCAAGGTCAGCGGCTCGGTCTCGAAGAAGACCCATTTCGTCGTGGCCGGCGCGGAGGCGGGCAGCAAGCTCGACAAGGCGCGCGAGCTGGGGCTTGCGGTGCTCGACGAGGCGGCACTGCTCGCGATGCTGGCGCGGGCCGGGCGAGCGTGAATTCCTGACGCCGCGCCCCCCGGTTCACGGGGATACACGGTGGCGGCGGCTGGCTAAGCTTCGGTTCATCGATGCAGCGACTCGTTCGCCGCAAGCGGTCAACCCCAAAAACCAACCAAGTCGGGATATTTCATGAAGTCGATTCAACACGCCATCGTCGCCATCGCCGCATCGGCCACTGCCCTGTTCGCCGTCGGCGCGCACGCTGATTCGCTGTACTCGGCGGGCAACTCCGGTGCCCTGGAAACGCCGGGGTCGATCGACGCCAGCTTCAGCGCCGGTGCCGGGGCCGGCCTCGTGACGCTGCAATTGCGGGGCTACAACTCGCTCGACGGCGACAACTACTACATCGACATCTTCCATGTGAGCGTCAACGGCAGCGAGGTGTTCAGCGCCACCTTCGGCCTGGGTGGCGGCGGTGCCGACCGGATTCTGGTCAACCCGTACGAAATCGGATTCACGCACAACGGCAACATGATCGATCTTTCGATCCCGGTCAACTTCGCGGACGGCGCCAACACGGTGAGCTTCTCGTACGAGAGCCCGACTTCCTTTGACGGCACGGGCCGCGCCGGCCCACAAGGCATGGGCGATGAAGGCTGGGGCCTGAACTCGGTCGAGATCAGCGGCAACGCCGCTGCTGCCGTGCCCGAGCCCGAGACTTACGCGATGCTGCTGGCCGGCCTGGGCGTGATGGGTTTCATGTCGCGCCGCCGCGCGGCGGCACGCTGAACCGCGCTGCCGGATCGGTGGGCTGCACGCCAGCGCGTGCATCATGCGAGGGCCCTGCGGGGCCTTCTTTCAATTCCTGAATCGCTCGATGGCAACTACGGTGGATCGCAAGACACCCCGCGCTGCGCCGCTCAATGCACGCTGGCTGGCGCGGCTGAAGCGCGTGCTTGTTCAGCCGCCGAGCCGCCTGCGGCGGCCGCTCGAATTGCGAAGCATCGGCCGGGCCGCGGCGCGCATCGGGTCGATCGAGCCGGTGCTGGCGCAACGGATGGCCGATGCCGGGTTGCCGATGCGCGCGACCGGCAGCGCCTGGTGCATCGAAGTTGCCGACGCGGGGGCCATCGACCCGACTCTGGCAAATCTGGCGCAGTGGCTCCATGCGCACGGTCTGGCGCCGGCGTGGCGCGACGAGCGCCTGGCAGTCACTGACGCCCACGCCATGCCCGTCGCGGCCATCGAACGCGCGGCCATGCGCGCGCTCGGCATCGCCAGCCACGCGGTGCATTTGATGGTCTGCGATGAGCGCGGCCGGATGTGGGTGCAGCAGCGCGCGTTCAACAAGGCCAGCGACCCCGGCCAATGGGACACGACCGTGGGCGGCCTGATCGCGGCGGGCGAATCGACGCTGCAGGCGCTGGCGCGTGAAGCCTGGGAGGAGGCCGGCGTGCGCATTGATGAGCTGCAAGGCTTGGCGCCGCTCGGGCGCATCAGCGTGCGCCGACCGGTGGCCGAGGGCTATCTGGTCGAGCACATCGACGTGTTCGAAGCGACGGCGCTGCACGGGCTCACGCCGGTGAACCAGGACGGCGAGGTCGCGTGCTTCGAGTGCCTCGACGTTCAGGCCCTGATCGAGCGCCTGCACGCCGGCGCCTTCACGCGCGAGGCCGGGCTGATGCTGGCGACCTGGTTGATCGCGAAGCGGCCATGAGCCGAAGCGCGCGCTCGAAGAAAAGCGGCCTCGGATCGCTCCGGGCCGCCGCGTGTCGATTTGAGTCGCGGGGAATCAGGCCTTGCGACGCCGGGCCATGAAGCCGACGATGCCCAACCCGGCCAGCATCAGTGCGTAGGTCTCGGGTTCCGGAACGGCAGGTGCGGTGCCGACGTTGAAGACCGCGACGTAATCGTGCGGGCCGGTGTCGGTGCCAAGCCAGTCGACCACGACCTTTCCAGCCGCGAGGCTGAAGGTCAGGCCCGGGACAAAGCTGCTCGATACCAGCGACAACGAGGTGAAGCTGCCCGGGGTCGCGAAGGTCATTTCCCAACCGTTCGCATTGAGGATAACCTGATCGCGGATGGTCAGTTGCGTGTCGCTGAAATCGGCGGTGTCTTTGTTGGCGCCGTCGGCGTAGCTGTATTCGATGCCTGCGCCGATCACCGTGTTCTGGGGTGACCAGGACTGCCCGCCATTTGCGCCGTTGGCACCGAACGCGAGGGTGCCAGTCACGGCCAGCCCGGTGTTACCAGCCTGCGCGGGCAGCGCAAAGGCCAGTGCCACAGCGGTGGCGAAGAGGGAAGCTTTCAAAAAGGTCATGGTCATACTCCAGATGTATTTTGAGGGGTCAGCCCGGTTGGCGATACCAGCTCGCTCACACGGCAAGCGTTTGTACGATGCCCATTGCGCAGGGTCAAGGCGCGTTGCCCCCCGAAACAGGGGGTTGTCGTCTGACTCCGGCAGGTCAGGCTGCAATCTAGGCGGTGGCGCCGACTTCCTCGCCCCACAGGTCCACCTGCAGTGCGATCCCGCGGTGCACCTGCTGCGCGCTGGCACCGCGCCGAAAGCCCAACCCGACGCGGGCCTGCGCCTTCGGGCTCCAGCCGACCGACGTCAGCTCGCCCGCCGCCTGCCCGTCGATCAGCAGGGCCTCGCCACCCCAGACCCAGGGCTGCGAAGAGTCGAGCACGACCATCACCAGCTTCTTGCGCAGCGGCTTGCCACGTGCGGCCAGCAGCGCCGCCTTGCCGATGAAGTCGGCAACCTTGTCCAGCTTCACGGCGTGCATCAGCCCGGCCTCGAACCGCGTTTCATCCGGGCCGAGTTCGGCGCCCCAGGCGCGCCGGCCGGCTTCGGTGCGCAGCGCGTCGAGCGCGTAGTAGCCGGCGTCGCGCAGGCCGAGGTCGGGGCCCGCCTCGCTGCCCGCTTCATGAAGGGCCAGGTACACATGGCGCGCCATCTCGATCGGCACGTACAGCTCAAAGCCGGGGCCGCCGACATAGCTCCTGGCGCGGCCAGCGCATCGCGTAGTGCAGGCCGAGCGTCTCGCCGGTGCGCTCGGCCAGGGCCTTGCGGTTCGCGGTGAAGGCGCCGAAGCGGCGGATGTCCACGTCCCACAGGTCGCCCGGCGCTTCGCCGCCGACGATCCACTCGGCGATCAGCCGGCCGGCGCCGCCCGCGTTCGCGATGCCGGCCGAATTGAAGCCCGCGGCGACGAAATAGCGGGCGCATTCGGGCGCCGCGCGGAGGATGAAATTGCCGTCCGGCGTGAAGCTCTCGGGCCCGTTCAGCAGCATCTTGACCGGCGCGGTTTTAAGGCACGGCGTGCGGTGGATGGCGCTCTTCATCAGCGGCTCGAACGGGTCCCAGTCTTCACCCAGCAACTGGAACTGGAAGCTGCTCGGGATCGGGTCGACGGCCCAGGGCTTGGCCTTCGGCTCGAAGCTGCCCATCAGCAGGCCGCCGACTTCTTCCTTGGAGCAGATGCGGCCGTCCGGGTCGCGCAGCACCGGCAGCATCGGGTGCACGCCGTCGATACGATCGGTGACGATGTAGAAGTGCTCGGCCGAATACACAGCGGCACGTTCACGCCGGCCAGGCGTCCGAACTGGCGCGCCCACTGGCCGGCGCAGTTGACGAGGATCTCGCAGCGCACCTCCTCCTGCGCGGTGCGCACGCCGCAGACCTGCGGGCCGTGGCGGCCGGGCTCGGTCAGCACGCCGGTGACCTCGACATCCTCCGCGATCTGCACGCCGCGCAGGCGCGCGCCCTTGGCGAGCGACATCGTCAGATCGGTCGGGTTCGCCTTACCGTCACCGGGAAACCACAGGCCGCCGTGCAAGTCGTCGGTGCGCAGCAGCGGGTGCAACTCGCCGGCGCGCCGGGCGCTGATCACTTCCACCTCGACCCCGAAGCCGCGCGCCAGTACGGCCTGCTTGCGCAGCACCTGCATGCGCTCGGCGGTGGCGGCCACGTTGACGCTGCCGCGTTGCTTCCAGCCGGTGGCCAGGCCGGTCTCGGCTTCGAGCCTGGCGTACAGCTCGATGCCGTCGCGGCTCATCTGCGTCATAGTGCGGTTCGGCCGCATCTGGCCGATCAGCCCGGCGGCGTGCCAGGTGGTGCCGCAGGTGAGCTTGCCCTGGTCGAGCTGCAGCACATCGCGCTCGCCCAGCAGGCTCAGGTGGTAGGCGGTGGAACAGCCGGCGATGCCGCTACCGACGATGACGATGCGGGCCTGGCTCGGCAAGCTCATTCGCGCACTCCTCTGCTTCGTTCAACGATCCTTCAGTTACCCGAAGCGCTACCCGAAGCGCAGCGCCATCACGCCCGCCACGATCGCGCCGGTGCCCAGGGCGCGCTGCAAGCCGAAGCGTTCCTTCAGCGCCAGCGTGCCGAGCAGCGCGGCGAACAGCACCGAGGTCTCGCGCAGCGCGGCCACCGAGGCCACCGGCGCCCGCGTCATGGCCCACAGCGCGATCGCATACGAGCCGATCGACGCGCCGCCGCCCAGCATGGCCATGGGCCAGCGCCGCCGTGCATGCGCCAGCAGCGTCTGGCGTGCGGCCGGGCCACGGCGCAGCCAGACCAGCAGCGGGTAGGCGAAGCCGTCGAGCACGAACAGCAGAAGCACATAGGTCAGGGCGCTGCCGTTACCGCGCACGCCGACCCCGTCGACCAGCGTGTAGACCGCGATGATGGCGGCGTTGGCAAACGCGAACAGCAGCGCCTTGCGATGCTGCAGCGCTTCGCCCGGGTGGGCCAGGCCGACCGTCGCCACGCCCAGCGTGATGGCCACGATGCCGAGCCATGCGGCCGGCGACGGCACCTCGCCGATGAAGGCGCTGCTGGCGAGCGCCACCAGCAGCGGCGCGAAGCCGCGCATGATCGGGTAGGTCAGGCCCAGGTCGCCGTGTTCATAGGCCTCGACCAGGGCAATGTAGTAGCCGACGTGGATCACGGTCGAGGCCAGCAGGAACGGCCAGGCGGCGGCTTGCGGCGGGCCGAACCAGAGCAGGAACGGCAGCGCGATGACGGCGCCGGCGATGGTCACGAGCGCAGTGTCGGCGGCCTTGTCGCCGCCCGACTTGATCATCGCGTTCCACGAAGCGTGCAGCAGCGCGCCGCAGAGCACGGCCAGGACGATTGGCCAGGTGAGGGTCATCGGGCTGGGGTGATGCCGCACCGCGCGGCCCGCCTGAGAATTTGCGTCATGTGGCCGGCGCTCAGATGACGGGGTCTTCCGGCGCCGACAGCGCCCCGTGCTGCGAGGCGCGGATGCGGGTCTTGGTCAGCGCGCCGGCCGACTCCAGGATCGGGTAGGCGATCGAGCAGATGTGCGAGTTGATGCGCTTCAGGTCGCTGATCAAGTCGATGTGCAGCGAACTCGTCTCGATGCTCTGCGCGGTGTTGTCCTGCAGGCGCGCGATGTGGGTGGCGGCGTATTCGTGCTCGAGATCGCGGAACGCCGCCTTCTCTTCGAGCAGCTTCTTCGCATCGCGCAGATGGCCGTCGAGAAACACGCTCATGCCCAGCCGCAGGTTCGATTGCAGGCGCTCGTGCAGATGCACGATCTCGGCCATGCCGGCATCCGAGAAGCTGCGCGACTTGCGGATCTTCTTGTCCTCGATGTCCTGCAGCACGCGCTCGATGATGTCGCCGATCTGCTCCATGTTGATCGTGAACGAGACGATGTCGGTCCAGCGCTTGCCCTCGCGTTCGCTCAGCGAGCCGCGCGAGATCTGCGTCAGATAGAACTTGATTGCCGAGTACAGCTCGTCGACCGTGTCGTCCATCTTGCGCAGCTGCTCGGCCAGTGCCAGGTCGTTGTGGCGCAGCACCGGCAGGATGCCGCGCAGCATGGTCTCGACCACATCGGCCTGGTGCAGCGCCTCGCGCGCCGCGCAGCTGATGGCCAGCGACGGCGTGGCCAGCGCGGACGGGTCGAGGTGGCGCGGCCGCTCGGTGTTGGCGTCGGCCGTTGGCTCCTTCAGCAGGCGTTCGACGCTGCGCCCCACCAACCCGGTGAAGCTGATGAACAGCAGCGCCAGCAGCAGGTTGAAGCCGAGGTGGAAAAGCACGACCTGCTGGTGCACATCGGGCACGAGTTGCTGCAGCAGCACGTGGGCCTGCGGCAGCAGCGCGATGGCGCCGAGTGCGCCGACCGCCTTGAACACCAGGTTGCCCAGCGGCAGCCGGCGCACCTGGGGCGAAGCGCCGCTGGTGGCGATCATGGCCAGGATGCCGCTGCCCAGGTTCGCGCCCAGCACCAGGCCGAGCGCGACCGGCACCGGCAGCAGGCCGGAGCTGGCCAGCGTGGCGGTGAGCAGCACGATGGCCAGGCTCGAATACGACATGACGGTGAGTACGGCGCCGACCAGGATGTCGAGCAGCACCTCGTTCGGCAGCGCGACCAGCAAGGCGCGCACGGCCGGCGATTCGGTCAGTGGCTTGGTGGCGCCGACGATCAGCTGCAGCGCCAGCGTGATCAGCCCCAGGCCGATCAGCACGCGGCCGATGCGCCCGGCCACGGTGTCCTGGCGCGAGATGAAAAGCAGCACGCCGATGAAGATCAGCAGCGGCGAGAGCCACGACAGGTCGAACGAGAAAACGACGGCCATCAGCGCAGTGCCCACGTCGGCGCCCAACATCACCGCCAGCGCCGCAGCGGTGCTCACGAGCCCCTTGCCGACGAAGGAAGCGACGATCAGGCAGGTGGCGGTGCTCGACTGCACGATGGTGGTGACGCCCAGGCCGGCGAGCATCGAACTGGCGCGGTTGCTGAAGCTCTTCGCAAGGATGCCGCGCAGGCTTTCGCCGAACACCCGCAACACGCCGGTGCGCACCGTGTGCGTGCCCCAGACGAGCAGCGCGATGGCGGCGAGGAGGTTGAGGAGGTGGATCATTGAGTGAGCTGGGGAGCGGGGCGGCCCGGGTGCGGAAGAACCATTTCGCCCACCCTCACCCCCATGGCAACGAATACGTCTTCACGTTCGTGAAGCCCTTCATCGCCTCCTGCACACCTTCCTTGTAGCCCAGCCCCGAATCCTTGATGCCGCCGAACGGCGTCAGCTCAAGCCGGTAGCCGGGCACTTCGCGCACGTTCACCGTGCCGACCTGCAGCTCGGAAACGAAGCGCGCGATGTGGTCGAGCCGGTTCGTGCAGACCGCCGACGACAGGCCGTAGGCCGTGCCGTTGGCGATGCGGATCGCCTCGTCGATGTCGGCGAACGTGATGATCGGCGAGATTGGGCCGAAGGTCTCCTGCAGCGCGACCGTCATGTCGGGACGCACCCGGTCGAGCACGGTCGGCGCATACAGCGCGCCGTCGCGCTCGTTGCCCACCAGCAGCCGCGCGCCTCGCGCCACCGCTTCGTTGACGCGCGCCTCGAACAGCCGCGCTGCGGCCGCGTCGATCACCGTGCCCATCTCGAGCGCTGGATCGCTCGGGTCGCCGAAGCGCCAGGCCCGCGTCTTCTCGACCACCAGCTCGGTGAAGCGCGCCGCCACCGCCTGATGCACCAGCAGGCGTTTCACCGCCGTGCAGCGCTGGCCGGAATTCTTGTACGAACCCTGCACCGCGAGCGTCGAGGCTTCGTCCAGATCGGCATCGTCCATCACGATGATCGGGTCGTTGCCGCCGAGTTCGAGCACCATGCGCCGGTAGCCGGCCTTCGATGCGATGGCCTTGCCGATCGCCACGCCGCCGGTGAAGCTGACCAGATCGACCTGCGGGTTGGTGACGAGCTCATCGGCAATCTCGCGCGGGTCGCCCGTCACGATCGCGAGCATTTCGGGGGGCAGGCCGGCCTCGTACAACAGGTCGGCAAACAGCAGCGCCGACAACGGCACCTTTTCCGACGGCTTCAGCACCATGCGGTTGTTGGTTGCGATGGAAGGCACGACCTTGTGCGCGACCTGGTTCATCGGGTGGTTGAACGGCGTGATTGCGGTGATGACGCCGAGCAGCGGGTCGCGCTGTGTGTAGACCCTGCGCTTCTTGCCGTGCGGAGTCAGGTCGCACGAGAAGATCTCGCCGTCGTCCTTCAGGCATTCGCTGGCGCCGAACCCCAGCACGTCGGAAACGCGGCCGGCCTCGTACGTGCTGTCTTTCAGGCACAGGCCGGACTCGGCGGTGATGAGTGCGGCGATCTGCGGCGTGCGGTCTCGCACCAGCGTCGCGCATCGGTTCAGAATGCTCGCGCGCTCGAAACGGGTCAGGCGCGGCCGGTAGGCGTGTGCGATGGCGAAGGCTTGGCGCACCTCGGCGAGCGTCGCCTTCGGAACGCTGGCGATAACGGCGCCGGTGAAGGGGTTGAGCACCTGGATGCAGCGCTCGCCGCAGCGGTCAGTGCCGACCTTCTCGCCACCGATTCGCATGCCATGATTGGGGATGGAATCAGTCATTGGGCATGGTTCAGTGCCAGGTCGAAGGCATCGAAATTGCGCCAGCGGCGCTGCGGGTCGAGCCCGTTGATCCTGCGGTTCAGGATCAGCGGCACGCGCTGCTCCGACACGCCGCCGTGCGAACGCAGCGGTGCATCGAGCGCGCTCAGGTCGTGCCGCGAAGCGGCAGTGCCGATCACCGTGAAGCGCTCGGCCACGACGACGATGTCGCCGATGCGGTCCGCCGGCAACTCGAAGCGCGCCGCCGCATCGGCCCGCGTCAACACCGCTTCCATGCCGCGCAGCGGCTTGATCCGCTCAACCAGCGCGGCCGCGTCCAGGCCGGCCGGCAGGTACACCGTCGCAAACGAGCCGAGCGCGCCGTGGTGCACCACATACGGGTCGGTGATCGGCAGGATGACGCGCGCCACGGCCGCGCCCAGCCAGGCGTCGAGCACGTCCTGCAGATAGATCACATCGGGCTGGCCGTCCATGCGCGTCTTCGGGTTCATGCCGTGGTCGGCGGTGAGCGCGATCACGCAGCCCATCGCGTCGAGCTGGCCGAGGTAGTGGTCCATCATCGCGTAGAACGCGTCGGCGCCCTCGGTGCCAGGGGCGTGCTTGTGCTGCACGTAGTCGGTGGTCGAGAGGTACATCACGTCGGGCCGGCCGTGCTGACCGACGGGGCGCGACATCAACCGCACGCCGGCGGCGAAGACGAATTCCGAGAGCTCGGCGCTGTACACATTCGGCACCGACATGCCCACCAGATCGACCACCTGCGCAATGCCGTTCTCGGCCCAGGTCGCGGTGTCGGCCTTCTCGGCCGAGAAGCAGATGCCCTTCATGTCGTGGCCGAGCAGCCTGCGCAGCTTGTCCTTCGCGGTAACGACTGCGACGGTACGCCCGGCCTCGGCCAGCGCCGCCAGCACGCTGGGCGCGCGCAGCCACTTCGGGTCGTTCATCATGACTTCGGTGCTGCTCGCGGCGTCGAACAGGAAGTTGCCGCAGATGCCATGCACCGAGGGCGGCGCGCCGGTTACGATCGACAGGTTGTTCGGGTTCGTGAAGCTCGGGATCACGCAGTCGGCCAGCAGCGCCGTGCCCTCGGCCAGCACCTGTTTGAGCCACGGCATCCGGCCATGCGCCACGGCTTGGGCGATGTAGTCGGGCTCGCAGCCGTCGACGCAGACCACGACGGTGGGATGGGTCGGAACGCGGTAGGTGCGCTGGTTGACGGTGATCATGGCCGGGCTCCTTGGGCAGGGCGTACGCGGGCGCGGCGCATTGCGGTAGTGCGCGGCGCGGCAGTGGGGCGCGGGTTGTTCTTGATCGTGCGCTCCTTGCTTTCAATCACATGCTCGAACATTGCCTTGCCGGCCGCTGCCGCATCGCCCGAGGCGATGGCCTTGACGATGGCGCGGTGTTCGCTTGCCGAGATCGGCAGTAGCCCCTCGGCCAGGTTCAGGCGCCGGAACAGGCTCAGTTCCTTGATCAGCTTGCGGTAGATCGCGGTCAACTTGCTGTTGCCCGCCAGTTCGACCAGCCGGTCGTGAAACTTCAGGTTCAGCAGGTGGTAGTGGTGTGCGTCGCGGGCCTTCACGGCGTGTTCCATCTGCTCGACCAGGCCGCGAACTTCCTTCAGCTCCGGGGCCGTAATGCGCTCGGCCAGACGCCGGCCGACGAGCTCGTCCATGGCGGCGCGCAGGTCGAAGATCTCGATCGCCTCGGTGATCGGGATGTCGCGCACGAACACGCCGCGGTTCTTCTCGGTGCGCACCAGACCGGCCTCGTCGAGCATGCGGAACGCTTCGCGCAGCGGCCCGCGCGAAACGCCGAGCCGCTCTGCCAGCGCCATCTCGGTGAGCTTGGCGCCCGGCGCCAGTTCCCCCGAAAGAATCATGCGTTCCAGCTCGCTCTGCACAACGCTGGTGAGCGAGCTGGTCTGCAGCAGGGTGATGGTGGGATGCAAGCAAAGGGTAGCGCTCATGGATGACGAGTAGATGACATGACTTGTGGATTGTCAACAATATTCAAGAAACAGTTGACTACAAATCGGAGCCCCGCCTAGACTGGGATGCGCGAGGTGCGGGGGTGGCCTCGAATGCAAGAGACAACTCATTCACCGAACAGGCGCGGAGTGACGCAGAGTTGCGCAGAGTTAATGCAAAGACCTATTTTTCTCTGCTTTCCTCGGCGCTACCTCTGCGCTCTCTCAGCTCTCTGCACCTCTGCGGTGAGTGAGTTTGAAATCGTCCCGTACCGAACTTCACCGGAGATGCGCATGAAACTGGGTTCAGTCAAAACGCTGCTGGCCGCACTGGCCATGTTCGCGACCCTCACGGTGCCTGCTGCCGCGCTGGCGCAGAAGACCCAGTTGACGGTCTACACCGCGCTTGAGACCGACCAGTTGAAGGCCTACGAGAACGGCTTCACGAAAGTCAACCCCGACATCGAGATCAAGTGGGTGCGCGACTCCACCGGCGTCATCACCGCCAAGCTGCTGGCCGAAAAGGCGAACCCGCAGGCCGACGTGGTGATGGGTGTGGCCGCATCGAGCCTCGCGCTGCTCGACAAGCAGCGCATGCTGATCCCGTACGCGCCACTGAACCTCGACGCGATCATGGGCCAGTACCGCGACAAGAAGAACCCACCGGCCTGGTTCGGCATGGACGTGTGGGGCGCCACAGTCTGCTTCAACACCGTCGAGGCGCAGAAGAAAGGCCTGCCGAAACCCGAGACCTGGAAAGACCTGACGAAGTCGATCTACAAGGGCCAGATCGTGATGCCGAACCCGGCCTCGTCCGGCACCGGCTTCTTCGACGTGAGCGCGTGGCTGACCCTGTGGGGCGACGACAACGGCAAGGGTGGCGGCTGGAAGTACATGGACGCGCTGCACGAGAACATTGCGCAATACACGCACTCGGGGTCCAAGCCCTGCAACATGGCGGGCACCGGCGAGTACGTGATGGGCATCTCGTTCGAGTACCGGGGCAATGCGAACAAGGCCAAGGGCGCACCGATCGATCTGGTGTTCCCGACCGAAGGCCTGGGCTGGGACCTGGAAGCCTTCGCGATCCACGCTGGCACGAAGAAGCTCGTGGCGGCGAAGAAGCTGGCCGACTGGGCGTCGAGCAAGGACGCGATGCTGCTTTACGGCAAGAACTTCGCGATCACCGCCCAGCCCGGCGTTGCCGAGCCGCTGAAGAACGTGCCGGCCGACTACGAGAAGCGGCTCGTGAAGATGGACTTCGCGGTGACGGCTGCGAACCGCGAGCGGGTGCTGGCGGAGTGGATCAGGCGCTACGACTCGAAGTCGGAGGCAAAGAAGTAGGTTGTTGAATTCATTCACCGCAGAGGGGCGGAGTTGACGGAGTTGCGCAGAGTTGATTCAAGGCGGTAGGGCTTCAAAAGTTCAAGTCTTTACTCTGCGTCAACTCCGTCAACTCCGTCAACTCCGTCAACTCCGTCAACTCCATTACTCTGCGGTGAGACTTGGCCCTCCGTCCCGCCCCACCTCGCCCCATGACGACGCAGTACCTGCGGCTCGATGCCATCCGAAAGAGCTTCGGCGATTTCCAGGCCTTGCAAGACATTCACCTGTCGATCGAGAAGGGCGAATTCATCTGCTTCCTCGGCCCCTCGGGCTGTGGCAAGACGACCTTGCTGCGCATCATTGCCGGGCTCGAAACCCAGACCGCTGGCGCCATCATCCAGTCGGGGCGCGACATCTCGCGGCTGCCGCCGGCCGAGCGCGACTACGGCATCGTGTTCCAGTCGTACGCGCTGTTCCCCAACCTGACCGTCACGGCCAACGTCGCCTATGGCCTGGTGAACCGCAGGGTGGCACGGCGGGCGATCGCCGAGCGGGTCGAGGAACTCCTCAAGCTCGTCGGCCTGCCGGGCAGCGGGCCGAAATTTCCAGCCCAGCTTTCGGGCGGCCAGCAGCAGCGCGTCGCCCTCGCGCGGGCGCTGGCCACGAAGCCGGGGTTGCTGCTGCTCGACGAGCCGCTGTCGGCACTCGACGCGCTCGAGCGGGTGCGCTTGCGCGCCGAAATCCGCTCGCTGCAGAACAAGCTCGGCGTCACCACCGTGATGGTCACGCACGACCAGGAAGAGGCGCTGTCGGTGGCCGACCGCATCGTCGTGATGAACCAGGGTGTGATCGAGCAGGTGGGCACGCCGATGCAGGTGTACCGCGACCCGGCCACGCCTTTCGTGGCCGACTTCGTCGGCAAGATCAACGTGCTGCCGGGGCGGCTGCAGCCGGGCCGCTCGGTGCACATCGGGCAGGTGCGCTTCGTGTGCGAGCTCGACGTCGATGCCGCCCGCGACGTGAAGGTCTACCTGCGCCCGGAAGACCTGCTGGCGCGCCCGATCGCGCCGGGCGACTCGAATGTGTTCCATGCCGAGATCGAGAAGATCGAGTTCCTCGGCGCTTACTGCCATGTCAGCGTGCGCTCAGCCTGTATCGGCCCGCAGTTGCTCACGGTGTACCTGTCGCTGAACTTCCTCGCCGAGCAGGGCCTGGCGGTGGGGAGCCGGCTGCCGTTGCGTGTGATGCCGGAACGCATGCGGTTTTTCTGATGCTTGTCCTGGTGCGTCAACTGATGCTGCAAGGAGTGTGACCAGCCGTGTCGGCCTCCACCACTGCCACCACAAGCGCCACCGCCAAGCCGCCGCGCGCGCTGCGCCAGCGCGCCCACTGGAGCGACCGCATCGCCCACGCCGGTCTGCTGGTGATCGTGCTGGCGCTGGCACTGTTCCTCGCATTCCCGCTCGCGGCCATCCTGATCAAGGCGCTGCAAAACGCTGATGGCGCCTTCGTTGGTCTGGCCAATTTCAGCAACTACCTTGGCTCGGCGGCGCTGAGGCAGTCGCTGTGGAACAGCGTCTGGGTCTCGGCGCTCGTCACCGCGATCACCGTGCCGTTGGCCTTCGGCTTCGCCTATGCACTGACGCGTAGTTGCATGCCGGCGCGCGGCCTGTTCCGCAGCATCGCGCTGGTGCCGTTGCTGGCGCCATCGCTGCTGTCGGCCTTGTCGCTGATCTACTGGTTTGGCAATCAAGGCCTGGCGCGCGGCTTCATTCAGGCGCTTGGCTTGTCGACGATCTACGGCGCGCCCGGCATTGTCGTGGCCGAGTGCTTCGCGGTGTTCCCGCATGTGCTGATGATCATGGTCACCGCCTTGTCGCTTGCCGATGCACGCCTGTACGAGGCCGCCGACGCGCTCGGCACCAGCGTACGGCGCAAGTTCTTCACGATCACGCTGCCGGGCGCGAAGTACGGGCTGATCTCGGCCACGCTGGTTGCGTTCACCCTGGTGATGACCGACTTCGGCATCCCGAAGGTGATCGGCGGCAACTTCAACGTGCTGGCCACCGATGTGTTCAAGCTCGTGATCGGGCAACAGGACTTTCAACGCGGTGCCGTCGTCGGCCTGCTGCTGCTGACGCCGGCGGTGCTCACCTTCGGCATCGACTGGCTGGTGCAGCGCAAGCAAATGGCGATGCTCTCGGCGCGCGCCATTCCGTATGCGCCGCCGCCGTCGCGCGGCTTCGACGCGCTGATGCTCGGCTACGTGGGCGTCGTCGGCGCGCTGATGCTGGCGATGCTCGGCATGGCGATCTTCGCCTCGCTGGCCACCTACTGGCCGTACAACCTGGCGCCGACGCTCAAGCACTACACGCTCGGCCTGGTCGACGGCGAGGTCGGGCCCGCGTTCGTCAACAGCTTCGAGCTGGCCGCGGGGACGGCATTCTTCGGCACCATCGTCGTCTTCATCGGCGCCTACATGCTCGAGAAGACGCGCGGCATGGAGGCGCTGCGCCCGATCGTGCGCATGCTCTCGATGCTGCCGATGGCGGTGCCCGGCCTGGTGCTCGGCCTCGGCTACATCTTCTTCTTCAACGCGCCGGGCAATCCGCTCGGCGGCCTGTACCAGACGATGACGCTGCTCATCGTCTGCACCATCGTCCACTTCTACACCACCGGTCATCTCACCGCGGTGACGGCGCTGAAGTCGCTCGACGCCGAGTTCGAGGCGGTGAGCGCCTCGCTCAAGGTGCCGTTCTTCACCACCTTTCGCCGCGTCACGCTGCCGATCTGCACGCCGACGCTGGTCGACATCGCGCGCTACTTCTTCGTCAATGCGATGACGACGATCTCGGCCGTCGTCTTCCTCTACTCGCCCGATACCAAGACCGCGGCGATCGCCATCCTGCGCCTCGACGAGGCGGGCGAAGCAGGGGCCGCTGCGGCCTGCTGCATCCTCATCACGCTTGCCTCGACGATCGTGACGCTGCTCTTCATGGCGGCTGGCGCCTGGATCGGCCGGCGCACGCAGGCGTGGCGACGTCCGGCACTGGCTTGAACCGGCGGATATTTCGACGAATCACACCAGCAGAATCGACCGATGCCACGCGACGCCATCCTCCTCACCCCCGGGCCGCTGACGACCACCGAGCGCACCAAGCAGGCGATGCTGCGCGACTGGGGCTCGTGGGACTCGAGCTTCATCGCCCTCACGGCCGAATTGCGCGCGAAGCTCCCGCGCGAAGTTGGGGCCAAGCAGGGCGCGTGCCTTGGCCATGGTGACGTCG
>JANXZA010000038.1 GCA_025355745.1 Rhizobacter sp. | reverse complement strand
GCACCTCCTCCGACAAAAGGCGGACGCGCAGCACTCGGGCACGATCATCAATGGCATCAGCCGCATCGGTTATATGAAGGGCGGCCGGGCCGCGCGCTTCAAGGATGAGGAGCTGTCCGCCACCGTCGTGGCCAAGTCGGTGGCCTTTCTGGAAGAGCACCGGGCTGCGCCGTTTTTCCTCGAGGTGGGCTTGTTCGAGCCCCACGTCCCGCGCGTGGCGGCGGCGCCGTTTTCAGGCACGAGCGACTGCGGCGTGCGCGGCGATGTCATCCAGCAGATAGACTGGGAGGTTGGCGAGATCACCAAGGCGCTCGACCGCCTGCACCTGGCGGACAACATCCGAGGCGCAACCGACGTGCACATGCTGGCCGAACACGGTGAACTGCTTGGCGAGGTAGCCGTACAGCACCGAGATCTCTTCGAAGCGCGGCTTCGAGAACACGCGCTGCTCGGACCAGCGCTGGAACGGGTGCGTGCCACCGCCAGCGATCCCCAGGTTCAGCCGGTCGCAGGCCTTGACCAGCGTGTCGCGCATGCCGCGCAACTCGGCCAGCAGCGGCGCATGCGTGGTCTGGATGCCGGTGGCGATCTCGATCATGCTTTGCGTCATCTCGGGCGTGACGATGCCGGGGAAAGGCTTGCGCGACAGCAGCTCCAGCAGATCGTTGGCGCCCGAGGTCAGGTCGAAGTCGATGGTGTTGACGAGCTGCAGCTCGAGCTCCACACCGAGCGACAAGGCCTGCGAGGAGCCGAACGGTCCGAGCGGCATGTCAGCCTTCGGCCGGCTCGGCTTCGCCGGCCCACCGCAGCGCGCGCTGCGTGACCCAGGGGCCGATCAGGTCCAGCAGCACCAGCAGGCCGACGATGACCGGCAGGCTGTCGCGCGCCAGGTCGAAGCCGTAGAGGCGGCTTTCTTCGAGCAGCAGCAAGGCGAACGCCGACAAGGGCATCAGCGCCAGGCCCGTCAACGCGCCCTTGCGAAAGGTGGTGCCGCTGACGCGGGCGATGCCGGCGTTGACCAGCATGTGGGTGGTGGTGCGGGCAGTCAGCACCGCGGCGCCGAGCACCAGCCCTGCGGCCAGCCCGGTGAACAGGCCGCCGCCCGGCAGCAGGCTGCCGATGTAGACGAACAGGTACACGGCGAGCACATCGCCAAGGGCGCCAAAGTTGCGCTGTGCGTGGCTGAGCATGATGCGGCGCTCGCGCGCCAGCACGCCAAACGCAAGTGCCGCCAGCAGCGCCGACAGGTGCAGGCTCTGGGCCACACCGGTCAGCAACAGCACCATGAAGGCGAAGGTCACGGTCGTGCCCTGGCTGCCGGTGGCGAGCCGATTCATCAAGGGGGCGATGAACCCGAACGCCGCGCCCACCACCAGCGACAGTCCGATCACATACAGGCTGTTGAAGGCCGCCGTGCCGATGTCACCGCTGGTTTCCAGATGCCAGTAGCCAACCACGCCCTTCAGCAGCAGCACGGCGATCAGGCAGTTCAGCGCGCACAGGTGGAGCAGCCGCTCGGTCACCTGGCCGGAACTGTTCAGCTCGTGCGTGACCCGCATGATGGCGGCCGGCGAAGTCGCCACGCACAGGGCTGCAAGCACCAGGCGCTGGTCGATGGTCACCTTGAACAAACCCGAGACCCAGAACACCGCCCCGAAGGTCAACGCGGCCTGGCCGATGCCGGCCACCAGCAGCCACGGGTTGTGACGCAGCCAGCGCGGGTTGACGCGGTAGCCGAGCTCGAACAGCGTGAGCGACAAGGCCACGTTCGCAATGAAATTGAGCGGCCCTGGCGCGGCCGTGTTCTGGAACACACCGAGCCCGGCCAACGTCAGACTGACGACACCGTACGCGCACACACGCGGCACGCGCCAGCGGCGAAACGCCCACTCACCGGCCAGCCAAGCCGCCAGCAGCATCACCGGCCACGCCACCAGCGGGCCGAGCTGGTCGGGGCTCAAAGGCAGTGCGTACGCTGTTGCATGGCGCAATCTACCGTGCAAGCCTGCAAGCGGGTGTAGGACTGCGGAGCAAATTGCAACGGGCGGTGGGGTTGCGGGCCGCGGGGTCGCGGGCCGTGGGGTTGCGGGCCGTGGCGACGGCGCCGATGGGAACGGCGCATCTTGCCTCTTGCCCTTGCATCCAGCCTCTGGCTAGACTTCCGGATCAACCCCGGAGCGCCGCATGAACCTCGTCATCGACTACTACCTCGCACCTCAATCGCCGTGGACCTACCTCGGCCACCAGCGCCTTGCCGACATGGCACGCGCCGCCGGCGCCCACATCAACGTGCGGCCGGTGGACCTCGGCGGCAAGATCTTCCCGGTCTCGGGCGGCCTGCCGCTGGCCAGGCGTGCACCGCAACGCCAGGCTTATCGGCTGGTCGAGCTGGCGCGCTTCAGCGCGCATCTCGGCATGCCGCTGAACCTGCACCCGGCGCACTTCCCGGTGCCGGCCGACGATGCGGCGCGGCTCATCATTGCGGTTGACGAGGCCGACGGCACGGACGCCGCGATGGCCCTCACCGGCGCGCTGCTGCGGGCCGTGTGGGCCGAGCAGCGCAACATCGCCGATACGCACGAACTGGCTTCCATGCTTGCCGCTTGCGGGTTGCCCGCGAGCCGGCTCGACGAGGCCCGCGCACCTGCCGTGCAGGCACGCTACGAAGCCGACACGCAACGCGCGGTCGAGGCCGGCGTTTTCGGCGCGCCGACCTATGTGGTGGCCGGCGAGTTGTTCTGGGGCCAGGACCGGCTCGACTTCCTGCAGCGCAGGCTGCAGGCCCGTTGACGAGGGCCGGTGCAAGCACCGACGGCGCCATTGAAAAGGGCCGGTGCTTGCACCGACGGTCCCATTGAAAAGGGCCGGTGCAAGCACCGGCCCTTGGGTTCCAACGGGAACGTCGATCAGCTCAGGTGGCCGTTGATCAGCTTGGTCATCTCGAACATCGAGACTTGTGCCTTCTTGAAGATTTCCTTCAGCTTGGCATCGCCGTTGATCATGGTCCGCTTGGCCGCGTCTTGCAGCTTGTTGGCCTTGATGTACTCCCAGATCTTCTTCGTCACCTCGGTGCGCGGCACCGGCTTGGAGCCGATGATCGCAGCGAGCGCGGCGCTCGGGGTCATCGCCTTCATGAAGGCGGCGTTGGGAGTGCGCTTCTTCGCGGGCGCCTTCTTGGCAGCGGCCTTCTTTGCCGGTGCTGCCTTCTTGGCCGCAGGAGCCTTCTTCACGACCGCCTTCTTCACTGCCGCAGATTTCGCGGGAGCCTTTTTCGCCGGAGCTTTTTTCGCAGTTGCCATTTGATTTCTCCATCAAGTGAGTGGTTGATGTGCCCGGGATGGGCGAGGGCCGCGTGGACCCTCATTTCTCCATACCACCGTGCGCTGCGAATGTTAATGCCTGTATAGGGCAAAGAGAAGAAGTTTCCACTGGGAAAACGCGCATTCGTTCGAGGTGAGCTGCGCTTTGTCGTTGCAAGGCATCACTGTGCGTGCAAGCGGCACGTTGCGGGCACCGCATCGGCCTGCTGAGTGGACCCGGCGGCGCGGTATTCTTCGGCCATGAAAATCATCGTTCGCTGGCTTCTTCTCGCCGCCGCCCTGTTGCTGGTGGCCCATCTGTACCCGGGGGTGGTGGTCAAGAGCTTCGGCTCGGCGATGATCGCGGCCTTCGTGATCGGCCTGCTGAACACGCTGCTGCGGCCGATCCTGGTGCTGCTGACCTTGCCGGTGACCGTGATCACGCTCGGCCTGTTCCTGTTCGTGATCAACGCGCTGATGTTCTACTTCGCGGCGTCGATGCTCGACGGCTTCCATGTCACCGGCTTCACGGCTGCGCTGATCGGCTCGCTGATCTACACCTTGTGCAGCATGGTGATCGACGTGGCGATGGAGCGGCTCTTCAAACGTTGAGCCGGAGCCAGCCTCGGCTTCAACGCGGCGCGTCGATGCGCCGTTTGACGGCGGCGCCGCGGACCTCGAAGCGCACCATCTGCACGACCTCGCCGCTGCGCCCGAGCAGCTTCAATTCATGCCGGCCCGGCCATGGCGCCCACGACCCGCGCGCTGCGGCGCCGAGCCGCTTGCCATCGAGCACCCAGGTGCCGGGCTCGCCTTCAAAGGCGATGCGCTGAGCAGCGGGCGGCATGTCGGGGTCGATCGCAAACAGGCTGCCATCGCGCGGGCTGGTGATGCCGAAGCGCTGAACGCTGGCGCCACCGGACCCTGAACCGGCCACCAGAGCCCCGGCCCGCCCATACGCCTGCTCGGTGCCGGCGATGAAGACTTCCATGCGCGCGGGCTCGCGCTGTGCGTCGAACTGAACCCGCGCCGCCACCACCCCGGCCGGCGCCAGCGGCTGCAGCGAGGGGCGGCCTTCATGCAGGTGCTTCACCAGCGCCTGCCAGACCGGCGCCGCGCCGCTGATGCCGCTCACGCCGTGCATCGCCGCGCCGCTCGCGTTGCCGACCCACACGCCGACGGTGTAGCGGTCGGTGAAGCCGATGCACCAGTTGTCGCGCATGTCCTTGCTGGTGCCGGTCTTGACGGCCGCGAAGCCGCGTGTGGCCAGCAAGCTCGTCAGGCCGAAGGTGCGGGCGCGGGCGTTGTTGTCGGCCAGGACGTCGGTGACGAGGAACACCGCGGCCGGGTCGGCAACGCGCTGCGCTGCGAGCCTGGGTGACGACGTTCGCAGCACCGCCGGCGCGAAGCGCCCGCCATTGGCCAGCGTGCGATAGGCGTTGGTCAACGCCAGCAAGCTCACATCGGCGCTGCCGAGCGCGAGCGCACTGCCGTAGTAGCCGCCAGGCTCGGGCAAGGCCAGACCGAAGTCGTTCAGGCGCTGCGCCAGCGCGTCGGGCCCAAGCATCGCGCCGACGCGCACCGCCGGCACATTCAGGCTCGCACCGAGCGCGGTGCGCGCGCTGACCCAGCCCTTGAATTCATGGTCGTAGTTTTGCGGCAGGTACAGGCCGTTGGCGGTCGCGAGCTGGGCCGGTGAATCGTCGATCAGGCTGGCCGGGGTGATGAGGCGGCGCTCGAACGCCAGCGCATAGACGAAGGGCTTCAGTGTCGAGCCGGGCTGGCGCCGCGCGAGCACACCATCGACCTGCGCCGCACCCGACAGATCGCCGCTGGAGCCGACCCAGGCCAGCACTTCGCCCGAGGCGTTGTCGAGCACGACCAGCGCGCCGTCTTCGACGTTGCGGCCGTCGAGTTCGGCGAGTTGGGCGTGCAGCGCGGCGATCGCCACGCGTTGCAGGCGTGCGTCGAGCGTGCTGGCTTGCTGCACCGCGCCGCGCACGTCGATCACCTGGCGCGCGAAGTGCGGTGCGAGCTGTTCGCCCAGCGGCATGCCGCCGGGGCGCACGAGCGCTGTCGCGCTGAGTGCGGCCACGCCGGCACAGCCGAGCTGCTGCAAACGCAGCACGCCACAGGCGCGCTGCGCGAGCACATCGGCCTTGGCGTTCGGCCCACGCAGCAGCGCGGCGGCCAGCGCCGCCTCTTGCGCATCGAGCCCGCTCGGGTGCTTGCCGAACAGGGTTTGCGAGAGCGCGCCGATGCCGACGATCTCACCGCGAAACGGCACCGAGTTCAGGTACGCCTCGAGCACCTCGCTTTTCTTCCAGCGCGCATCGAGCTGCGTCGCGGTGAACGCCTGGCCGATCTTCTGCACCACGCTGCGCCCGCCGGCAGGCCGGGCCAGGCCGGCGTCGAGCAGGCCGGCGAGCTGCATCGTCAGGGTCGATGCGCCGCGCGTCTTCAGGTTCCACACATTGCCCCAGGCGCTTTGCGCCACTGCGGTCCAGTCGACGCCGCTGTGCGCGTAGAAGCGCTGGTCTTCGCTGAGCACGATGGCCTGCAGCAACGCCGGCGACAGGTCGGCCAGCGCCACCCACGGCAGGCGCCGCACGCTGATGTCGACGCGCAAGGTCTGCAGCGCCACGCCGCTGCGGTCGAGCAGCGTGAGGTCGGACGGGCGGTGTGCGGCGCGCACTTCGGGGAAGGTAGGCAGCGCCTGCGCGGGAGCGACCAGGGCAGACGCCAGCAACATCGCGGCGGCGCGGCAGGCCGATCGGAACGTGAAGCTGACGATGAATCGAGGCGCCATCGCAGTGCTTCAATCGCTCAGCAGCCGCCTTGCGAGCACCGCCTGCAGGTCGCGTCGGCCGTCGGCGATGACCAGAATGAACACCTGCGCGCCCATCACGCGGTAGATGACGCGATAGGGTTTGAACGAGACCTGCCGGAAGTCCCGCATCCCGAGCACGAGCAACTGCTTCGGAAAGGCGCCCCGCTCTGGCAGCATCGACAAGCCGTCGATCACGTCCAGCAGCTTGCCGAGTACGTGATCGGCATTCGCCGGAGCATCGTGCTCGGCGATGTACTCAATGATCTCAGCCAGGTCCCGTTCGGCACCCGGCGTGATGAGAACCTCGTACCGCATGAGCTCAATCCGTCGCAGTCTGGCGCTGCGCGTTCCTCGCCCTGAGCTTGCGGATTGCGGCGGCGGCGGGCGTGGCCAGGCCCGCGTCGATCTCGCGCTGGCCCAGCGCAAGGAGCTTCAACAGCGCCAGCGTTTCCTGG
>JANXZA010000037.1 GCA_025355745.1 Rhizobacter sp. | reverse complement strand
TGCGTCATGGTCGCTGCACGCCCCTTTTTCATTGGCAGCCCGGGCTGCGTGCGGTCCAAGGCCTGCACCTGGCTCTTCTCGTCGCAGCACAGCACCAGGGCGTGCTCGGGCGGCGACAAGTACAGCCCCACGATGTCTTCGAGCTTCTCGACAAACTTCGGATCGCGCGAGACCTTGAAGCCGCGCACCAGATGAGGCTTCAAGCCCTTGGCACGCCAATGCCGCGAGACACTGGCCGCGCTGACACCCAACTCGGCGGCCATCGTGCGCGTGCTCCAGTGCGTGGCCGCCTCAGGCGTGCTCTGGGTGGTCAGCTTCACCAAGCGAGCCACGTCCACCTTCACCGGCGGCGCACCGCGCGGCAGATCGCGCTCGATGCCCCCCAAGCGCGCCTCGGTGTAGCGCTCGCGCCAGCGCGCGACCTGGACCCGCCCCACGCCAAGCTGTGCGGCGATCTCGATGTTCTGCAGCCCTTGCGAAGCGAGCAACACGATGCGCGCGCGCAATGCCAGCGGCACGCCGGTGAGCTTGGAGCGAACCAGCCTCGTCAACTCGGCTCGCTCCTCGTCCGTCAGCACAATCTCGGGGGCAACTCGCATTCGCGTTCTCCACTCTGCCACGCAGTAGCAGCCTTGGAGACACGCTCCCATTTAAGTTCCCACAAGATTGAAACACTTCACTAGCCCTCGCTGCCGAAGGCGCAGTCGCTTCGAACCAGCTTTGGGCGTTGCTCCTGCGGCATGCCCTCCAGCAGCGCCAGCAGTCCGGGCCGGGCGTGTACGGGGCTGTGCCGATTGCCGGGCTCGAGCTGGGCGTCCAGCACGAGCCGCAGGTTGCTGATCCAGTAGGTGTGGATGGCATGGCTAGGCCGCTCGGGCTTGTGCGGGTTGTAGCTGACCACGGCGCCTTCTTGCTTGCCGTACAGCACCTTGATGGTGGTTTCGCAATCCAGAATCCACGGCGTGGTGGTGGCCTGCGCGATGCTGTGCTTGAGCTGATCCTGCATCCACTGTGTGGAGCGCGCGAGTTGGGCTTGTTGGCCCAGCCGTTGCATCTCGGTGTGCCGGGCTTCGGGCGCGGGCGCGATGGCGCTGAGCGCACGACGCAGGCTGTCGTCGCCGATGATTCTGTTCATCCCCAGAATGCTCGGGGCCACACCGTCGCCGCGCAATGCGCCTACATGGGCGTAGCGGCAATGCCCGTCCAGGATTGACAGCATCCAGGTGCCAAGCACGTCCACCAGCGCGGGCGCATTCGGGCTCGTGTAGCTCAGCGGGCAAATCGCTTGCCAGCGCTCAAACAATCCGGTGGCCTGCAAGTATTCGGCGAAGAAAGCCAGCTGACCGAGTGCCGTTGCGCTGCCTCGCTGGTCCAGCGCACCGTGAACTTGTCCCCAGGCGCGTTCACATGCATGGCTTCATCGCCCGCGCTCATCGCCTTGACCGGTGCGAATTTGCGATCACCCAGCGGGTGCCTCCTGGTGTCAGCCTCAAACCCGCGCCAAGTCTACGTTTGCGCTGCGGGGCGGCCGGTCAACTGAGGAAAATAGGTTAGTTCCTCTGCGTTCTCTGCGCCTCTGCGGTGAGTGAGTTGGTTGTTGCGGTCGCGGCGCATCAACTGCCTTTCCTCGCGCTGAGCCACGACAGCGCTGCGTTCAGCGCGCGTTGCGGTGCAGCGCTTCGATCAGATCGCCCGCCCGCATCGGCCCGGCAGCCTGGGGCTCAACCGCCGCGCCATGCTCGGCCACTGCCCTGGTGGCAGCGTTTGCGGCGACCTCGGCCGACGGGCCGCCAGGCGCGGCCTGTGCCCACACGCCGGCGAGCCAGCCCGCCAGCACGTCGCCGGTGCCGCCGCTGGCAAGCGCTGCATTGCCGGTGGCGTTGATGCGCGCGACGCGCTGCGGCGCGCTGACGATGCTGCCCGAGCCTTTCAGCACCACCACGCTGCGATAGCGATCGGCAAGCGCCTGCGCGGCGCGCAGCCGGTCGGCCTGGATCTCGGCGGTGCTGCAAGCGAGCAGGCGCGCGGCCTCCAGCGGGTGCGGCGTCAACACGCTGGCGAGGCCGCGATCGGCGCGGGCGATCAGCAGGGCGCCCAGCGTGGTGTCGGCGGCGACGGCGTTCAGCGCGTCGGCGTCGAGCACCAGGCGCTGCGCCAGGCTCAGCAGGCGCGGCAAGACGGCGTGCACGGCAGCGCCACCGCCGCAGCCGCAGACGACCGTACTGCGGCCGAGCACACCGGGCGCGCTGTCTGACCACGCCGCGCGGAACATCAACTCGGGCCGCAGCGCATCGACGCTGAATGTCGCCTCGGGTACGAGCGTGGCCGGCTGCAGCAGTTGCACGAACACCCGGCCCGCGCCGGCCGCCTGTGCGGCGCGGGCGGCGAGCAGCGCGGCCCCGACCATGCCGGGCGCACCGCCGACCACCGCCACGTCGCCGAAGCTGCCTTTGTGTTGCGCGTGCCGGCGCGTTAGCCCGTCGCGCTGCAAGCCCGGGCTGGATGCGAGCCAGGCAGTCGGCGCACAGCCTGAGAGCGCGTCGGCCGGGTCGGCCGGTTCGGTTCCCAAGGCATCGAACCAGATCGTGCCGGCGTGGTCGCGGCCCGCCGCCGTGAACAGGCCGGGCTTCAGGCTCAGCAGCGCGAGCGTGTGGCTGGCGACGACGCAATCCGGGCCCAGCGGGTTGCCGGTGTCAACGTGCAGGCCGGACGGAACATCAACCCCCAGCACCGGGCAGGCACGGGCGCCGAGTGCGTTCAGACGTTTGATCGATGCGGCGATCGAGCCTTCGGGCGCGCGGCCCGCGCCGATGCCGAGCAGGGCGTCGATGGCGATGTCGGCGCGGTCGAGTTCAAGGCTCGCGGTGGTGTGGATCGTTACGCCCGCCGCCGTGGCGCGCGCCAGCGCTGCGGCAGCGTCGGCCGGCAGCGCAGCGGCATCGCCGTGCAGCGTGACCTCGACCTCACGGCCCGCGCGCAGCAGGTGAATCGCCGCCTCCAACCCGTCGCCGCCGTTGTTGCCTGGACCGGCCGCCACCCAGACCCGCCGCGCGTGCGGCGCCACCGCCAGCGCGAGCCGCGCCACGGCCTCGCCGGCGCGGCGCATCAGCGTGTGATTCGGGACGCGTGCGGTTTCCTGCGCTTCGATGCGGCGCGACGCCGCCAGATCGAAGAGCGGCAATTCGCAGGGGGCGGGGAGCACGCGTTGCATCGGGTCTGGCGTTCAGTGGGTTTGGTACGTCAGGCCTTCAGGCGCTCGACGCCAAGGCCTTCGATGTCGATGGCGGATGCGCGCCCGGCCAGGCTGTCGGCGAGCAGGCGCGCCGAACCGCAGGCCAGTGCCCAGCCGCTCGAACCGTGGCCGAGATTCAGCCAGACGCCGTCGACGCCGCTGCGCCCGAGCACCGGCGGGCCGTCGGGCAGCATCGGCCGCGCGCCCTTCCAGCGCTGCACCTGGCTCAGGTGCGCGGTGCCGGGGAACCAGTCGTGCAGCACCTTGTACAAGGTGGCGAGCGCGCGCTCGTCGTGCTGATGCAGCGAGCCGCCGATCTCGGCACCGCCAGCCACGCGAACGCGTGCACCGAGCCGGCTGATCGCGACCTTGTGGCGCTCGTCCATCAGCCCGGCGCGCGGGCCGTGGTCGGGGTGCGTCTCGTGCCGGCGCAAGGGCGCGGTGATCGAGTGGCCGTGCACCGCCAGCAGCGGCAGTTTCACGCCGTGCGGGCGCAGCAGCGCCGGCGCGCCCAGGGCGTTGCAGATGACGACGGCATCGAAGGCCTGGGTGATCGGGCCGGAAGCGACGGCGGGTGTCATCGGCTGGGTGTCGGCGAAGGCGCGGCGGTCGGCATTGCCGCCGGCGGCGAGCAGCACCGCGTTGTCGGGTGGCGCGTGCGTGTGGACGAGCTGTGGCTGCGGGCCGGGGATGAGCCGGTTCACGTCGCTGTGAAAGCGAAAGCGCGCGCCGAGCCGCTGCGCTTCATGGCGCAGCAGGTGCGCGAACTGGCGGCAGTTGCCGACCTCGTCGTCGGGCAGGTAGATGCCGGCGTGCAAGGCCGTGTCGGGGCTCAGCCCGGGCTCGACGGCGCGGCACTGGGCCGCATCGAGCAGCTCGAATCGCGCGGCCTGTTCGGCCAGCAGCGCCAGGCCCGGTTGTGCCAAGGTCAGGTCGTGCGCGCTGCGCAGCAGCACCAGGCAGCCGTCAGCGCGTTCGTAGTCGAGTTTCAGATCGCGGGTGAGGTGGTGCAGACGCTCGAGGCTGTAGCCGGCAAGGCGCTGCATGCGCAACCGGTTCGCGCGGTAGGTGCGCAGCCGGCAGGCGCGCCACCAGGCCCACAGCCACCTGAGCGTGGCCGGGCTCATGCCGGGCCGCAGCCGCACCGGAGCATGGCGGGCGAACAGGTGGCCCAGCACCTTGGCCGGCATGCCGGGCGCGGCCCAGGGCGTGACATAGCCCGGTGCGATCACGCCGGCATTCGCGAAGCTGGCCTCGGCGGCGACGCTGCCACGGCGTTCGAACACGGTGACCTGGTGGCCGTCGGCGCTCAGCTCGTAGGCCGTGGTCACGCCGATGATGCCGGCGCCGATGACGGCCACTTTCATGTGGGCGGGCGCAGCGGGTTCATCGTGAGGCAGGGAGCTGTACGGCTTGTACCGCGAGCGCCGCCTCGATCGCCAGCGAGGCTCCCAGCACCGTGTCGTCCTGCAGCGCATGGCTCCACACCATCAAGCCGACCGGCAGTTCATCCGGGGCCTGACACGGCAGGCTCAGAGCGCAGCCGTCGAGCAGGTTCACGACCGACGGGTTGCGCAGCAGCAGGCTGTTGACGGCCATGAAGGCGGCGTCACTCTCCGGCCCATCCGCAAGCAGTGGCGCCAGCGGCGGCGCGACGCAGGGCACGGTCGGGCTCAGCATCGCGTCGAAGCCTTGCATCGCCGCCTGCATGCGCAGGGTCCAGGTTAGGCGGGCCTGGCGCAAGTCGATGTAGTCGGCCGCCCCCATGCGCTCGCCCCGCCGGATGCGGGCGGCCACCCGCGGGTCGTATTCGGCTTCGTGGTCGGCCAGCAGCGCGCGGTGCCAGGCCCAGGCCTCGACCGCTGCGAAGCCACCGCCGGCGTTGATGCCGGCCACGTCGCCGAGCGCGCGCAGGTCGATCTCTTCGATGAGCGCGCCGGCGTGGCGCAAGGTGTCGATGGCGCGGCCGAAGGCGGTGGCCACGAGCGGCTCGAGCGCGTCGAGCATCAAGGTGGTGGGCACCGCGAACCGGTACGAGCCGAGCGCGCGGCCCGTCGCGGCGACGACGCGATCGGCCAGCACTTCGTGCAACAGCACGGCGTCGCGCACCGAGTGCGTGATGGCGCACACCGTGTCGAGCGTGAACGACAGCGGCACCGCGCCTTGGGTGGGCGTGAGCCGCGCGGTGTTCTTGAACCCGACCAGGCCTTGCAGCGCGGCCGGGATGCGGATCGAGCCGCCGGTGTCGGAGCCCAGCGCGGCCCAGGCCGCTCCGGTCGCCACCGACACCGCGCCGCCCGAGGTCGAGCCGCCGGGAATGCGCGGCAGCGGGTCGAGCCGGGCGGCGGCCGGGTTCGCCGGCGTGCCATGGTGCGGGTTGATGCCGACACCGGAAAAGGCGAACTCCGACAGGTTGGTGCGGCCCAGCAGGGCCGCACCGGCGCGGCGCAACCGGGCCACGGCCGGGCAGTCGATGGCAGCGGCGGGGCGACTGGCGAGCACGGTCGAGCCGGCGGTGGTCACCTCGCCGTGCACATCGAACAGGTCCTTCACGCTGACGGCCAGCCCGGCCAGTGGCGGCAGCGGTACGCCAGCGGCATGCAGTGCATCGACCTGCGCGGCCGCCGCCCGCGCCACGCCGGCATCGAGCCGGGTGTAGGTGAAGCGGTTTGCCTGCGCATGCGCCGCAACGATGCAGGCTTCGATGGCCTGCCGGGCAAGGGCGCGGCCTTCGGTGATGTCTGCGCGGGCGCCGGTCAGGTCTGGGGTCATGGTGACTGCTATACTCGACGGGTTAACCCGAGCGCGTGGTACGAGGTGCAAGCCTCAAGTAGTGTGCGCGGGCTGACAAATCGCGAACCGGCTGTCGAAAGGTGTCGCAACACTGAAGCTGAAGCGGGAACGAGCGCAGTTCAACAAGAACTGAGCACTCCCGTTGCATCTGTTGCGATTCGAGCCGGATTCTAGAACCAACCTTTGGAGTTTCTTATGTCCGTCAGCATGCGTGAAATGCTGGAAGCTGGTGTCCACTTCGGCCACCAAACCCGCTTCTGGAACCCGAAGATGGCCCCATACATCTACGGCCATCGCAACAAGATCCACATCATCAACCTCGAGAAGACGCAGCCGCTCTTCAACGACGCGATGAAGTTCATCCGCCAGCTATCTTCAAAGCGCGGCACCATCCTGATGATCGGCACCAAGCGCCAGGCGCGCGAAGTTATCGCGCTCGAAGCCAAGCGCGCCGGCATGCCATATGTTGACCAGCGCTGGCTCGGCGGCATGATGACCAACTTCAAGACCGTCAAGGGCTCGCTGAAGCGCCTGAAGGACATGAAGGCGCAGGTCGAGGCCGGCACCGAAATCCGCATCAAGAAGGAAGCGCTGATGTTCCAGCGCGAGATGCTGAAACTCGAGAAGGACATGGGCGGCATCCAGGACATGACGGCGCTGCCGGATGCGATGTTCGTGATCGACGTCGGCTACCACAAGATCGCGATTCTCGAGGCCAAGAAGCTCGGCATTCCGATCATCGGCATCGTCGACTCGAACCACTCGCCCGAAGGCATCGATTACGTGATCCCGGGCAACGACGACTCGTCGAAGGCCGTCGCGCTGTACGCCAAGGCCGTCGCCGACGCGGTGCTCGAAGGCAAGGCCAATGCTTCGAATGAAGTCGTGCAGGCGATCGCCGCCGAGGGCGACGAGTTCGTCGAAGTCAGCGAAGGCGCTTAATGCCCTGAGCCCGCTGCGCTGGAAGGTCAGCGGCGGGCGACGAACAAGGGGCTGCGAAGCCCCTTTTTTTCAAACCTGAAATCACTTCTGAATTCACTTTGCGGCGGCGTTCGGCCCGCCCCAGTCACACGGAGATTCAAGATGGCAGCAATCACTGCAAGTATGGTCGGCGAACTGCGCGCCAAGACCGACGCGCCGATGATGGAATGCAAGAAGGCGCTGACCGAGGCCGAAGGCAATATGGAGCGCGCCGAAGAACTGCTGCGCATCAAGCTCGGCAGCAAGGCCGGCAAGGCCGCTTCGCGCATCACCGCCGAAGGCGTGATCGTCTCGGCAACCGTCGTGTTGGGGTCCGGTTCGCAGGCCGGCGCGGTCGTCGAAGTCAATTGCGAAACCGACTTCACCTCGAAGAACGACATGTTCCTCGCGATGGCGAACGCCTGCGCCCGCCTGGTCGTAGAGCACAACCCGGCCGACGTGGCGGCGCTCTCGGCGCTGGCCTACACGCAGGACGGTTACGGCCCGACGCTCGAAGGCGTGCGCAAGGGCCTGATCGGCACGATTGGCGAGAACATGTCGATCCGCCGCTTCAAGCGCTACGAAGGCGTCAAGCTTGCGAGCTATCTGCACGGCACGCGCATCGGCGTGATGGTCGCGTTCGACGGCGATGAGGTCGCGGCAAAAGACGTGGCGATGCACGTCGCGGCGATGAAGCCGGTGGCGCTGTCGCAGGCCGAGGTGCCGGCCAAGCTGATCGACACCGAGCGCAAGATCGCCGCCGAGAAAGCCGCCGAGGATGCCGAGAAGGCGAAGGCCGACGGCAAGACGCCGCAGTCGGCCGAAATCGTCGCGAAGCGGGTCGAGGGCTCGGTGCAGAAGTACCTGAAGGAGGTGAGCCTGTTCAACCAGGCCTTCGTGAAGAACGACAAGCAGACCGTCGAGCAGATGCTCAAGGAGCGCGCCACGACCGTCCACGGTTTCACGCTGTTCGTCGTCGGCGAAGGCATCGAGAAAAAGGTCGACGACTTCGCGGCCGAAGTGGCGGCGCAGGTGGCTGCGGCGAAGGGCGCCTGAACGGTCCGGTTGGGCTGCGAGTGAGAGGCAATTGACGCGCCTCGAATGTACGAGCCAACTCATTCACCGCAGAGGCGCGGAGTGACGCAGAGTTGCGCAGAGTAAAAATAAGTGACCGAATTTCTCTGCGCACCTCTGCCTTCTCTGCGTCTCTGCGGTGGTGAGTTGGAAGTTTCATGTGGGCTGCTCACACCGATCAAGAAATCGCTCAGGCTGTGATTTCAAGAGACGCCGAGCCCGGCCGAGTCGGCCTCGTTCCGCCTTAGACTTCGCGCAGCGCCCGACAACCCACCCACCCCTGGAGTGCCCTTCATGGCCGCGTACAAGCGCATCCTGCTCAAGCTGTCCGGCGAGGCCCTGATGGGCGACGATGCTTACGGCATCAACCGCGCCACCATCGTTCGCATCGTGCGCGAAGTGCAGGAGATCACGCAGCTCGGCTGCGAGGTGGCGGTGGTCATCGGCGGGGGCAACATCTTCCGCGGCGTGGCCGGCGGCGCGGTCGGCATGGACCGGGCCACCGCCGACTACATGGGCATGCTGGCCACCGTGATGAACGCGCTGGCATTGGCCGACACGATGCGCCAGGAAGGCATGACGGCGCGCGTCATGTCGGCCATCGGCATCGAGCAGGTGGTCGAGCCGTATGTGCGGCCGAAGGCGCTGCAGTACCTCGAAGAGGGCAAGGTCGTGGTGTTCGCGGCCGGTACCGGCAACCCGTTCTTCACCACCGACACGGCAGCTGCCTTGCGCGGTGCCGAGATCGGCGCGCAGATCGTGTTGAAGGCGACCAAGGTCGACGGCGTGTACACCGCCGACCCGAAGAAAGACCCGAGCGCGACGCGCTATTCGCACATCTCGTTCGACGAGGCGATCATGAAAAACCTGCAGGTGCTCGACGCCACAGCGTTCGCACTGTGCCGTGATCAGAAGCTGCCGATCCGGGTCTTCAGCATCTTCAAGTCGGGGGCGCTGAAGCGTGTCGTGATGGGCGAAGACGAGGGCACCCTCGTCCATGTTTAGGAGCGCTTGAAATGAGTGTTGCAGAGATCAAGGCGAACGCCGAGGCCAAGATGGCCCGCAGCATCGAGGCCTTCAAGAGCGAACTGCAGAAGATCCGCACCGGCCGTGCCCACCCCGGTATCCTCGACCAGGTGCAGGTCGACTACTACGGCTCGATGGTGCCGATCAGTCAGGTTGCCAGCGTGAGCCTGATGGACGCACGCACGATCACCGTCCAGCCCTGGGAAAAAGGCATGGCGGCGAAGATCGAGAAGGCGATCCGCGAGTCGGACCTGGGGCTGAACCCGGCCGCGCAAGGCGACTTGTTGCGCGTGCCGATGCCCGCCCTCACCGAAGAGCGGCGCCGCGAGTTGACCAAGGTCGTGCGCAACGCCGGCGAAGACGCAAAGGTGGCAGTGCGCAGCCTGCGCCGCGATGCCAACGACCACGCGAAACGGCTGCTGAAAGACAAGGAAATCTCCGAAGACGACGAGCGCCGTTCGCTCGACGACCAGCAAAAGCTGACCGACCGCCACATCGCCGAGATCGAGCGCCTGACAACCGTGAAGGAAGCCGAGATCATGGCGGTTTGAGGTGACAAGCGCATGGACTTGCCCGGTCATGAATCCGGCCACACGACGCTGCAACGCCACGTGACCGATTCCGCGCCGCCGCCGCCGGCCGTTCCGCGCCATGTCGCCATCGTCATGGATGGCAACGGGCGCTGGGCCAAGAAGCGTTTCATGCCGAGGTTCTTCGGCCACAAGCAGGGCGTCGATGCGCTGGTGCGCACGGTGCTCGGTTGCGCCGACCGCGGTATCGAATACCTGACGGTGTTCGCGTTCTCGTCCGAGAACTGGAAGCGCCCGTCGGAAGAGGTCTCGGGCCTGATGGGGCTGGTGCTGGTGGCGGTGGCCAAGTACCTTGGCAAGCTTGCCAGCCAGGGGGTGCGGATCCGCATCGTCGGCGATCGCAGCCAGGTTTCCGACAAGCTGCGCCAGGCCTGGGAAGAGGCCGAGTCGAGCACCGCGCACAACAGCCGCATCACCTTGTCGGTGGCGTTCAACTACGGTGGCCGCTGGGACATCGTTCAGGCCTGCCGCCAGGCCATCGCAGCCGGCATCGCGCCGGAAGACCTCGACGAGGCGGCGCTGAACCGCTACATGGCGCTGAGCCACACGCCCGACCCGGACCTCTTCATCCGCACCGGTGGCGAGGTGCGCATCAGCAACTTCCTGCTCTGGCAGGTGGCGTACTCCGAACTGGTGTTCTCGGACTGCCTGTGGCCCGAATTCGGCGATGCCGAGCTCGACGCCGCGCTGGCCGATTACGCGCGCCGCGACCGGCGCTTCGGCGGCGTCGACAGTACGACGGCCGCGGCGACCACGGCACTCTACAAGGCCTGACCATGCACGGCGCCCGATGCTGAAGCAGCGCGTCATCACCGCGCTGGTGCTGATGGCCTTGCTGCTGCCGGCGCTGTTCGCGCGCCCGGCCTGGCCGTTCGCGCTGCTGACGCTGGTGATGATGGCGGCGGCCGGCTGGGAGTGGGGCCGCTTGAACGGCGCGGGCGCACTGGCGGTGCCGATGGGCTTGCTGCTCGGCGCGGCCTGCGCCGCTGCGCTGTATGCCGGCTGGAGCGCTGCGCCGCCCGCATCACTGTGGTGGCTGGCGATGCTGACCTGGGTGCTGGGCGGCACGTTCGTGCTGCGTGGCGGCCCGGCCGGGTGGCCATTGCTGCCATCGGCCACGCGCTGCGCGCTGGGGCTGTTGTTGCTGTGGACCGCTTGGCTGGCGCTCGCGGCGGCCAAGGCCATCGGCATCAACTTCATCCTCTCGGTCTTCTGTCTGGTGTGGGCCGCCGACATTGCCGCCTACTTCGGCGGGCGCGCGTTTGGCAAGCGCAAGCTGGCGCCGGCCATCAGCCCCGGCAAGAGTTGGGAAGGCGTGTGGAGCGGCATGCTCGGCGCATTGCTGCTGGCGGCTGCGTGGCTGTGGTTCGACATGAACTTCGCGGTCGATTCGCAGAGTCTGTACACGCGGCTGCTGGGTCGGTTCGGCGCCGTCGTCATGGTGCTGGTGCTGCTGTTCCTGGCCGCCATGAGCGTCGTCGGCGACCTGTTCGAGTCGCTCGTCAAGCGCAGCGCCGGCGCCAAGGACAGCAGCGGCCTGCTGCCCGGCCATGGCGGCGTGCTCGACCGCGTCGATGCCTTGCTGCCGGTGTTCCCGCTCGCCATGGCAATGATTGCAATCTGACATGAACCCGCACGCAGAAGCTCCCCGCCAGCGCGTCTGCATCCTGGGCGCCACCGGCTCGGTGGGCACCAGCACGCTCGACGTGATCGCCCGCCACCCGCAGCGCTTCGAGGTCTTCGCGCTGACGGCGCACAGCCGTGTCGATGAACTCTTCGCGCAGTGCCTTCAGTGGCGGCCGCGTTTCGCCGCGCTGCCCGATGCGCCGCAGGCACGTGCACTGCGCGAACGCCTTCGCGTCCACGACGTGCTGACGGAAGTGCTCGAAGGTCCGCAGGCCTTGTGCGAGCTGGCGTCGCACGCCGAGGTCGATGCGGTGATGGCGGCCATCGTCGGTGCCGCCGGCCTGGCCCCGTGCCTGGCGGCGGCGGCATCGGGCAAGCGCCTGCTGCTGGCGAACAAGGAGGCGCTGGTGGTCGGCGGTGCGCTGTTCATGGACGCAGTGCGGGCCGGCGGTGCCACGCTGCTGCCGATCGACAGCGAGCATTCGGCGATCTTCCAGTGCCTGCCGCACGAGCGCGCGGGCTGGGCGGCCCACATCGACCACATCCTGCTCACCGCCTCGGGCGGGCCGTTCCGCAGCCGCGATCCGGCGAGCTTGAAGAACGTCACGCCCGACGAAGCCTGCGCGCACCCGAACTGGGTCATGGGCCGGAAGATTTCGGTCGACTCGGCGACGATGATGAACAAGGCCCTCGAAGTGATCGAGGCGCGCTGGCTGTTCGACCTCGCGCCCGAGCAGATCCGCGTCGTCATCCACCCGCAAAGCATCGTCCACTCGATGGTCGTGTGCCGCGACAACTCGGTGCTGGCGCAGATGGGCACGCCTGACATGCGGGTGCCGATCGCCTACGGTTTGTCGCACCCGTTGCGCATTGAGTCCGGCGCCGGCCAGATCGACTTCAGCCAGCTCGGCGCGCTGAGCTTTGAAGCGCCCGACCTGGCGCGCTACCCTGGCCTGGCGCTGGCCTGGAGCACCTTGCGCGGCGCACCCGGCAGCACCGCCGTCTTGAATGCGGCCAACGAAGAGGCGGTCGCGGCGTTTCTCGCGGGCACGATCCGTTTCGATCAGATCCACAACGTCAACGCGCGCACGCTGGAACGCGTGAGCGCGCAGCCGAGCGACGGCGCGTCGATTGCCGCGCTGCTGGCGCTCGACGCGCGAGCCCGCCGCGACGCGCAGCAGTTCGTGAAGGAGCTTTCCCGATGATCACCACCGTGCTTGCGTTCGTCTTGACCCTGGGCGTGCTGATCGTCATCCACGAGTACGGCCACTACCGCGTCGCGGTCGCGTGCGGCGTGAAGGTGCTGCGTTTTTCGGTCGGCTTCGGCCGCGTCATCCTGCGCCGCCAGGCCACGCCCGACAGTACCGAGTTCGTGCTCTGCGCATTGCCGCTCGGCGGCTACGTGAAGATGCTCGACGAGCGCGAAGGCGCCGTCCGGCCTGCCGATCTGGGGCGCAGCTTCAACCGCAAGCCGCTGTGGCAGCGCACGGCCATCGTCGCTGCCGGGCCGATCGCCAACCTGCTGCTGGCGGTGCTGCTGTATGCAGCGGCGCACTGGATCGGCATCGACGAGCCGAAGGCCGTGATGGGTTCACCGGTGGCCGCGAGCCTGGCCGAACGCGCCGGCTTGCGCGCCGGCGACTGGGCCCGTGCCTGGTCCGCTGACGGCACCGAATGGCAGGACCTGCGCTCGATGACCGACCTGCGCTGGGAAGTGACGCAGGCCGCGATGCGCGGCGAGCGCCTGCACCTGATGGTGAGCGACCGGGCCGGCCATGCACAGCGCCGAGTCGTGCTGGCGCTCGACTCGTTCGGCAGTGCCGAGGTCGATGCGAAGCTGATGCAGCGCATCGGCCTGGGCGCCGCCTTCAGCGAGCCGGTGCTCGGGGAAGTGAAGGCCGGCGGCGCGGGCGCGCTGGCTGGTTTGCGTGCCGGTGACCGGGTGCGCAGCATCGACGGGGTCGAGATCGCCGACGCCTCGCAGGTGCGCGACCTGATCCGCGCCAGCGCCAGCGGCACCCCGCGCGCAATGCAGTGGCGCGTCGAGCGCGAGGGCCAGGTGCTGCAGATCGCGGTCACGCCCAGCGTGGTGAGCGAAGGCGCGCTGCAGGTCGGGCGCATCGGCGCCTACCCCGGCCAGCCGCCCGAGATGGTGATGGTGCGCTACGGCCCGATCGACGGCCTGACGGCGGCGGTCGCGCAGACCTGGAAGATGTCGGCCCTGACGGTCAAGATGCTCGGCAAGATGCTGATCGGCCAGGCCTCGCTGAAGAACCTCAGCGGGCCGCTGACGATCGCCGACTATGCGGGCCAATCAGTGCGTCTGGGCATCGCCTATTACCTCGGCTTTCTGGCCGTCGTCAGTGTCAGTCTGGGCGTGCTCAACCTGTTGCCGTTGCCGGTTTTGGACGGTGGACACCTGATGTATTATCTTTTCGAGGGTGTGACCGGACGGCCAGTCTCCGCGTTGTGGCTGGACCGGCTGCAGCGTGGCGGAGTGGCGATCATGCTGATGATGATGTCCGTGGCGCTCTACAACGACGTGGCCCGCCTCCTGGGCCTGCAATGACACTCCGCATGCGATCCTCCTCCCGCTCCGCCCTTTCTTCGCGCATCCTCCTGCGTCCCTCCCTCATCTGCATCGCGCTGGCCGCAGCCCTCCAGGCCGGCCCGGCCTGGGCGGTCGAGCCCTTCGTGTTGAAAGACATCCGCGTCGAGGGCCTGCAGCGCAGCGACGCCGGCACCGTGTTCGCCTCGCTGCCGTTCCGCATCGGCGACACCTACAGCGACGACAAGGGCGCGGCCGCGTTGCGCGCGCTGTTCGCCACCGGCCTGTACAAGGACGTGCGCATCGACATCGACGACGGCGTGGTCGTCGTCATCGTCGAAGAGCGGCCGGTGATTGCCAACATCGACTTCGTCGGCCTGAAGGAGTTCGACAAGGACCCGCTCATCAAGGCGCTGAAAGACTTCGGCATCAGCGAAGGCCAGCCCTTCGACAAGGCCCTGGCCGACCGCGCTGAACAGGAGCTGAAGCGCCAGTACCTGACCCGCAGCCTGTATGGCGCCGAGGTCGTCACCACCGTCACGCCGCAGGAGCGGAACCGCGTCAACATCAGCTTCTCGATCACCGAGGGTTCGGCGTCGAAGATCAGCGAAATCCGCATCACCGGCAACCAGGTGTTTTCGGAAAGCACGTTGAAGGGCCTGTTCGATCTCAACGTCGGCGGCTGGCTCAACTTCTACACAAAGGCCGACCGCTACTCGCGCGCCAAGCTCGACGCCGACCTGGAGAACCTGCGCGCCTACTACCTGAACCGCGGCTACCTGGAATTCAACGTCGAGTCGACCCAGGTCGCGATCTCGCCCGACAAGCAGAACATCAGCATCACGATCAACGTCAAGGAAGGCCAGCCCTACACCGTGACGGGCGTGAAGCTCGAAGGCGAATACCTGGGCAAGGAAGACGATTTCAAGACGCTGGTTGCGATCAAGCCCGGCGAGCCCTACCGCGCCGAGGCCGTGACGCTGACGACGCGCGCCATGACCGACCGCTTCGGCACCTTTGGCTACGCCTTCGCCAAGGTCGAGGCCCGGCCCGATGTCGACCGCGCCACCGGCACCGTGGCGATCACCATCATTGCCGAGCCGACGCGCCGGGTCTACATCCGGCGCATCAACGTGGCCGGCAACACGCGTACGCGCGATGAAGTGGTGCGGCGCGAGTTTCGCCAGTTCGAGTCGTCGTGGTATGACGGGCGCAAGATCAAGATCTCGCGCGACCGGGTCGACCGCCTCGGCTTCTTCAGCGAAGTGACCATCGACACGAACGAGGTGCCAGGCACCGCCGATCAGGTCGACCTGACCATCACCGTGAAGGAAAAGGCCACCGGCAACCTGCAACTCGGTGCCGGCTTTTCGTCGGCCGACAAGCTGTCGCTGTCGGGCTCGATCAAGCAGGAAAACATCTTCGGTTCCGGCAACTACCTGGGCCTCGAACTCAACACCAGCAAGTTCAGCCGGACCCTGGTTGTGAGCACCGTCGACCCGTACTTCACGGTTGACGGCGTGTCGCGCGCGATCGATGTTTTCTACCGCACGCAGCGCCCATTGAACAGCCAGGGCGAGGAGTACGAACTCGTCACGCCGGGCGCCTCGATCCGCTTCGGCGTGCCGTTCAGCGAATACGACACGGTGTTCTTCGGCCTGGGCTTCGAGCGCACCGAGATCCGCGGCAACAACCTGCCGTTGAATTACCGCAACTACCGCACCGAATTCGGTGCCACCAGCAACGCGTTCCCGCTCTCGATCGGCTGGTCGCGCGACAGCCGCGACAGTGCCCTGGTGCCCACCGCCGGCCGCCTGACCAGCCTGAACCTCGACTGGGGCTTGTTTGGCGACACGCGCTACCTGCGCACCAACGCCAAGTTCCAGCAGTACATACCGCTGTCGCGCCAGTTCACGCTCGGCTTCAACGCCGACCTGGGCTGGGGCAAGGGCCTGGGCGGACGGCCGTACCCGATCTTCAAGAACTTCTATGGCGGCGGCCTGGGCACGGTGCGCGGCTTTGACCAGAACTCGCTCGGCCCGGTCGATGTGACCGGCTCCTACATCGGCGGCAACCGACGCTTCAACCTGAACAGCGAGCTCTACCTGCCGGTGCCCGGCACAGGCAACGACCGCACGTTGCGGCTCTTCGTCTACGCCGACGTTGGCAATGTGTGGGGTGAGAACGAGCCCCTGACGGCCGCCAGCCTGCGCGCTTCGGCCGGCGTGGGGGTGACCTGGGTCTCGCCGGTCGGGCCGTTGAAGCTGAGTTACGGCACGCCGGTTCGCAAGCTGGTGACCGATAGAATCCAGCGTCTTCAATTTCAGATCGGAACTGCGTTCTAATGACTATTTCCACGCTCACATCGCGCTTCGCCCGGCACCTTGCTGCGGCCTGCGTGCTGGCAATTGCCGCCACTGGCGTGCAGGCTCAGGAACTGAAGATCGGCTTCGTCAACAGCGACCGCGTGCTGCGCGAAGCCACGCTGGCGAAGGCAGCGCAGACGCGCCTCGAGGCCGAGTTCTCGAAGCGTCAGAAGGAAGGCGAAGACGCGGCCAACCGCCTGAAGGTGGCGGCCGACAAGCTCGACAAGGATTCACCCACGCTGGCCGAGTCCGAGCGTGGCCGGCGCCAGCGCGATCTGGTCGAACAGGACCGCGAACTGCAGCGCAAGCGCCGCGAGTTCCAGGAAGACCTGAACCAGCGCAAGAACGAAGAACTGGCCTCGGTGGTCGAGCGCGCGAACAAGGTCGTGAAGCAGATCTACGACAGTGAGAAGTACGACCTGATCCTGCAGGGCGATGTGGTGATCTTCGCCGGCCCGCGCGTGGACATCACCGACAAGGTGATCAAGGCGCTGAACGCCCAAGGCGGGAAGTAACGTCGTGCCGCGCGAGCCGTGACCGATGTTCGCGGCGCGGCAGGGCGCATCAGCCTGCACGCCATCGTCGCGCAGCTTGGTGGTGAGCTGACAGGCGCCGGCGACGCGCAGTTCATCGACCGCATCGGCCCGCTCGAAAGCGCCACCGCTTCGACGATCTCGTTCCTCTCCGGTGCGCGCCATCGGTCTCAACTGGCGGCCTCGAAGGCCGGCTGCGTGATCGTCGCACCGGCCTTTCGCGACGAAGCCCTGGCGCGCGGCGCCGCCATCGTCACGCTCGACCCGTACCTGTACTTTGCGCGCCTGACCCAGTGGTGGGCGCAGCGCACGCGCGCTGCGGCCGTGCCGGGCGTGCATGGCAGCGCGCTGATCGATGCCACGGCCCGCATCGACCCGCTCGCGACCATCGGCCCGTTTGCGGTGATCGAGGCCGATGCGGTGGTCGCGGCCGGTGCCGTGATCGGCGCGCACGGCGTCATCGGAGCCGGCGCCCGCATCGGTGCCGACACGCGGCTCGCGGCGCGCGTCACCCTGGGCGCCGGCTGCTCGATCGGCGCCCGTGGCATCGTCCACAGCGGTGTCGTGATCGGTGCCGACGGCTTCGGCTTTGCCCCGAATTTTCCCAGCGGGGAAGCAGGTCGCTGGGAAAAGATCGAGCAGCTCGGCGCGGTGCGCATCGGCGACGATGTGGAGATCGGCGCCAACACCTGCATCGACCGCGGCGCGCTGGACGACACCGTGATCGAAGACGGTGTGAAGCTCGACAACCTGATCCAGATCGGCCACAACGTGCGCATCGGCGCGCATTCGGCGCTGGCCGGCTGCGTGGGGGTGGCGGGCAGTGCGGTCATCGGCAAGTACTGCACGGTGGGCGGTGCCGGTATGGTGCTTGGCCACCTCGAGCTGGCGGATCACGTTCACATCTCGGCCGGCTCGCTGGTCACGCGCTCGATTCGCAAGCCAGGCCAGTACACCGGCGTGTTTCCCATCGATGACAATGCGGCCTGGGAAAAGAACGCCGCCACGTTGCGCCGGTTGCATGCCCTGCGCGACCGGCTGCGAGTGCTTGAAAGAGGCCAGACCGAGAAGAACGACGAACCATGATGGACATCCAAGAGATCCTCAAGCGCCTGCCGCACCGCTATCCGTTCCTGCTCGTTGATCGGGTGCTCGAGCTGGAAAAAGGCAAGCGCATCCTGGCGCTGAAGAACGTGACGATGAACGAGCCGTTTTTCACCGGCCACTTCCCGAATCGCCCGGTGATGCCCGGCGTGATGATGCTCGAAGCGCTGGCCCAGGCCGCCGCCATCCTGGCCTTCGACAACACGGGTGTGCGGCCCGACGACGACACGGTGTTCTACTTCGTCGGCATCGACAACGCGCGCTTCAAGCGGCCGGTCGTCCCCGGTGACCAGCTCATGCTGCACGCCACCCTCGACCGCGCCAAGGCCGGCATCGTGAAGTTCACGGCCCGCGCGATGGTCGGCGAGGCAGTCGCTGCGCAGGCCGACCTGATGTGCACGATGCGCCGCGTGACTTGAGAACTTGAACGTTGATCGATGCGTCTCGAACGCAAGAGCCAATTCATTCACCGCAGAGGCGCGGAGTGACGCAGAGTTGCGCAGAGTTGCGCAGAGGAATGCAAGTGAATGAAGTTCTCTGCGGACCTCTGCGTTCTCTGCGCCTCTGCGGTGGTGAGTTGAAAGTCTTGAGGCCGCGGGTCGAGCCCGAGTCGCGTAAGTAGCAAGGCGAACTGCATGGCGAACATCCACCCGACTGCGCTCATCGAGCCCGGCGCCGAACTTGATTCGAGCGTCAGTGTCGACGCTTACAGCATCGTGCGTGCCGGCGTGCGGATCGGCGCCGGCACGCGCATCGGGCCGCATTGCGTGATCGAAGGCCGCACCAGCATCGGCCGCGACAACCGCGTCTTCCAGTTCTGCTCGATCGGCGCCGCGCCGCAGGACAAGAAGTACGCCGGTGAGCCGACCGAGCTGCACATCGGCGACCGCAACACGATCCGCGAGTTCTGCACCTTCAACCTCGGCACCGCGCAAGACTCGGCGGTGACGCGGCTGGGCGACGACAACTGGGTCATGGCCTATGTGCACCTCGCGCACGACGTGCAGGTCGGCAACCACACCACGCTGGCGAACAACGCCACGCTGGCCGGCCATGTGCACATCGGCGACTGGGTCACGGTGGGCGGCCTGTCGGGCGTGCACCAGTTCGTGAAGATCGGCGCCCATGCCTTCGTCGGTTTTTCCAGCGCCGTGACGCAGGACGTGCCACCCTACATGATGGTCGATGGCAACCCGCTGGCGGTGCGCGGCTTCAACGTCGAAGGCCTGCGCCGGCGCGGCTTTGGCACCGAGCGGCTGGCCGCCGTCAAGCAGATGCACCGGCTGCTCTACCGCTCCGGCCTGACCTTCGACGAGGCGCGCGCCGCCATCGAGGCACTCGCTGCCGATGATGCTCAGGAGGCGGCGGCCGACATCGAATTGATGAGCGACTTTCTCGCCGCCGCCACGCGCGGCATCGCGCGCTGAACGTCCGCGTCAAGCCGATTCGATGGACCCCCAAGCACCTCGGTTCGCGATGGTCGCGGGCGAAGCCTCGGGCGATCTGCTCGCCGGCCTGCTGCTCGGCGGCATGCGCGCGCGCTGGCCGGCCTTGCAGGCCTTCGGCATCGGCGGGCCGAGGATGGCCGGGCTCGGCTTCGAGGCCTGGTGGCCACACGAGAAGCTCGCCGTGCATGGTTACTCGATGGAAGTGCTGCGCCGGTACCGCGAGATTTCCGGCATCCGCCAGCAACTCGCCGAGCGCCTGTTGAAACACAAGCCCGATGCCTTCATCGGTGTCGACGCGCCCGACTTCAACCTCGACCTGGAGGCGCGCCTGAAGGCCCGGGGTGTGAAGGCGATCCACTTCATCAGCCCGTCGATCTGGGCCTGGCGTGGCAAGCGCATCGACAAGATCCGCCGCGCCACCGACCTGGTGCTGTGTGTGTTCCCGTTCGAGCCCGCGATCTATGCGAAGCAGGGCATCGCCGCGAGCTATGTGGGGCATCCGCTGGCCGACGCGATCCCGCTCGACGTGCCGCGCGCTGCCAGCCGTGCCGCGCTCGGCCTGGACGCTTCGCAGACCGTGGTGGCGCTGCTACCGGGCAGCCGCCGCTCCGAAGTGCAGTACATCGCCCCGCTGCTGTTGCGCGCCGCCGCTGAAATGCAGCGCCAGCGGCCGGGACTGCGCTTTGTGTTGCCGCTCGTGCCGGGCCTGCGCCACCTGGTCGAACCGCTGCGCCGCCAACACGCCGCCGACATCGACATCGACCTGCTCGACGGCCATTCGCACGAAGCCTTGGCGGCCTGCGATGTGACGCTGGTGGCCAGCGGCACGGCCACGCTGGAGGCGGCGCTGTTCAAGCGGCCGATGGTCATCACCTATGCCATGCACCCCCTGAGCTGGCAGATGATGAAGCGCATGAAGTACCAGCCCTGGGTCGGGCTGCCGAACATCCTGTTGAACGACTTCGTCGTGCCCGAGTTGATCCAGGGCGACGCGACGCCGCAGCGGCTCGCGCGGGCCGCGTTCGAATGGCTCGACGACCCGGCACGCTGCGAGGCGCTGCGCGTGCGCTTCGACGCGCTGCACCGCGAGCTGCGTTGCAACACCGCGCAGGCGGCCACCCTGGCGATCGAGAAGGCGCTTGCGCTCTGAGGCCGCCCGCTACCTCGACCGGCCCGGCCTGTTGGCGGGGGTCGATGAGGCCGGCCGCGGCCCGCTCGCCGGGCCGGTCGTAGCGGCGGCCGTCATCCTCGACGAACTGGCGCCGATCAAGGGCCTGCGCGACTCGAAGGTGCTGACGGCACGGGCCCGCGAGCGCCTTTTCGACGAGATCCGCGCCCGCGCCCTGTGCTGTTCGATCGCCCAGGCCAGCGTCGAGGAGATCGACACGCTGAACATCCTGCAGGCCACCTTGCTGGCGATGCAGCGCGCCGTCGATGGCCTGCGCCTGCGGCCGCACAAGGTGCTGGTCGATGGCAACCGCCTGCCGGTGCTGACGATGGCCGCGCAGGCGATCGTGAAGGGCGACGCCAAGGTGCGCGCGATCTCGGCCGCGTCGATCCTGGCCAAGGTGTACCGCGATCGCCTGTGCCAGGAGCTGCACGCGCAGCACCCCGAATACGGCTTCGGCGGCCACAAGGGCTACCCGACCGCGGCGCACCTGGCGGCGCTGCGCGCGCACGGCCCGTGCGCGCAGCATCGGCGCAGCTTCGCGCCGGTGCGCGCGCTGCTCGTCGTGGTGGGCTGACATGGAGCGCAGCGCGCTACTCATCAAGGCCATCCGTTCGCGCGACAACCCGTTGTGGCAGCGGCTGCGCAAGCTCAACGCCGACCCGGGCGCGTACCGCAAGCTGGGGGTCGTGTGGGTCGAGGGCGAACACCTCTGCGAGGCGTTCGCGCAGCGCGGTCTGGCCGCGCCGCAGGCCGTGATCACCGAGGCCGCGTGGGAACTGCCGGCGCTGCGCCAACTCGCCCGTCACGCGGCGGCCGTGGCGGTGGTGCCGCAGGCCTTGATGGCAACCTTGAGCGGGCTCGAATCAGCGCCCGCCATTGGCTTCGTCGTGCCCTGGGCGGGTGCCGACGAACTGCGCCCGGCAGCCCCCAGCGTGGTGCTCGATCGGCTGCAGGACGCCGGCAACGTCGGCACGATCCTGCGCAGTGCCGCGGCGTTCGGCTTCACGCAGGTCATCGCGATAAAGGGCACGGCGGCCCTCTGGTCGCCGAAGGTGCTGCGCGCCGGCATGGGTGCGCACTTCGGCCTGCACCTGGTCGAGGGCGTGAGCGAAGACGCGCTCGCCGCATTGAACGTTCCGCTGCTCGCGACCAGCTCTCATGCCGCGCAGGCGCTGCATCAAGCCGCATTGCCGTGGCCATGCGCGTGGGTCATGGGCCATGAAGGGCAGGGCGTGTCGCCGGCGTTGATGAGCCGCTGCACGCAGACCTTGCGCATACCGCAGCCGGGCGGCGAGGAGTCGTTGAACGTCGCGGCGGCGCTGGCGGTGTGCTGCTATGAATCGGCGCGGCAGCGGGCAACGCTTGGGATTTAACAAGCATCCAACTCACCACGGCAGAGGGCGCGGAGTTACGCAGAGAATTCAAATAATTTTTCTTGTCTTCCTCTGCGCTTCCTCTGCGCCCTCTGCGCCTCTGCGGTGCGTGAGTTGATCTCTTCGAGCCAATCAATACATCAACCGGTCCGGCCGCAAGTCTCGCAGGATCGTCGTCGCAATCTCCTCGATTGATTTGTGCGTTGACGACAGCCATTCGATGCCCTCGCGCCGCATCATCGTTTCGGCCGCCTTCACCTCGAAGTGGCAGTTGTCGATCGACGCGTACTTGCTGCCGGGCCTGCGCTCGTTGCGGATCTGCGCCAGCCGCGTCGCGTCGATGGTCAGGCCGAAGCACTTCTTCTTGAACGGCGCCAGCGTTGAAGGAATCTGCCCCCGGTCGAAGTCTTCCGGGATCAGCGGATAGTTCGCGGCCTTGATGCCGTGCTGCATCGCCAGGTACAGCGAGGTCGGCGTCTTGCCGCTGCGGCTCACGCCGACCAGGATCACGTCGGCGCTCGCCAGGTTCTTCGCAGACTGGCCGTCGTCGTGGGCAAGCGAGAAGTTGATGGCCTCGATGCGGTCGGTGTACTCCTGGCTCTTCGAGACATCGACGAAGCGGCCGATGCGGTGGTTCGAGGTCATCTCGAACTCGGCTTCGAGCGGCTCGATGAAGGTGTTGAACATGTCGAGCACCAGACCCTTCGACTCGTGCTTCACGATCGCCAGGATTTCCGGGTTCACCAGCGTGATGAAGACGACCGGCTTGCGGCCCTCGGCCTCGGCGGTGTGGTTGATTTCGCGCAGCACTTGGTGCGCCTTGTCGACGGTGTCGATGAAGGGCCGGCGCACATGGCGCGGCTTGACCGCGAACTGCGACAGGATCGAATTGCCGAAGGTTTCGGCGGTGATGCCGGTGCCGTCCGAGACGAAGAACACGGTTCGATTGGACATGGGGCAGCGGGCGGGCCGCAGAGTTTTGCTTGCGCCGGATGATAGGCAGTTCGCCCGTAGAATTTGCGCCTGCCCCCGCCCATCACACGATGAACGCCGCCCCCCGCTCCGTACCCTGCCCGTCAGGTGCCGGGCTTGCGCGCAGCGGCCACGCCCTGGAGCCACGCTCGGGCCTTTCTCGTGATGCTTCGGCGGCCCAAATTTTTCACCCTCCCGGAGCTTCCTCATGTCAATCAGCCACCTGGCGACCGCCCTGGTCGCCCCGTTCGAACGCCTGAGGATGACCGACGTCGAGTCGGTCGGCGGCAAGAACGCCTCGCTCGGCGAAATGATCAGCCAACTGGCCGCCTCGGGCGTGCGCGTGCCCGGCGGCTTCGCCACCACGTCGCACGCGTTTCGCGAGTTCCTGAAGCACGAGGGCCTGGCCGCGCGCATCGAGGCGCGCCTGGCGACCTTGAACACCGACGACGTGCGCGCGCTGGCCGAGGCCGGCGTGCAGATCCGCCACTGGATCGAGTCGACGCCGTTCCCGCCCGAGCTCGACGCGGCGATCGGCGTCGAGTTCGCGAAGCTGACCGCCGGCAACCCGGGCGCATCGTTTGCAGTGCGCTCGTCGGCCACCGCCGAAGACCTGCCCGATGCGTCCTTCGCGGGCCAGCAGGAAACCTTTCTGAACGTCGTCGGGCTCACCGAAGTGCTGGCGAAGATGAAGGAAGTATTCGCCAGCCTGTACAACGACCGCGCCATCAGCTACCGCGTTCACAAGGGCTTTGCGCACAGCGATGTGGCCTTGTCGGCCGGCGTGCAGCGCATGGTGCGCTCCGACCTCGGCGCGGCCGGCGTGATGTTCACGATCGACACCGAAAGCGGCTTCAAGGAGGTGGTGTTCATCACCTCCAGCTACGGCCTGGGCGAGACGGTGGTGCAGGGCGCCGTGAACCCGGACGAGTTCTACGTTCACAAGCACGCGCTGCGCGCCGGCAAGCTGGCGATCATCCGCCGCAACCTCGGCTCGAAGCTGATCAAGATGGAGTTTTCGACAGCGGCCGAGAAGGCTGCCGATGGGCGCCTGGTGAAGACCGTAGACACGTTGCACGAGCAGCGCAACCGCTATTCGCTCAGCGACGTTGAGGTGGCCGAGCTGGCCGGCTACGCGCTGACGATCGAGGCTCATTACGGCCGTGCGATGGACATCGAGTGGGGCAAGGACGGCGCCGACGGCAAGCTCTACATCCTGCAGGCCCGGCCCGAGACGGTGAAGAGCCAGCAGGGGGGCAAGGTCGAGCAGCGCTACAAGCTGAAGAGCGCGGCCGATGGCGCGCGCACGGTGCTCGCCGAGGGCCGCGCGATCGGCCAGAAGATCGGCACCGGGCCGGTGCGCATCGTCCACAGCCTGGCCGACATGGACACGGTGCAGGCCGGCGATGTGCTCGTCACCGACATGACCGACCCGAACTGGGAGCCGGTGATGAAGCGCGCCGCGGCGATCGTCACGAACCGCGGCGGGCGCACCTGCCACGCCGCCATCATCGCGCGCGAACTCGGCATTCCGGCGGTGGTGGGCTGCGGCGACGCGACCGAAGTTTTGACGGAAGACGCGCTGGTCACCGTGGCCTGCTCGGAAGGCGACACCGGCTACGTCTACGACGGCCTGCTCGACACCGAAGTGACGGACGTGCAGCGCGGCGAGCTGCCGGCCTGCCCGGTGAAGATCATGATGAACGTCGGCAACCCGCAGCTCGCGTTCGACTTCGCGCAGATGCCGAACAGCGGCGTCGGCCTGGCGCGGCTCGAGTTCATCATCAACAACAACATCGGCGTGCACCCGAAGGCGATCCTCGACTACCCGAACATCGACAACGACCTGAAGAAGGCGGTCGAGAGCGTGGCGCGCGGCCATGCGTCGCCGCGCGCGTTCTACGTTGACAAGCTGGTCGAGGGCATCGCCATCATCGCGGCGGCGTTCTGGCCGAAGCCGGTGATCGTGCGACTCTCGGACTTCAAGAGCAACGAGTACCGCAAGCTGATCGGTGGCTCACGCTATGAGCCAGAAGAAGAGAACCCGATGCTGGGCTTTCGCGGCGCCTCGCGCTACGTCAGCGAGGCCTTCGGCGAAGCCTTCGCGATGGAGTGCGAGGCGCTGAAGCGGGTGCGCCTGGACATGGGCCTGACGAACGTCGAGATCATGGTGCCGTTCGTGCGCACCTTGAAGCAGGCCGAAGCGGTGGTTGGCATGCTGGCCGCGCGCGGGCTGAAGCGCGCCTCGCAAGGCGGCACCGACGGGTTGCGCGTGATCATGATGTGCGAGGTGCCGAGCAACGCGATCCTGGCCGAGCAGTTCCTCGAACACTTCGACGGCATGTCGATCGGCTCGAACGACCTGACCCAGCTCACGCTCGGCCTGGACCGCGACTCGGGCATGGAGATCCTCGCGAAGGATTTCGACGAGCGCGACCCGGCCGTGAAGGCGCTGATTTCGCGCGCGATTCATGCGTGTCTGTCGGCCGGCAAGTACGTCGGCATCTGCGGCCAGGGGCCGAGCGACCACCCGGACTTCGCCGACTGGTTGGCGGCCGAAGGCATCCTGTCGATCTCGCTGAACCCGGACTCGGTGGTCGAGACCTGGCGCCGGCTGGCGCTGCGCTGAAGGCTGGCGCCGAGCGGCGCGGGCGGTGGGTGCCCTGGCTCGGGTTCCATATCAACGTTTGACATGAGGAGCGCACCAAACGCGCAGCCTTTTGGGCATCCGCTCGATGGAAGCCTGGAGCGGCGAGCGCCGCCACACACGGACCATGAACCGGGTGCTGTAGTCGGCCCTGCAAAACCGCTGCAGCCCGCATGAATACTCAGGTTTTCGCGTAAACGCGGTGCACCGATTCCCTTGAGAACCGTTATCGGAGGAGTTGATTTCTGGGGGATTTGAGGATGCAGACGGCCGACTTTTTT
>JANXZA010000025.1 GCA_025355745.1 Rhizobacter sp. | reverse complement strand
GGATCAAACTCTTCAGTTCGATCTCGCTAATCTTCTACCTACTCAAAGTATCGACAAAAACTTCACTTGCATGAAACTCTTCTCTCTCCAGTGAGCGTTTTAAGTCCAAAAGACTTCGACTCCCCAAACCAGCCCTCTCAGACCAGCTCAGCTCGTCTCAGCACCCCAACCTAAACGCCCACACTTATCGGCTGTTAGTTTTTAAAGAACTTGTGTCGCTGGCTCGGGATCGCTTTGCAGCCATCCGTCCCGCACACTGCATTTCGGCACTGCACTGATCTTTTTCAGCGCAGCCTACGATTATGCGATGCCTTTGGCACATCGTCAACCGCCTTCCAACTTTTTTTTCGATAGCGCTTGCCCGCTCACTGCACCCCACGACCTTCTGACTCGGTGCGCAGCGCCTGGACACCACCCTTGCGGAATGGACGCGCGCCGCCACCAAGCTTCGGCGAGTGTGTTCGCTATCGAACATACAGCACGCCATCTGCTGCCTATACTTGTCGACAGCTTGATGCGCAAGCGCCCGCCCGGTCTCGCACCCAGCCGGACCCGCCCCGGAGTTTTTGCGATGCCCTCTCCGTCCGACCCCCGACTTAACCAGCTTCTCGCTGCGTTGCCGGAACCCGAGTGGCAGCGCTGGCTGCCTCAGCTTGAATGTGTCGACATGGCGCTGGGCCAGGTGCTGTACGAGTCGGGCAGCACGCTCAGCCACGTCTACTTCCCGACCACCTGCATCGTGTCGTTGTTGTACGTGATGGAAAACGGGGCGTCGGCCGAGATCGCGGTCGTCGGCAATGAGGGCATCGTCGGCGTGTCGCTCTTCATGGGCGGCGAATCCACACCCAGCCGCGCCGTCGTGCAGAGCGCGGGCCAGGGATTTCGACTCAGTTCCGACGCGATCAAGGCAGAGTTCAACCGGGCGCCAGTGTTGCACCTGCTGTTGCGCTACACGCAGGCGCTGATCACCCAGATGGCGCAGACGGCCGTGTGCAACCGCCACCATTCGCTGGACCAGCAGCTCTGCCGCTGGCTGTTGTTGAGCCTCGATCGTCTGCAGGGCAGCGAACTCGTGATGACGCAAGAGCTGATCGCCAACATGTTGGGCGTACGGCGCGAAGGCGTGACCGAGGCGGCGCTCAAGCTGCAGGAGTCGGCCCTGATCCGCTACGCGCGCGGTCGCATTTTCGTGCTCGACCGAACAGGGCTGGAAGAGCGAACCTGCGAGTGCTACGCCGTGGTTAAGAAGGAGTACGACCGACTCCTGCCAAAGGTCGTTGCGAGCTGACGGCAAGTCGGGCCAGCCGGCAGTCGTGAGCCCGAACGTTACCCGGGCGCGCACCGGCTTGTGCAGCACGCGGGGTAGGACGCCGCTCACACGGCCGAACGATCAACGCCGATACCGGGCTCGCGCCAAGGTATCGATGATGCGCACTCGCCAATGCCCGAGTGCCGCAATGAACAAGCCCCCACCCGAGACCGTCGGCGCCCCGCAAAACCATCTGCTGGATGCACTCGGCCGGACTGCCACCATCGAATTGGCGAGCTGGCTGCCGCATCTGGAACCGGTCGAACTGTGTTTCGGGCAGGTGCTCTGCGAATCGGGCGTCACGCCCGCTTACGCTTACTTTCCGACAACCGCGATCGTCTCTCTGGTCTATCTGACGCAGGACGGCGCGTCGGCCGAGATTGCGGTCGTGGGCAACGACGGCATGGTGGGCATCTCACTTTTCATGGGTGGCATCGCCACACCGAACCGAGCAGTGGTCCAGAGCGCCGGTGCCGGCTATCGACTGCGAGCGCAGGCCGTGAAGGACGAAGCCTTGTGCGCCGGCCCGGTGTTGACCGTGCTGCTCCGCTACGCCCAGACCTTGATCGCCCAGGTGGCACAGACGGCCGCGTGCAACCGCTACCACTCGATCGACCAGCTCCTGTGCCGGCGCCTGTTGATGGGACTCGACCGCCTGCCTTCAAGCCAGCTCGCGATGACCCAGGAATCTGCCTCCAATCTGCTTGGCGTGCGCCGTGAAGGCGTCACGGCGGCTGCGAGAAAGTTGCAGGATGACGGGGTGATTCGATACAGCCGCGGGAACATTGCGGTGCTGGATCGGCCACGGCTCGAAGCCCGCACCTGCGAATTCCGCGGTGGTGCAGCCCCGGCCGCAGATCGGTCACTGCGGCTGATGGCCATCGCCTGATGAACGTTGCCTGATGAACATTGCCTGACAGGCGCCTTTCTGCGCGCTGTGTGCGCTGCCACACAGTCGCGGCATCGACCAGCACCGATACTCCGCCACCGATCGAACCGGCATTCGAAAGCGACCCGCTCTTTCGCCCGCACCGTCAGCCGGAGTCGACAGCAAGACACCGGAGGGCCTGTTGGCCACTGTCGAGAACCACCTGATCGAAGTGCTGCCACTCAAAGACAAGCGGCGCCTGTTGGCGCTTTGCGAGCCGGTTGAGCTGGTTTTGTCCGAAGTGCTGTGTGAGCCCGGCAAGCCGACGCGGCATGTCTACTTTCCCACCGACGGCTTCATTTCCCTGGTCGCCAAGATCGACGGCAGCCCGGGCCTGGAAGTGGGCATGGTCGGGCGCGAAGGCATGGTGGGCGCGCAACTGGTTCTGGGTGTCGTGACGACCCCCCTGCGCGCGCTGGTGCAGGGCCCGGGCGTGGCCTGGCGCATCGGCACACGGGCATTTCGCACCGAGCTGGGCCGCAACCCCGCCTTGCAGCGCGGCATGAACCGCTACCTCTATGTGTTGATGTCGCAGCTCGCGACTTCGGCCGCCTGCCTGCGCTTTCACCTGATCGGCCCGCGGCTGGCACGCTGGCTGCTGATGAGCCAGGACCGCGCACATGCCGACAGCTTTCATGTCACGCAGGAGTTCCTCGCCTACATGCTCGGTGTGCGCCGCGTCGGCATCACCGCAGCCGCCGGTGCCTTGCAGCGCCGCGGGCTGATCGAGTACACGCGCGGCGAGATGACGGTGCTCGACCGTGCCGGTCTTGAAACTGCTGCATGCAGTTGCTACGGCACCGGCCAAAAGGCCTACGCGGAACTCATGTGATGCGACCTTCGTTGCCCGCCACGCCACGCCGCCTTCGCATCAGAAGGTAGGCGGCCGGCACGACGAACATCGACAGCAAGGGCGCGGTGACCATGCCGCCCACCATCGGCGCCGCGATGCGCTGCATCACCTCGGAGCCCGTGCCCGCGCCCCACAGGATCGGCAGCAGTCCGGCCAGGATCACCGCCACCGTCATCGCCTTCGGCCGCACCCGCAGCACCGCCCCGTCGCAGATCGCATCCAGCAGGTCGGCGTCGCCGGTTGCGCCTTGCGCGATGCGCGCGTTCCAGGCCTGCGTCAGGTAAAGCAGCATGATGACGCCGAACTCGGCCGACACCCCGGCCAGCGCAATGAACCCGACCGCGCCGGCGACCGACAGCTGGTGCCCCAGCCCGTACAGCAGCCAGATGCCGCCGACCAGCGCGAACGGCAGCGTCGCCAGGATCAGCAGCGCCTCGTCGAGGCGCTTGAACAGCAGGTACAGCAGCACGAAGATGATCAGCAGCGTGAACGGCACGACCGCCTTCAGCTTCGCTGTGGCGCGCTCCAGGAATTCGAACTGCCCCGACCACGCCACCGCATAGCCGGCCGGCAGCGCCACTTTCGAGGCGACCGCACGCTGCATCTCCTGCACGGCCGACTTCAAGTCGCGGCCGCGGATGTCGACATAGACCCAGCCCGACAGCCGCGCGTTCTCGCTGCGCAGCATCGGCGGGCCGTCGCTGACGCGAATCTCGGCCACATCCGACAGCACGATCCGCGCGCCTCTTTCGGTGACGATCGGCAGCACACGCAGCGCCTCGAGCGAGTCGCGCAGCTCGCGCGGATAGCGCAGGTTGATCGGGAAGCGCTGCAGGCCGTCGATCACTTCGCCGCCTGCGCCCGTCAGGTTCTCGCCGCCCACCGCCGCGCTGACGACCGCCTGCACGTCGGCGATGTTCATGCCGAAGCGGGCGGCCGAATCGCGGTTGATCGTCACGTCCACATAGCGCCCACCCGTCAGGCGTTCGGCCAGCGCGCTGCTCACGCCGGGCACGTCTTTCACCGCGCGCTCGATCTCGCCGCTGATGCGGTCGATCACCACCACGTCGGTGCCGGCCACCTTCACGCCGACGGCGCTCTTGATGCCGGTGGCCAGCATGTCGATGCGGTTGCGGATCGGCGGCACCCAGATGTTGGCCAGGCCCGGCACCTTGACGATGCGGTCGAGCTCGTCGATCAGCATCTCCTGCGTCAAGCCGGCGCGCCACTGGTCGCGCGGCTTGAAGCGCAGCGTGGTCTCGAACATCTCCAGCGGCGCCGGGTCGGTTGCGGTCTCGGCGCGGCCGGCCTTGCCGTAGACGCTTGCAACCTCGGGCACGGTCTTGATGAGCCGATCGGTCTGCTGCAGCAACTCCGCCGCCTTGGCGGTGGACAAGCCCGGCAGCGCCGTCGGCATGTAGAGCAGGTCGCCTTCATCGAGCGGCGGCATGAACTCGGTGCCGATGTGCAGCAGCGGCCAGACGCTCGTCGCCAGCACCATAGCGGCGAGCAGCAAGGTCAGCTTCGGCGCGCGCAGCACGGCGTTCAACGCAGGCCGGTAGACCGCGATCAGCCCGCGGTTCAACGGGTTCGCGTTCTCGTGCGGGATGCGGCCGCGGATCAGCGCGCCCATCAGCACCGGGATCAAGGTCACCGACAGCCCCGCCGCCGCCGCCATTGCATAGGTCTTGGTGAAGGCCAGCGGCGCGAACAGCCGCCCCTCCTGCGCCTCCAGCGTGAACACCGGGATGAACGACAGCGTGATGATCAGCAGCGAGAAGAACAGCGCCGGCCCGACCTCGACCGCCGCATCGCCGATGACCCGCCAGCGTGCTTCCCCTTTGAGTTCTCCCTCTCCCCCTGGGAGAGGGTTGGGGTGAGGGCCACGGCCCGCTCCAACCTCCGCAACCAACAGCAAGCCCTGCTCCCGATGCCAGCGCTCGATGTGCCGGTGCGCGTTCTCGATCATCACCACTGCCGCGTCCACCATTGCCCCGATCGCGATCGCGATCCCGCCCAGCGACATGATGTTCGCGTTCACGCCCTGGTGCTGCATCACGATGAACGCCATCAGGATGCCGAGCGGCAGCGAGACGATCGCCACAAACGCCGAGCGCAGGTGAAACAGGAAGATGAAGCACACCACCGCGACCACCGCGAACTCTTCGAGCAGCTTCCTGCCCAGGTTGTCGACCGCTCGTTCGATCAGGCCCGAGCGGTCGTACACCGGCACGATTTCCACCCCCTTCGGCAGGCTCGCCTGCAAGCCCTGAAGCTTCGCCTTCACTGCGCCGATGGTCTCGAGCGCGTTCTTGCCCGAGCGCATCACGATCACGCCGCCGACCGCCTCGCCGATGCCATCGAGCTCGCCGATGCCGCGCCGCATCTCCGGCCCGATCTGAATCCGCGCCACATCGCCCAGTCGCACGACCGCATTCGGTATCGACCCGCCCGCCGCTATGCCCATCAACGGCACCTTGCGGAAGTCGTCGAGCGTTTGCAGATAGCCCGAGGCGCGCACCATGTACTCGGCCTCGCCGAGTTCCAGCACCGAGCCGCCCGCCTCCTGATTCGCCCGCTGGATCGCCTCGGCCACCTTTGCGTGCGTGATGCCGAAGGCCGCCAGCCGGGCCGGGTCGAGCACGACCTGGTACTGGCGCACCATGCCGCCGATCGTCGCGACCTCGGCCACGTTCGGCACCGTCTTCAACTCGAACTTCAGGAACCAGTCCTGCAAGGCGCGCAGTTGCCCCGCGTCCTGGGTGCCGCCCTTGTCCACCAGCGCGTACTGGTAGATCCAGCCCACGCCCGTGGCGTCCGGCCCGAGCGTGGCCCGGGCCCCAGGCGGCAGCCGCGCCTGCACCTGGTTCAGCGATTCGAGCACGCGCGAACGGGCCCAGTACGGGTCGGTGCCGTCCTCGAACAGCACGTACACGAACGAATCACCGAAGAACGAATAGCCGCGCACGGTCTTGGCGCCCGGCACCGACAGCATCGTCGTCGTCATCGGGTAGGTCACCTGGTTCTCGACGATGCGCGGCGCCTGGCCGGCATAGGTGGTGCGGATGATGACCTGCACGTCCGACAGATCGGGCAGCGCGTCCAGCGGCGTGCGCAGCACCGAGTACACGCCCCAGGCGCCGAGCATCAAGGTGGCCAGCAGCACCAGCAGCCGGTTCATGATCGACCAGCGGATCAGCCGCGCGATCATGGCTTGCCGCCAACGCCGGAGCCGGCCGCGCCCGAAGGCGCCGGCTGCGCATTCAACCGCGCCTCGACGCCCTTCAGGCTGGCCTCCGAGTCGATCAGGAACTGCGCCGACACCACGACCCGCTGGCCCGCCTGCAAGCCGCTGCGAACCTCCGTCTGGCCGCCGCTCTCGACGCCGGTCACGACCTCGACCGGGCGGAAGCGGCCGCCCGCTTCCGCGAGCATCGCCAGCGTGCGCCTGCCGGTCTGGATGATGGCCTCGGTGGGCACGCGCAGCACCGTGTCGGCGCGCAGGTTCAGGAACTGCATCTGCACGAACATGCCGGGCAGCAGCGCGCCGTTCGGGTTCGCCAGCTCGACCCGTGCCTTGAACGTGCGCGTCACCGGGTTCACGTCGGGCAGCAGGGCTTGTACCGTGCCGTCGAAGGCCGGGCCGGCCGCACCCGCCGCGCCCGTCAGACCCGAAACTTGAGCCCTTACCTTCGCGCCCGGCCGCAGCAGCGCGGCCTGACTTTCGGGCACCTCCGCATTGGCCCACACCGTGCTCAAGCCGTTGATGCGGAACAGCGTCGCGCCCGGCGCCACCGTCATGCCTTCGCGCACCAGCAGTTCGGTGACGACGCCGCCGATCGGTGCCAACAGCGCCATGCGCGCCTGGCTGCGGCCACTGCGCTCGATCAGCGCGATCTGCGCATCGCCCATGCCGACCTGGCGCATCCGCTGGCGCGCCCCCTCGACGAGCGGCGCCAGGTCGCTGCCCTGCATGCGCCGCAGCGCCAGAAACTCCTCCTGCGCGGCGATCCAGTCGGGCACATACAGCTCGGCCAGCGGCTGGCCCTTCGCCACCCGGTCGAACATGGCGCGCACATTCAGCCGCTCGACATAACCGTTAGCCCGAGCCTGCACGACCACCTGGTCGCGCTCGTTGAAGGCGATGTTGCCGACCACCGAGAGCTGCGGCGACACCGCCCCTTCGCTGACCAGCGCGGTGCGCACGCCCAGGCTTTGCTGGATGCGTGGGCTGACGGTCACCTGGCTGGCATCGGCGACCGCGCCGCCACTGCCGCCGCCGCCACCACCGCCACCGCCGCCACCGCCGCCGCCGTCCGCATAGACCGGCACCAGCATCATGTCCATGAACGGCGACCTGGCCGGCTTGTCGAACCTCGTCGCCGGCACCATCGGGTCGTGGTAGTACAGCACCTTGCGGCCGGTCGCCGGGTCGACATCGCCGGCCTTGATGCCGGCTGCGATGTGGCGGCGCGTCGCCGCTTCGCCCTGGGCAATGCCTTGCGGCAGCGCCTCGGTCGGACTTGATGAGGTCGGCGCGGTCGGCACGGCGGTGGCCGTCGCCGGCCCCCCCTTCATGCCGATGCCGCGCTGCAGGCCAGCGGCATAGAGCCCGTAGCCGGCGGCCCCGAGGAGGCCGGCAACGGCCAGCGTCATCGCCATCGTCATCACTGCGAATTTCGGTTTCATGGTCGGGGCTCCGTGGTGCCGTTCGGGCAGGCCGGTGACGGCGCCTCGTGCGCCGGCGGCACCAGGTATTCGAGCTGCGCCCAGCGCCCCGCCGCGACCATCTCCAGGCGCAGCCGGTCCATGCGAATATCGATCTCGCTGCGCCGCGCATCGAGCACGGCAGCGAGCGCGCCGCCCCCGCCGCGATAGGTCGCCAACGCGGCCCGCGCACGCTCGGCGGCAAGCGGGATCAGCGTCGCATCGAAGTGCGCCAGCCGGTCCCGGTCACTCTGCCACTCAAGCCGCCAGACCTGGACCTGCGCCAGGTGTTCGCGCGTCGCTTCCTCGCGCTGCGCACGCAGTTGCGCAAGCACCGCGACCTTCGCGGCCAGGTCGCGGTCTTGCCGATGCTTCTGATCCAGTTGCAGCGGGATCGAGACGTTGACCGACACCATGTTCGAGTACGCCGGCCCGCGCTGGCTGAGCATCAGCTCCACGCTCCAGTCGGCCCGCTGATTGCGCCGTGCTATGTCGGCCTCGGCACTTGCCATGGCTTCCTGCCCGAGCATCATGGCGATCTCCGGGTGGTGCACCAGTTGCGATTCGAGCGGGCCCGAATCGAAGGCCGCGGCCGACATTGCCGGCGCTGAAGCCAGCGGCTGATCTGCCGCGTCGCCGACCCAGCGAGTCAGCCGGGTTTGGGCGCTGGCAACCTGCTGCGAGGCGAGGCGGATGCGGTCGTCGATCAGCCCGACCGCCGAGCGCGCCGCGATGGCATCGGCCGGCCCATCGCGGCCGCTGCGCCCGCCTCGGTAGGCCGCGTCGGCAGCGTCGACCTGCAAGGCTGTCTCGGCCCGCTGCGCCTTCAGCAGTTCCAGCATGCGTTCCTGGAAGTGGCGGTCGAGCCAGGCCGTTGCGGTCTCTCTGCGCAGGTTCGCCAGCGCCAACGCGCGCGCCTGCTCGGCCACCTCGGCCTCGCGCTCGAAGCGTGCCGACCGCGCGCCCAGCTTGTCGGCGCGGGTCAGCTCCTGCATCACGCCGATGGAGCGCATCGTCATGAAGTCGTGCGTCACGCTGAAGCGGTCTGGTCCGTTGATCGGCAGGTTGTTCAGGCCGAGCTTCAAGGTCGGGTCGGGGCGCTGGCCAGCCGCCACCGCCAGCTCGCGCGAAGCGGCCGCTGCGGCGTCTTGCGCCGGCAGTTGACGCGACCGGTCTTGCGCCGCACGCAGCGCCTGCTCCAGCGTCAACCTGGCGTGCGCGGGGCCGCTCAGGGCGGTCGAGCACAGTGCGACGGCCGCGAGCCAATGCGGCCCGCGGACCGGGCGCGGCAACGCGAGCGAGAGCGTGAAAGTCATCATGAAATCTCCAGACACCGGGGGTCGGATCGACTCGATGCGGCAGGGCAGACCACGGCCCCGCGAAGCAAGCGAACGTACCGCTGAGAAGAGCCGTTAGGCCGTCAGCGCAACGCGGTGTGGAGAATCAGATTCGGAAGCAACAGTGCAGGATGGCGTGCGGCGGAAATGCCGCAGCCAGTGCACGGGTCGATGCCGCCGCAGGGCG
>JANXZA010000193.1 GCA_025355745.1 Rhizobacter sp. | reverse complement strand
GGCCATGACCCTGACCCGCGCCGAAGCCTACCTCAGCACGTTCCACGACGCGAACCCCGGCGCGACTTCGCGGGCCTTCGAAGCGCTGGGTGTGGCATGCGGCGAACGCAGGTTCGCGTCCACCTACGCGTCGCTCATCGCGATGCTGCCTGACGCCAACGCCAACGCCGACACCAACGCCGGCGCGCAGCCGCTCACGGTGCTGGACCTGGCCTGCGGCGACGGCCACCTGCTCGCGCTGCTGCACGCATCGCATCCCGACGGCCACCTTGCGCTGATCGGCGTCGACCTGAGCGCAGGCGAGCTCGCCGGCGCTCGTGCACGTCTGGGCGATCACGCCGCGCTTTATCGCTGCAAGGCGCAGCAACTGCCGCTCGCCAGCGGCTCGGTCGATGTGGTGTTCAGCCACCTCGCGCTGATGCTGCTGGACGACGCCGACGGCGTGATGCGCGAAGTGCGCCGTGTGCTGAAGCCCGGCGGACTGTTCACCGGCGTGGTCGGCGCACGGCCGGCCGCGAGTCCGGCACTGGACCTGTTCATCGCGCTGTACGCCGGCGCCTCGAAGCGGCCGGAGGTGGCCGGCCTGCGCTTCGGCGATGCGCGCTGGCGCTCGGAAGACGGCATTCGGGAGTTGCTGGCACCGGCCTTCGACCCACCCGTCATCGATGACTTGCACGCCGCGCGCCGCTATGCGCCCGCGCAGCTTTGGGACTGGTTTCTCGGCATGTACGACACCGATCTGCTGACAGCCGATGGCCGTGCCGACTTGCGGCAGCGCTACCTGCTCGCGCTGCGTCCTCTGTGCGGCCCGGACGGCGATCTTCGGTACCAAGACCGCTATCGGCAGTTCAGCACCCGGGCAGCGTTGTGAGCATCCTGCTGATCCGCCACGGCGAGACCGCGCTGAACGTGGCGCGCGTGCTGCAACCCGCTGACACGCCGCTGAGCGCGCGCGGCATTGCGCAGTCCGAGGCCCTTGCGCGGCGGCTTGCCTGGACGGACGTGGCCGCCGTGATCAGCAGCGATCTGCCGCGGGCATCGCGCACGGCGCACGCGATTGCTGCGGCCACTGGCGCGCCGCTCGAGACCAGCGCGTTGCTGCGCGAACGCGACTTCGGCGACTGGCGCGGCCAACCGTATGACGGCATGGCGGTGAACCCGCTGACGATGCTCGAAGCACCACCGGGCGGCGAATCGGCGGCGGTCTTCGCGCGGCGCGTCGCGCGGGCCTTCGAGCACATCGTTCGACGCCGCACGGCCCTCGGCGGCACGCTGGCGGTGGTGACGCACGGGCTGGTGATTCGCGCGCTGCTGGCGTCGCACCTCCAGCTGCCAGACGCGGCAGCAGCGCCGGCCCACCTCGGCAACACCTCGCTGAGCGTGCTCGACGCGCAGCCGCCGCACCGCATCAGGGTGCTCAACTGCACGCGCCACCTTGACGCCGGTTCGCACGATGACGTTACCGCTTTGTCCGGAGGTTAGGCAACGCTGGCCGGCAGCGACCACCGGCCAGCGGCCTCGATCACGGCGGCCTCATCGCGCAGCTTCAACAGGTGCGCCGTGAGCGAGCGCAGCGCCATCGCGTGCAGGCGCTCTGGCACGTCGGCATAGACCGTGGCGAGCAGCGCCTCGGCGCCGGCCGGGCCGAGTTCGCGCACGGCAGCCAGCACCTTCGCTTCGCGCTTCAAACGGTGCGCGACGATGGCCTGCATCGCGCGCTTCGGCCGCGCCATCAGGAAGCCGTGACCGGGCGCGAGCCAGTCGAGGTCGCGCTCGCACAGCGCGCGCAGCGAGGCGATGTAGGCCGCCATGTCGCCATCCGGCGGGTTGATGACGACGGTGGACGCCTGCATCACATGGTCGCCGGTGAAGAGCAGCTTCTCTTCCTCCAGCTGGTAGCACAGGTGGTTCGACGCGTGGCCCGGCGTGTGCACCGCGAGCAGGGTCGAGGCCGCGCCGTCCGGGCCCGGCAACGTGAAGCGCTCGCCGCCTTGCAGATGCGTGTCGGGCGCGAAGCTCAGGTCCTGCCACTGCGGATGCTCGGCGATGCGGCCGTGCACCTGCGCGCCGGTGCGCGCCTGCAACGCCACGGTGGCGGGCGAATGGTCCTTGTGGGTGTGGGTGACGAAGATCCAGCGGATGGCGCCGGGCGCAGCCGCCAGGACCGCCTCGACATGGGCATCGTCGGGCGGGCCGGGGTCGATCACGGCCCACTCATTCGCAGCACCCCCGCCCAGCAGGTAGGTGTTGGTGCCGGGCCCGGTCATCATGCTGCCGTTGTTCGCCGTAACGCGGATCAGCCGCGGCGACAGGCGCACCGCCACGCCCGGCACCAATTCGTAGCTCGCCGTTCCCAAGCCGGCAGGGTCGAGCCGGCCGAGCTCGTCGTAGGCCGGCTCGTCGGGAATCACCGGTCGCATGCCGGCGCTGCCGGAGGCCACGCGCGGCAAGATCAGGTCGACCTCGCGCGGCCCGCCGGCCCAGGCCAGCAGCGCGGCCACGGTCTCGAAGCGGGCCAGCGTCTCGAGCGTCTTCTGGGTCGGCGTCAGCAGCTTCAATTCGTGGGCGCGGGCCAGCGCGTCGGCGGGGCGCAGCCAGCGCTGTTCGACGAGTTCGGTGCCGTCGTGCGCGGCCACCTGCCCGGGCGGCACGGCGGCGATGAAGAAGCGCGTGTCGAAGCGCTTCGCGCGCGCCGGCGGCGTGAGCCAGTGGCTCAGGTAGACGAGCCGGTCGAGGGCGAGCGTCAGGCCGAAGGCTGTGCACATCTGGCCCAGCGTGCGTTCACCGCGATGCAGCGGGCCGCGCCAGGCGGCCAGCGGCGCGCCGGCGGCATCGTCGAGCCGCAGCAGGGTGCCAGCGCGGTCGGTGGCATAGAGCAGGCCCGACTCCTCGAAGCACTCGCGCACGGCGGCAGCGTAATAGGCCAGCCCGCCTTCGGGCAGGCCGAGGCGCGCGCTTGCAGCGGCGTCGTCGAGGTGCTCGCACAGGCCCTGCGCGAGGTGGTCGCCCGGGTCGACGATGCCGCCGGGGAACACCCAGGCGCCGCTGTTGTGGTCGCCGCGTTCGGCGCGCCGCGACAGCAGCACTTCGATGCCGCGCGGGGCGGCACTCGCCGCCGCGTCGGCGTCCCGCACCACCACCAGCGTGGCGGCGGCGCGCGGCGGGCGCGCCTCGGCCGGGCTGGGTGGGGAGACGGCGTCGGTGGCGTGGTTCATGGTCGAGTATCGCGCGCCGCTGGTGCTCAGCGCAGTCGCCGCAGCAGCGCCTGCGCGGCGATTGGCGCCTTCTCTTTCGCGCCGCCGATGAAGAACATGAAGACGTCGCGCGGCCGCGCCGTCGACAGCACCGGCGCGGCTTCGACACGCGGCAGGCAGGCCGGCTCGAAGCCCGCGTGCCAACGCTGCGCACACGCGCCGAGTTGGTCGAAGGCCTGCGGCGTGCAGCCCTCGGGCAGGGCCGCCTCGGTGCGCATCATGCGGGCGTAGACGAAGCTGCCGGTGAGGTCGGCGAAGGCGGGGTGGACGTCGGAGTCGGTGAAGACCGTGGCCGTGTGGTGACGGCGCGCCAGCGTCAGGTACTCGGCGCACTTGAAACTTTCATGCCGCACGTCGAGCACATGGCGCAGCGCGACCCCGCCAGCCTGCGCGGGCAGCAGCTTCACGAAGGCCTCGAAGTCGACCGGGTCGAAGCGCTTGGTCGGCGCGAACTGCCAGACGATCGGCCCGAGCTTGTGCGCCAGCTCGGTGATGCCGCTGCTCACGAAACGCTGCACCGATTCACCCGCTTCTGCGAGCACCCGCCGGTTGGTCGCGACGCGCGAGGCCTTCAGCGAGAACATGAAGTCTTCCGGCGTGGCGTCGCGCCACTTCGCGAACGTGGCGGGCTTCTGCGAGCTGTAATAAGTGCTGTTGATCTCGATCGCGCTGAGCTGGAGGCTGGCGTATTCCAGCTCGCGGCGGTGCGGCCAGGCAGCAGGGTAGAAGTTGTTGCGCCAGGGCTCGAAGCTCCAGCCGCCGATGCCGACGCGGATGCTGGGTGAGGCCACGCCCTTTGCTTTGTCCATCTTGTGCCTTGCATTGTCTAATCGTGTGGATAATACACATGGTGACCAGCGCCGAACTCATCAAACAATTGCTGAAAGCCGGGTGGGTGTTGCGCGGGGTGAAGGGCTCGCACCGCGTGTATGTTCATCCGCAGCGTCCCGGTCATGTGACCGTTCCCCACCCACGCAAAGACCTCGGCACGGGCCAGCTAAAAAAATTGTTGAGGCAGACCGAATTGAGCCTGTGAACGGAAAGTATTCACCATGCACTACCCCATCGCCATCGAAACCGGCACCGGCACGCAAGCCTACGGAGTGGTCGTACCGGATCTTCCCGGCTGCTTCTCCGCAGGCGACACGCTGAACGAGGCCATGGACAACGCCCGGGAGGCCGTTGAGCTGTGGCTGGAGATCGCCATCGACGATGGCATGGCGATCCCCGAACCCGGAACACTGGACGAGCACCAGCGCAAGCGCGAATTCAAGGGCTGGACCTGGGGCCTGGTCACGGTTGACATTGCGTCGCTGTCGGACAAGGCCGAGCGCATCAACATCACCTTGCCATCACGCGTGCTGCGGCGAATCGACCAGGCCGCCAAGGAAGCCGGGGAATCGAGGTCGGGCTACATCGCCCGACGCGCTTTGGCCTGAAACATTCGCGCAGCGTGGTACGCAGACGCCTGGTGAACCGGCTTCAGGTTTGAACGTCAGCGTGCATCGCCCGCCACTGCGCCGGCGTGTGGGCACGCACCGGGCTCTTTGCAAAGTCGCGCAGATTGCGCGTGATGATGGCCTGGGCGCCCGCTTGCAGCGCGGCTTCCGCGAGCACCGCATCCTCGAAGTCGGGCGCCTTGCTTGCCAGCGCTGCGTCCAGCTCGGCGCGGGTCACGGGCGCCACCTCGAACAAGGGCAACAGCTGGCAGATTTGCTGGGTCGCCTGACGTTTTCCGACCGCCTTGCCCGCCAGGCAGGCCAGCGTGGTGATGGTCGTAGCGCACAGCAAGCCGGTGATGGCACCACGCTCGACCATGTCGAGCAGCAGGGCCGAGTCGTCAACGAAAGCCTTCCAGTCGAGCAGCACGTCGAGCACGACATTCGTGTCAAGCATGACCCTCACCGGTATTTTTCTTCCAGGTGGGCGCGATGTTGGTCGCGGCCGGGAAGCGCCTTCCCAGACCCCGCGCCGCCCGGCTGCCGCAACGCCCCACGCAGGCCGCTGGTAATGGGCCCCAACGCCACAGAATCCGGCGGCGCCGCAGCCCGGTTAACGGCGGAAGCCTTACGCGCCGTCAGTTGCGCGAAATAGTTCGCACCAGTTGGGACAGTGAACGGTCCTGATCCTGCGCACAGCGCTTGGCGCCATGGATCAACGCCGAGTCCAGGCGCAACGTGAGTTTGGTCGGGGTTGAAGATTTCGTGGCAAGTGACGTACAACTCCCTATGTCTTGTACGTCAGTTAAACCTTCGGCGCGACACGCAGCACCTCTTGCGCCGCCAGCTCGTAGGCGTGCGCGAGCCGCAGCACCTCGGCGTCGGCCTGCGGCGGGCCGATCAGCTGCAAGCCCATCGGCAGGCCTGCCGCGCCGAAACCGGCCGGCACGCTGATGCACGGCAGGCCGGCGAAGGTGGCGTAGATCGTTGCCTCCATCCAGCGGTGGTAGGTGTCCATCTCGCGCCCGGCGATGTGGGTGGGCCAGCGCAGCGCGAGGTCGAACGGCCAGACCTGGGCCGAGGGCAGCGCGAGGAAATCGAAGCGCTCGAACTGCGTCAACAGCTGCTGATGAAATGCGCTGCGTTCGGTGCTCGCGGCCAGAACCTGCGCGCCGCTCAGGCCCTGCGCCTGCGTGTGCTCCCACAAAGCTTCGGGCTTGATGAGGGCGTGGTTCGCAGGGTTCACCAGGTGCGGCGCGATGCGCGCGGCGACGAGCCAGCGGCGCCACACGCGCCACGCGTCCCACACCAGCTCGGGCGGGGTGCCGAGCGTGGCCGGCTCGACCGCGCAGCCCAGGCCTTGCAAGCGGTTCAAGGCCTGCACGCAGACGTCGAGGATGCCCGGCTCGAGCGCCAGGTGGCCGCCCAGATCGCCGAGCCAGCCGATGCGCACGCGCTTGCAATCGATGCCCTCGCCGGCCAGCGACGCTGCAAACGGCGCGTGCGCGGCCAGTGACAGCGGCACGCGCGCATCCGGCCCGGCCTGCACGTCGAGCAGCCGCGCCACGTCTTCAACCGTGCGCCCCATCGGGCCTTCGGTGCTGAGCTGCGAGACCCAGACGTCGGCGGCAGGCCAGGCCGGCACCCGGCCCTGGCTGGGCCGCAGACCGAAGATGTTGTTCCACGCGGCAGGGTTGCGCAGGCTGCCCATGAAGTCGCTGCCGTCTGCCACCGGCAACATGTGCAGCGCCAGCGCCACGGCGGCGCCGCCGCTGCTGCCGCCGGCCGTCTTGCTTGCGTCATAGGCGTTGCGGGTGGCGCCGAACACCGCGTTGAAGGTGTGCGAGCCGAGGCCGAACTCGGGCACGTTGGTCTTGCCGATGACGATGCAGCCGGCGGCCTTCATGCGCTGCACCATCAGGGCATCTTCGGTCGGGACGAAATCGCGGAGCAGCGGCGAGCCGAAGGTGGTGCGCAGGTTCGCCGTTAGCGCCAGGTCCTTGATGGCTTGCGGCAGGCCATGCATCCAGCCGATCGGCGCGCCGGCGGCCAGCGCGCGCGCCAGCTCGGCGTCGCGCGCATCGGCCTCGCGCAGCATCACGTCGGCGTCGCGCAGGCTGACGATGGCGTTGTGCAGCGGGTTGACCATGGCGATGCGCGCCAGGTAGGCCTGCATCACTTCGCGGCACGAGACCTGCCGAGATTGAATGGCCCGCGAGAGCGCGCTGGCCGAGAGGGTGGTGAGGCTCATGGCGGGGTCATCGCGGGCTGATTGCGGGTTCATGGCGGGTTCACGGCAGGTTCACCGCAGGTCCATCGACTCACGGCGCGTTCTTCAGATTTCGGTCCAGGAACTTCTCGACCCGGCCCCAGAAGTCGATGTCGTTGGCCTGCAGCATCCAGCCGTGGCCTTCGCTCGGGTAGTCGATCCACTCGACGTTTTTGTTGTGAGCGCGCAGCGCGTCGCGCATCTTCAGGCCGTGGTCGATCGGCACGCGCCGGTCTTCGCCGCCGTAAGCCATCAGCAGCGGCTGCTTCAGGCGCGCGGCGAGCTTCAGCGGCGAGGTGGCGGCGAGTTGCTCGGCGTCCTTGACCCGGTCGCCGACCATCACCGGCATGCCGTATTCCTTCCATTGCGCACTGAAGTCGCTCCACTGGATCGAGTACATCAGGTCGATGTCGGTCACGCCGACCCACTCAAACCCGCAGCGGTACAGCTCGGGGTAGCGGATCAAGCCCATCAAGGTGGCGTAGCCGCCGTAGCTGGCGCCGGCGATGCACACGCGCTTGGCATCGGCATAACCTTGCTTGATGGCCCACAGCGTGGCGTCGGCAATGTCGTCCTGCATCGCCAGGCCCCATTGCTTGAAGCCGGCGCGGAACAGCTTTTCGCCGAAGCCGGTGCTGCCGCGGAACTCGGGCTCGATGACGACGTAGCCGCGCGACGCGAGGAATTGCGAGTCGCCGTCCCACTGCCATTCACCGCCGCGCACATACGGCCCGCCATGCACCAGGACGACCATCGGCGCGGCGGCCGAGGCAGTGCCCGTCACACCGGGCGGGCGCGTCACGTGGACCGGAATGCTCAGGCCGTCGCGCGCCGGGATGCGCACCATGTCGCGCGTGGCCATGGTCTGCGGCTTGATCCAGGGGCGCGATGCCGCCAGGTCGGACAAGGTGCCGGCCTTCGTGTCGAAGAGCCGGTACACCACCGGCAGGCGATCCGACGACGAGCTGACGAGCAGCCGCGCCGGGCTCTCGCAGGCGCCGCAGTCGAGCCGGTTGTTGGTGTCGGGCAGCAGCGCATCGACCTGCTTTTGCAGCTGCGCCAGGCCGGTGTCGAACCAGTGGGTGGCGCGCGCATCGCTCAGATAGTTCACACCCAGCAATTTGCCTTGACGATCGTGGATCAACTGGCCCGTAAAGTCGTAGCCGTCGAGCGCCAGCACGGTTTGCGCTGCCAGCTTGCCGGTGCGCATGTCGGCGCGCAGCAACGCACTCGTATCGGCTTGCGGGCCGGGCCGCCCGATCAGGTACAGCGTGTCGCTGGCATCGACAAACATCGGGTTCGGTGCGCCTGCGCCATACGCTTCAAACTCTTCGATCAGTGCCCAGGGCTGATCGGGCGCTGCCTTCCAGTACAGCGCCTCCTTGTCGGCCCAGTGCGTGACGACGGCGCGCGGCACGCCCCGTGCATCGAGCGTCCAGTCGAACACATGTTCGGGGCTGCCCTGCGACAGGTTGGTCGCCACACCGGTGCGGGTGTCGAGCCGCAGCAGCGACGTGCCGAGCGGCTGGCGGGCGTTGCTGAAGGTGTGGCGCCGGAGGATCACATCATTCGAGCCGTCGCGCAGCAGCGAATGCAGCGCGTGGTTCGGCAGCAGCGAGCGGTCGACGATGTTGGTCGATTGCCGAACGTCGTCCCACTCGCGCTGCACCAGCCGGCGCACCGCCTCCTTGCCTTCGCGGTCGATGGCGAACAGGCCGCTGCCGATCTGCTCGCCATACGGCAGGCGCCGGTTCGTGACGTTGAAGACCAGCCGCTCGTCGTTGACCCAGTGCACGTTCAACACATCGGCATCACCGAAGGTCGCGATGTTCTTGGTTCGCGACAGGTCGCGCAGGTCGATGACCGCCAGGCCGACCCGCCCGCTCGGCCCGGCGGTGAGTGCGGCAATGGCCTGGCCGTTCGGCGCCATCACCATGCTGACGAACGCCGCACGGCGGAAGAAGTCGGCCAGCGGCGGCGGCTCGGCGGCGGCGACGGTCGCCACCGTCACCATGACAGCAAACGCCATCATCTTTCGGATCAAGTTCGGCACAACAGACTTCCTTTCAATATTGTTCCATCACACCCTGCTGGCCCTGCTCGCGACCCCGCCAGCGTCATTCCTCGCCGCGCCGCCACACCGCTGCCAGCGCCTTGACCTTCATCCACACGCTGAGCCGCTCGTTCGACAGCGCGTCCAGAAAATCCGACAGCCCCTTCGACTTGCCCATCGTATAGAACGTGAGCACGCTCGTGATCACGAACGTGACGACGAAGATGAGCAGCTTGCGGTCCCACGGCGCTTCGGCTTCGGCGAGCAAATTCATGCCGAGGAAACCGGTCGTCACGGTGCCGATCAGGCCGAGGATGGTGACCACCGTGAGCCGCACGACGGTGTTCGCCTGGCGCCGCAGGCTGTCGGCGTCGAGGTAGCTGTTCATGTCGGCGACGCGCTCCTTGACCTCGGCGTACAGCGGGTCCAGGCCGAGGTGGCGGGTGCACAGATGGAACAGCGCCCGCACCTGGGCCTGCTCGGAGACATCGTGGAACCAGTAGCGGTGCGTGAAGCGCAGAAAGCCTTCGAAGCTGGCGCGGATGGCGCGCTTGAAGCGGCGCACGCTGCTGGTCTCGCCGACGTCGAGGTTCTTCAGCGCCTCGACCAGCCGGTCGGAGGTCATCAGCAGCGCGGCCTTCTGGAAGTGGGCGATCAGGAACAGCAGGAAGTGCTGGTGGCGGAACTGCGCCAGCACGCCGCGCTGGCCGCAGCCGTAGAACTCGGAGCGCGCGTCGCCGATGACGATCAGCGCATGGCCGCTGCACAGGTAGCGCGTGTTCGGCGCGGCGCCGGCGTTGGCCCAGAAGCGGTCGTAGCAGTAGCGCTGCTCGAAGTCGGCGAGGTGGTCTTCGGCATAGGGGAGCGCGGGGCCACCCGACATCGACGCCGGCGACGATGCCGATGCCGATGCCGATGCCGACGATGCCACCGAAGCCGACTCCGACGCGTCGATATCGCTGCCGCCCGCGCCTGTCACCAGCCCGAGCCTGACGAAGTCGCTGCGCGTCAGCGCGCGCGGGTCGTCGAGCGCCAGGTAGGCCATCAACGGCATGCGGTAGTACTCGATCTGGCGGTAGCGCAGCACGCCCGGCTCGTCGGAGTGATCGGCCACCAGAGGGCGCAGCATGAAGGCCCAGTGCGCGGCGATGCGCGGCGCGCGGTGCTCGCACACATGGGACATGTAGGCGGCGCGGTCCTGCGCATCGGAGGCCGCCATCACCCCGCTCTGCGCGTCCAGCCACTCGACGCTGGCCATGCTGTGCAGCGGATGGCCAGCCGCGTCCCAGCCGGCCGGGTAGCCGCGGCCGAAGCGGTAGAGCTGCTCCTGCGCCTGCGCCAGCGGCAGGTTGTCGGCGCCCAGCTCGACGTTCAGCAGCACCACGTCGACGTCGAAGAAGAAGTACAGGTCGACATGGACCACCGCCAGGGTCAACGGTGCATCGCCCAGCCGCGCCACCACGCGCACGCTGGCGACATCGTGGCGCCGGAAGATGCGCATCGGCGCGTCGGCGTCGCGCGCATCGCCGCTGTGACCGGCCGGGTTGTGGCGGCTGCGGCCCTCGCCGTACAGGAAGCGCTGCACGACCGGCAGAAAGCTCACGAACTCGTTGTAGTGGCGCTCATGGAAGCGGGCCGCATCACCGGTGTATTCGTCCACCTGCTCACGCCACGGCGAGGCATCACCCAATTCGCGCAGCACCTGCCAGGGCGTTCGATGCGCGCCGCCAGCAATCCCGACACGGGGCACCGGCATCAGGCGCAACGGCCACAACAAGACCTGGCGCAGATGGCGCACGTTGGTGCCGACTGCCAGGTCGGCCCCAATGGCTGGCGACATCACGGAAGTCGGGTGCATGGTCGGCCGCATTCTGCCCGCAGGCCGGCGGCCCGACACACTCCCTGACGGCTTGAATAGGCAAACCCCTACACACTGTCGTCTGTTTGAAGGATGGCGCGCAGCGGCCGCGTGCGTCAGCATCTGAGCACGCAGGTGCCCGATCCGGGTGCTCAGGCGAACGGGCACCGCAGGAGCGCATCATGGAACACGAGTCGGACTGGGTGGCAGATGTGCGGCGCTGGTGCCTGGCGGGAGCCCATGCGAAGGCAGCGGGGCCGGCCTCGACCGACGCCGGTGACCCAGACGACGAAACCTACAGCGACGCGCTCGGCTACGAAGCCGCCCATCCGGCGCTGCAGTCGCGTCACTGGCCCGACGCGACACGCGGCGATTCCGGTGACCCCGGCGAATCCGCTGACCCCGACTGACCCCGACTGACCGATCACCGGCGCCCGACCTACCAGGGGTCGATGCCGCCACCCACCCGCGCGTTGATGCGCGCCGCATCCAGGCCCCGCGCCAGCCATCGGCGCGTCTCGGCCGGGTCGATCACCGCATCGATCTCGAGCGTTGCCGCCATGTTGATCGCCTTGCCCTTGGCGTAGTGTTCGTCCACATGCTGCTGGAACACGGCGTCGCGTTCGCGACCTTCCAGCGCCGCCTCCAGTTCCTTGCGATAACCGAGCCGCACCGCGCCTTCCAGCCCCATCGCACCGAACTCGCCGCTCGGCCACGCAACCGTGAACACCGGCGCGTGGAAGCCGCCACCCGTCATCGCCATCGCGCCCAGGCCGTAGCCCTTGCGCAGCACCACCGCGAAGAACGGCACCCGCAGGTGCGCCGCCGCGACGAACATGCGGCTCACATGGCGCACCTGCGCCGTGGCCTCGGTGTCAGGCCCGACCATGAAGCCGGGCGTGTCGACCAGCGACACCAGCGGCAGGCCGTGGGCGTTGCAGAGCTGCATGAAGCGGGCCGCCTTGTCGGCGGCGTCGGCATCGATGGCACCGCCCAGGTGGGCCGGGTTGCTGGCGACCAGGCCGACCGGCCGGCCCTCGATGCGCGCCAGCGCGGTGAAGATGCCGGCGCCGAAACCGGCCCGCAGTTCGAGCAGCGAAGCGGTGTCGGCCAGCCACTGCATCACCTGACGCATGTCGTAGGCGCGCAGCCGGTTCTCGGGCAGCGCGGTGCGCAGCAACGCCGGGTCGGCCTCGGCCCATGGCGTGGTCGGGCCCTGGAAAAACGCCAGGTACTGGCGCGCTGTGGCCACGGCAGCGGCTTCGTCCTCGACCCGCAGGTCGATCACGCCGTTCGCCGATTGCACCTCGCTGGGCCCGATCTGCTCGGGCGTGAACAGGCCCAGGCCGCCGCCCTCGACCATCGCCGGGCCGCCCATGCCGATGTTGCTGCGGCGAGTCGCGATGATCACGTCGCTGCAGCCCAGCAGCGCCGCGTTGCCGGCGAAGCAGCGGCCCGCGACGATGCCCACCACCGGCACCTGGCCGCTGAGGCGCGCATAGCTGGCGAAGCTGGCGACATGCAGGCCGGCGACGATCGGCATGTCGACATCACCGGGCCGGCCGCCGCCGCCTTCGGCGAACAGCACCACCGGGAGCTTGTGCTGCAGCGCGATGCCGAGCATGCGGTCGGTCTTGGCGTGGTTGCGCATGCCTTGCGTGCCGGCCAGCACGGTGGCGTCGTAGGCCATCACGACGCAGCGCGATTTCTCCGCCCCGAACGCGGCGCCGTTGATGCTGCCGATGCCGGTGATCAGGCCGTCGGCCGGTGTGTTGCGCACCAGATCATCCAGGCTGCGGCGGCTGCGCTGGGCGGCGATCGCAAGCGCGCCGTACTCGATGAAACTGCCGGCGTCGCACAGGTCGGCGACGTTCTCGCGGGCCGTGCGCAGGCCAAGGGCGTGGCGCTTCGCCACGGCCTCGGGGCGGGCCGCGTCGAGCGTGAAGGCGTGGCGCGCGATCACCTCCTGCAGGTCGGCGCGCAGCGGCACCGACGACGCCGACGACGCCGTAGCGTCCGGCGTCGCCGCTGCTGCATTCACGACCACCGCCTTCTCCGTTGCCACTGCTGCGAGCCGCAACAGCAACTCGCCGGCGCTCACCGCGTCACCGGCCTGCACCGCGACGAACCGCACCGTGGCATCGGCCGGCGCGCGGATCTCGTGCTCCATCTTCATCGCTTCGACGATCAGCAGCGCCTGGCCCGCGCGCACTGCATCGCCGGCCTTCACCCGCAGCTCGACGACGCTGCACGCCATCGGCGCGTGGATCGATTCTTCCGGCATCGCAGCCCTCCTGCGGCGCACTGTAGCCGCGTCGCAGCCAGCGGCCTGACGCATGCACGACAGCGTTAGCGCGCAGCCACCGTCGCCAGCGAACGCGCTGCCAGCTCGAGCGCAGCGGCCAGCGTGAGTTGCAGGCCGCGGGCCGAATGGCGTTCCAGCTCGGTGCGGCCGATCTGGACCCGGATCAGCCGGCGCACCTGCTCGACATGGCGCAGGTCGCTGGCCACCAGCGCGCCGAAGTTGGCGGTCCAGTAGCGCTGGCTGAACGCCATCAACAGGGCCGCCGCCTCGCATTGCCGGCGGTGCGCCAGCGGGCGCGCCAGGTTCCACAGGCCGAAGGCCATCATGTAGCGGTTCTGCAGCCGCGCGGCACCGCTGGCGCAGCGTGCGAAGGCCTGCTCGGCCTCCTGCCAGCGCACCATGTTCGCGTACAGATAGCCCTGCACATTGGCCAGTTCGGGCAGTGCGGCGACATGGCCGGAAGCAACGAAGCGGCGCTCGCATTCGGCCAGCAGCGCCAGCGCCGGCTCGTAGCGGTGCAGCTTGGCATGGCAGTTGGCGGCGGTGAACAGCATGCGGTTCGCCAGGTGCTCGGCGCCGGCCGACTCGTACAGGCGCCGGGCCTGGGCAAACAGCGCGATCGCCGCGTCGGGCTGGTCGTCTTCGTGGAAGGTGACGGTGGCCAGCGCGGCGACCACGCCGGCCTCGGTCTCGAGCTCGCGCTCGGTGCGCGCCAACTGCAGCGCCTCTGCGAGCAGCGGCCGCGCCTGGGCTCCGCCGCGCGAACGCTCCCAGAGCTGGCGTGCCTGGCCGAGCAGCGCCGCTGCGCGCAGGCCGGGCTCGGTGCCCGCCAAGGCCAGGGCCGCCGTGACATGGGCTTGCGCCGCGTCGCTCTCGCCGGCCACCAGCAGCGCCGCGCGCAGCACCAGGTGGGCCTGGACGCGCAGCGCCTGGGCGCCGGCCGGCAGCGCGGCGTGCTGGGCCAGCGCGCGCTCGAGCAAGGCCCGCACCTGGGCCGACATGCCGTGCTGATCCCACTCGCCGCGCAGCGCCACGCCGAGCGCCAGTGCGAGCGCCGGCTCGGCGTCGTCGAGCGCCGATTGCAGGGCCTCGATGAAGTTGGCCAGGTCATCGCGCGCCGCCGCCTGGCTGCGCTGGCCCAGGGCCATGCCTTGCGCCAGGAAGTAGGCGCGGTGGCGCTGGCGCAGCAGCCGCGCTTCGTCGGCCGGCAGCTGCTCGCGCAGGTACTCGCGAATCATCTCGAGCATGAAGAAGCGCATCGCCCCGGCACCATCGGGCTCGCTGCGCAGCAGCGAGTCGCCGGTCAGGCCTTCGAGCAGCTCGCGGGCCCCGGGCTCGTCGCACACGGCCTGCGCGCACTGCGCCGTGCAGCCGCCACGAAACACCGACAAAGCGCGCAGGAAACGCTGCTCGCGCGGCTGCAGCAGGCGCCAGCTCCAGTCGATTGCACCGCGCAGCGAATCGTGGCGCGCCTGGCCCCGGCCTTCACGTCCTTCTCTCCCTTCACGTCCTTCACGTCCTTCACGTCCTTCCCTGCTGCCGGCACCACCGCGCGCCAGCAGCGAAAAGCGCTGTGCCAGCGCGGCCAGCATGTCGCTCGGCGAAAACGCCCGGCTGCGCGACGCCGCCAGCTCGATCGCCAGCGGCAAGCCTTCGAGCGCGCGGCACAGTGCGGCCAGCGCCTCGTGGTTGCGCGGCGTGACCTGAAAGTCGGGCCGCACGCTGCGCGCCCGATCGACGAACAGCGACACGCTCGGGTTGCCTGCGGTCTGCGCCACGCTGGCGTTCGGCTCGGGCTGCGGCAGCGGCTGCAACACCACCTCACGCTCGCCGGCCAGGCCCAGCACGCGCCGTGAGGTGACCAGCACATGCAGCGCCGGCACCCGCGCCAGCAGCGCCTCGACGAGGCCGACCGCATCGCCTTGCACTGGCTGCACCAGCTGCTCGAAGTTGTCGAGCACCAGCAGCGGCCGGTGGTCGGCCAGCATCATCACGATCTGGTCGAGCGGCTCGGCCGCGGCTGATGCCGGCGGCGGCGGCAGTTGCAAGGCGACGCGCAACTGGGCAGCGCACTGGTTCGCGTCGCTGCAGTCGGCCAGGGCGACGAAGGCGACGCAATCGAAGCCCGTGGCCGCGCGTGCCACCTCGACCGCGAGCCGCGTCTTGCCGCAGCCGCCCGGCCCGCCCAGCGTCACGAGGCGGTGCTGCGCCACCAGCGCCAGCAGTCGCTCGCGCTCGGCGTCGCGGCCGAAGAAGCTGGTGAGCCAGGTCGGCAGCACGGGGCGCGACGCCGGCCAGATCGGGTCGGGCGGGTGGGCGCCAGGGGCCGCATCGGCGACGTGAATCGCCAGGTCGGCGCGGGCGGCGGGCACCCTTGCCGCGCTGGCCGTGCGCGAGGCATCGGCCGCATCGGCTTCATCGACCTCATCCGCGACCCGCTCGAACAGCACCGCGAGGCGCTGGCGATGCTCCAGCACCCATTCGTCATAGTGACCCGGCAGCAGCTCGCCGCGGTACAGCGCGCGGGCCCGGGGCGCATCGCCGGCGCGCACGGCGGCTTCGAACTCGATCGCGTCGCAGCGGCTGGCCTGGGGCGCGAACTGCACGCACTGGCGGTCGGCCACCAGCACCGAGCCGGCGGCCACGCCCGGCGGTTCGAGCAGCCGGCGCAGCGATGAAATCGCGTTGCGCAACCGGTTCCGGCCGACTGCCAGATCGACCCCGGGCCAGAGCAGCTCGATCAACTCTTCGCGCGGGTGGGCCTGCTTCGGCAGCAGCGCCAGGCGGGCCAGCAAAGCGGCAATCGGCTGGCTGACGAAGTGGCTGAGCTTCACGTCGCCATTGCTCGCTTCGAGCATGCCGAGCATGCGCACCGACCAGCGGCCGCTGAGCCGCCCGGCAGGCTCGGGCGCGCGGCCCGGCGCGGGCTCGGCGGTGGTCAGCTCGGCCGGCAGGCCAGACGGAGGCGACGATGAAATGGGCGGCATGGGCGCGGCGCGCCCGGGCCGGCAGCCCGTCAGCGCGCGCCGGCCATCTTATCGACCCGGCCGGCCTTGGCGAACCCCTCGACCCGGGGTGGTCAGGCGCCGCAAATCAGCGCGTTCATTTCGGCGCCGAAGCGGCGGGCGCATTGATCGTGACCCCGCGCTTGCGCAGCTCCTCGACGATGACCCGGGCGTTGACGTTGCCGGCTGCGGCGAGCCGGGCGGTCGAGGTGGCCACCGCCTCCAGCGAGGCTCGCAGCTTGTTCGATGCCTGCTCCTGCGGCTCCAGGCTCGCCTGCGCCAGCGTGAGCTGCTGGCGCTCGAGCCACTGCTGCGTCGCCTGGAAGCCGAGCCAGGCGACGAAGGCCAGCGCCAGCAGCAGCGCCGGAATGAAGCCGCTGGCACGCGCCGCAACGGCACCGTCTTGCAGGCGCTTCGTCGGCGTGAAATTCACATTCGGCCGCACGGTGGATTCGGGCTGCATCACTTCTCCCCCTTGCGTGGCGCGGCCTCGACCACCGGCGCCGGCGGCGTGTTCACCGTCACGCTCAGGCCCTGCGCGGCCAGCATGTCCAGCACCTGCCGGTCATTGCCCTTCACCGCCATCTCGGCCAGCGCCTTGACGATGTCGCGGTACAGGCCTTCGAGCGGCACGGTCTGCTGGATGAACTGCTGGCGCTGCGTCAGCAGCACTTGAACACTGCGGTTCTGGGTGAACAGAAGCGCATTCGCGAGCACCAGCAGCAAGGCGGCAACACCGAGCGCGGTCAGCAGGTTGAATTGCCATTTGAGGAGCATGCGAGTCCAGTCGAAGTGATCGGTGCCGACGGCCGCCAAGCATCGACCGTCGGGATTCTAGGGCGGCTCGCGGCCGTGGCCTGAGCCTGTTCGCGTCAGGCTGCCGCCTGCGCGCGCAGCCGGCGCCGCGCCGTGCCGACGACCACCAGCAGCCCCGCGAACATCAGCACATAGGTGCCGGGCTCGGGCACCGCACCGACCGCGTTGACGCTGCCGCGCAGCACCAGCGTGGTGTCGTCGAGCTGGCCGATGAAGCCGCTCGCGTTGCTGCCTTTCGAATGCAGCACCAGCGACGACAGGAACGCGCCCTGCACATTGCTCGCGAACACCACGCTCAGGCCGCCGAAGGCGTCACCGGCGATCAGGTTGGCGAACGAGCCGAAGCCGTTCAGCGTGAAGCCGGCGCCGACACCCGCGATGTCGAAGTCGCCACTCAACAGGTCGGCCAGGCCGATCACATCGTTCAACACCGCCAGGCCTGATGTGAGGTCGCCCGAGCCGAGAACGATGTTGCCGAAGTCGAGCGTGTAGGTGTGGCCGGCGGCCGAGAACGCGCCGGCACCGGTGTGCGTCAGCGTTGTCACCGCGAAGTTGTTCACCTGGCCTTTCAGCGCGATGGTCGACGTGCCCAGGTCCAGATCGGCCAGGTCGGCGTCGTGGCTCGCGAACGCCGCCGTCGCGGTGCCGTTGAACACGCCCGCCGCTGCGGTGCTCAGACCGATGCTGAAGCTCGAAGCGTCGGTGCCCTGGGCCGCCACGCCGGCCAGCGTGCCGGCAGCGCTGAACGGCGCCGGGCCGCCGCTGATCGTGCCGCGCAGCGTGTCGTTCAGGCCGCCCGCAGCAGCGTTGTTGCTGACCGAGACGTTCTTCGCCGCCAGCACATCGCCCTTGTGGACGATGCCGAAGTCGACCGACGGCGTGTTCACCAGCGCAATCGCCGGCGTGTAGACCTTGCCGCTCACACTGACCTGCTGGCTTGCCAGGTCGAGCTGGCAGTTCGGTGCGCAGTTGCCGACGTTGGCGGCGTCGGAGACGAAGGCAATGGTCGCGCTGCCGGCATTGGCGCCGGTGAAGTTGCCGGCGACGGTGGTGCTCAAGCCGACCGTCAGCTGATTCGTGCTGGTCGCGCCCGGCACCAGCAGGTTGAAGCTGCTCGAGGCCGTGACCGGCGCACCGCCACTCGAAATGCTCGCGTTCAGCGCCGCCTGCGGCGCGACCGTGGCGACGTTGGTGACGCTCACATTCGCCGTTGGGGCCGCGGCGCCAACACGCATCGAACCAAAGTTGATCGCCGGGTTGTTGACCAGCGGGCTGGCCTGGCTGATGACGTTGCCGACCGCCTGGATCGTGCCGATGACGCCGTAGCTGTCGCTGCCGACGCCGGCCGTGCCCAAGCCGTTGCTGACGCCGTTCACCGCGCCCGCGGTGCTGTAGTTCACCGCAATGGCGCCGCCGACGACCCCGGCCGCCGAGGTGTTCACCGACACGGTCATCGCGCCGTTCGCCGCCGTGCTGTTGGTGAGCGCAAGGATGCCGTTCAGGCTGCCGCTGCCGCTGATGAGCCCGGCCCCGACACCGCTGCTGGCGCCGAAGCTGGCGTTCAGGTCTTCGACAAAGCCGGCCGCGCCGACCGCCGTGTTGCGGATCACCAGGTTCTGCGTCACCAACTGATTCACTTGCACCGTGCCGAAGTTCAATGCTGCGGTTTGAATCGCGCCGGCGGCCATCAGGTACACATTGCCATTGACGGTGACCGGCTGGCTGCCGACGCTGGCCGTGCCCAGGCCGTTGCCCACGCCGTTTACCGCGCCGGCCGTCTGGTAGGCCAGCGTGACGCCGCCGGTCTTGGCGCCGGCACTCGCCGTGTTGACGCCGACCGAGATTGCGCCGAGGCCGGTGTTGTTCGTGCCGGCCAGCCGCCCCGTGATGCTGCCGCTGCCGGTGGCCGCGCCACTGACGCTGGCGACGCTGGCGTTCAGGTCTTCGCTGAAGCTGCCGGCCGGCGCGCTGTTGGCCACCGTGACCACGGCCGTGTTGCTGCCGCCGGTGCGCTGGTTCGCCACCTGCACCGGCGAGGCGGCATTGCCCACCGCCGCGTTGTAGGCCGCCGCGCCACCGGCGAGAACGATGTTCAGCTTCTGGTCGGCGATGTTGCTGAAGTTGCTGCGCAGGTTCAGCACCTGGCCGCTCAAGGGCGCCAGCGCGCCCGCATTCGCGGCCGTGAACGTGACGCCGAGGTCGCCGGAATTGCCACCCGGCGCGCCGGTGTTGTAGTTGCTGGCGGTGGCGCCGGCACCGCTCAAGCGCGCGTCGTTCAAGCTCGCACCGTTGACGCTGGTCTGGATCGCGCCGCGCAGCGACGGGCCGGCGTTGCCCGTGTTCGCGACCTGGTAGTTGAAGGTGGTCGCGCCGACGCGCACATTGCCCAGCGTCAGCGTCGCGTTGGCGGTGTTGCCGTTCGTCACACCGCTGCCAGTGATCGCCTGCGCGGCGTTGCCGCCCGCCAGGATCAGGCCGGCGCCGTTCACGCCGGCGCGGCGGTCGAAGCTGTTGCCGGTGCCGGCGCCGAGGTTGGTGTAGTCGTTGTTGATGGTCAGGTTCTGGGTGCCGATGTTGAGCACCGAACCGGCCGCGCCCATGATCAACTTGCCTTGGCTGTTGGCCGCGTTCGACAGGTTCATCACGCCGGTCGAATCGACTTGCAGGCTGCCGGTGCCGGTCAGCGCGTTGTTGATGGCCAGCGTGCCGTTCTGCGCGCGCATCAGGCCGTTGTTGGTGAGTGCGCCGGCGATGCCGATGCTGATGGTGCCGCCGCCATCGGCGTTGATGCTGCCGTTGTTGGTGAGCGTGGCGGCGCCGCCGACAAAGCCCTGGCCGCCGATGGTGCCGGTGTTGCCGTGCACGGTGAGCCCCGGGCCGAGGATCAGGTTGCCGGCTTCAACGAGGAAACGGTTGCTGCCGTTGTTGTCGGCGAACACGATGCTGCCCGTGCCGCTGAAGGTGTTGTCGCCCTGCGGCGCCAGGATGCTGTTGGCGCCGATGTTGATGGTGCCATTGATGACCATGCCACCGGCCGAGGTGCGCACGATGCCCTGGCCTGACGCCATGTCGAGCACTCCGTTCAACACCACGCCGTTGAGGAAATTGGCGGCCGAGGCGCTGGCCTTGAACACACCGCTACCGCCGCTGTTAAGGTTGCCGCCCGTGACCGTGGCGCCGTTGAACAGCACCACGCTGCCCGCGCCGGCGAGCAAGGTGCCGGCGCTGTTGTCGTAGCCGCCGCCGGCATTCAGCGTCAACTGGCCGCCGTTCTGCGCCTGCATCACGCCCTGGTTGATGAGGGCACCGCTGACACCGACCGAGATGTTGCCGCCACTCACATCGGCCGAAATCAGGCCCTGGTTTGTGAGGGTTGCCGCGCCGCCGACGAAGCCCTGGCCACCGATGGTGCCGGTGTTGCCGCGCACCGTGACGCCAGCGCCCAGTACCAGATCGCCGGCTTCGACGTTGAAGCGGTTGCTGCCATTGGCGTCGGCGAACACGATGCTGCCGGTGCCACCGATCGTCTGATTGCCCTGCGGCGCCAACACGCTGTTGGCGCCGATGTTGATGGTGGCGTTGTTCAGCGTCAGGCCGTTGGTCACGCGCTCGATGCCTTGCACGCCGGCCAGGTCGAGCGCGCCACTGAAGGCCACGGCGTCGAAGAAGTTGCTGCCCGAAGCGGAGGCGCGGAAGATGCCCGCACCCGCGACGTTCAGCGCGCCGGTCAGGGTCACGCCGTTTTGAAGCACGGTGCTGCCGGCGCCGGCCAGAATCTGCGCACCGGCCGTGTTCGCGACGTTGTTGTTCAGCAGCAGCGTGCCGCCGTTCAAGGCCGACAGCGTGCCGTTGTTGGTGATGCCACTGTTGACGGCCAGCGTGATCGTGCCGGCCGCCACGTCGGCGCTGATCGTGCCGTTGTTGATCAGCGAAGCGGCTCCGCCGACGAAGCTCTGGCCGCCGATGGTGCCGGTGTTGCCGCGCACCGTGACGTTCGGGCCGATCGTCAGGACGCCAGCTTCGAGGTTGAAGCGGTTGCTGCCGTTGTTGTCGGCAAACACGATGCTGCCGGTGCCGCCGATCGTCTGATTGCCCTGCGGCGCCAGGATGCTGTTGGCGCCGATATTGATCGTGGCGTTGTTCAGCGTCAGGCCGTTGGTGACGCGCTCGATGCCTTGGGCGCTGGCCAGGTCGAGCCCGCCGCTGAGGGTGACGGCATCGAAGAAGTTGCTGCCCGAACTGGACGCCCGGAAGTTGCCCGTGCCCACCGCCGTGACCGCGCCGCTGATGGTGATGCCGTTCTGCACCACGCTCGAGCCCGCGTTGGCCAGGATCTGGCTGCCCACGTTGCCCTGAATGTTCGAGTTGAGCAGCAAGGTGCCACCGTTCTGCGCCGCCAGCACGCCGTTGTTGGTGATACCGGCGTTGGCCGCCAGCGTGATGGTGCCGCCGGCCACATCGGCCTTGATCGTGCCGTTGTTGGTCAGCGTGGCCGCGCCGCCGATGAAGCTTTGGCCGCCGAAGGGTCCGGTGTTGCCGCGCACCGTGATGCC
>JANXZA010000177.1 GCA_025355745.1 Rhizobacter sp. | reverse complement strand
GTCGGCGTGGCCCGGTGTATCGACGATGTTGATGTGCGTGCCCTTCCACTCGACGGCGCAGTTCTTCGCCAGGATCGTGATGCCGCGTTCCTTCTCGAGGTCGTTGCTGTCCATCACGCGCTCGGACACCTTCTCGTTCTCGCGGAAGGTGCCGCTCTGGCGCAGCAACTGGTCCACCAGCGTGGTCTTGCCGTGGTCGACGTGGGCGATGATGGCGATGTTGCGGATCTGTCGGGTCATGGTGAAACGGGTCCTGGTGAAACGGGTCCTGGCGCTTGCGCAGGCGCTTGCGGAGTGAGAAGGCCTTGCACCTCCAGCGGGCTCAAGAGCCTTGTCGAAATCAGTTCGCCGGCGCTGATGTGGGCGCCGCCGAGGAAGACATGCTGCGCGGGGCCGCCCGGCACCGCTTGCGGCGCCGGGCCATAAACGCGGATGTTTGGCGCGTCGGGTATCGGGACGCGGCGCCGCAGGCCGCTCAGGAAGCGGCCCGCGTCTTCGGCGCCGAGGCGGATCACAGGCCAGTCGGCGAGCAGCGCGTCGGCGTCCATCAACTGCGCGTCGCGTTCGGCTTCGATCATCGCAGCGAGTTGGTCGAGCGTGTGCGCGCCGTCCAGCGTCAAGGCCCCGCTGCCGGTGCGGCGCAGCGCGCTCAGGTGCGCGCCGCAGCCGAGCACCTTGCCGATGTCTTCGGCGAGGGTTCGGATGTAGGTGCCCTTGCTGCACCGAACGTCGATCGTCCAGACGTCATGATCGCCGTCGACGATGGCGATGCGATGAATCGTCACCGCGCGAGCTTCGCGCTCGATCTCGATGCCGGCGCGGGCGTATTCGTAGAGCGGCTTGCCGTCGCGCTTCAACGCCGAATGCATCGGCGGGACTTGATGGATCGCGCCAGTGAATTGCGCGCAGGCCGCCTCGACCTGGGCGCGCGTCACGTCCACATCGCGGCGTTGCAGCACCTCACCTTCGCCGTCGCCGGTGGTCGTCGTCACACCGAGCTTGAAGGTCGCGGTGTAGCGCTTGTCGGCGTCCAGGCTGACTTGCGAGAACTTCGTCGCCGCGCCGAAGCACAGCGGCAGCAGTCCGGTAGCGAGCGGATCGAGCGTGCCGGTGTGGCCCGCTTTCTCGGCCCGGAACAGGCGCTTGGCTTTTTGCAACGCGTCGTTGCTCGACAGGCCGAGCGGCTTGTCGAGCAAGAGCACACCGTGCACGGCACGACGCTGCACTCTTGCGAATGGTACGGGGCGTTGCACAGCCGGCACGCTCAGTCTTCCCTGGCCCGCGTCGAGTTCGCCTGGGCGATCAGCGCGCTCAGTTCGGAGGCGCGTTCGGTGGTGCGGTCGAACTTGAAATGCAGCGTCGGCACGGTGTGGATCTGCAGCCGCTTGAACAGGCCGTTGCGAATGAAGCCTGCGGCCTCGTTCAACGCCGTCTCGCATTCGACCGGGTCGCCGACGAGCACCGAGAACAGCACCGTGGCATGCGCATAGTCGGCCGTGATCTCGACCGCGTTGACCGTCAGCATGCCGATGCGCGGGTCTTTCAGGTCGCGGATCAGCTCGGCCACATCGCGCTGGATCTGGTCGGCGACGCGGAAGCCGCGGTTCGGTATCGATCGTTTGTGTCGCATGTTGATTTGCACTCGGGAAGGTCATCAAAGACAAACCCCGCCGTCTTTCGAGCGGCGGGGTTTGGGGATGAAGCCAACTCCGCCGCCGGCCAGCGCGCGGCCGCTCCGGAGCGGCCGGCGACCCCCACGGGGGGTGGGCTACGGTACGCCGTAGCCCGGGGGCGCCACTCAAAGCGTTCGGGCCACTTCCTTGACCTCGAAAAACTCCAGCTGATCACCCTCTTTGATGTCGTTGTAGTTCTTCAGCTTGATACCGCACTCGAAGCCCGAAGCCACCTCGCGCACATCGTCTTTCAGGCGCCGCACCGATTCGACTTCGCCTGTGTAGACCACGATGTTCTCGCGCAGCAGGCGGAACTTCGCGCCGCGGCGCACCAGGCCGGCGGTGACCATCGAGCCGGCCACGGTGCCGATCTTCGAGGCCACGAACACGGTGCGAATTTCGGCCGTGCCGATGACCTCTTCGCGCTGCTCGGGGGCCAGCATGCCGGTCATCGCCAGCTTCACGTCGTCAACCGCGTCGTAGATGATGTTGTAGTAGCGGATGTCGACGCCGTTGTTTTCGGCCAGCTTGCGCGAGCCGGCGTCGGCCCGCGTGTTGAAGCCGATGATGACGGCCTTCGAGGCGATCGCCAGGTTGACGTCGGACTCGCTGATGCCGCCCACCGCCGCGTGCACGATCTGCACCTTGACCTCGGGCGTGGTGAGCTTCAGCAGCGACTGCGCCAGCGCTTCCTGCGAACCCTGCACGTCGGCCTTGATGATGAGCGCCAAGGTCTGCGTCGAGCCCTGCCCCATCTGGTCCATCAGCGTTTCCAGGTTCGCGGCCTGGCGCTTGGCCAGCTTCACGTCACGGTACTTGCCCTGGCGGAAGGTCGCGATCTCGCGCGCCCGGCGCTCGTCGCCGAGCACCATGAACTCGTCGCCGGCCTGCGGCACTTCCGTCAGGCCTTGAATTTCGACCGGGATCGACGGGCCGGCCTCGGTGATGGACTTGCCGTCTTCGTCGAGCATGGCGCGAACCCGGCCGAAGCTGGAACCCGCCAGCACCACATCACCGCGCTTCAAGGTGCCGCTTTGCACCAGCACGGTTGCGACCGGGCCGCGGCCCTTGTCGAGCTGGGCTTCGATCACGAGGCCCTTGGCCATCGACGCTTTCGGCGCCCGGAGTTCGAGCACCTCGGCCTGCAACAGCACCTGCTCGAGCAAGGTGTCGATGCCCTGGCCGGTGCGCGCCGAGACGGCCACGAACGGCGATTCGCCACCGAAGTCTTCGGGCACGACCTGCTCGGCCACCAGCTCCGACTTCAGGCGTTCGAGGTTCGCATCGGGCTTGTCGATCTTGTTCATCGCAACCACGATCGGCACGCCGGCCGCCTTCGCGTGGGCGATGGCTTCCTTGGTCTGCGGCATCACGCCGTCGTCGGCCGCCACCACCAGGATGACGATGTCGGTGGCCTTGGCGCCGCGTGCCCGCATCGAGGTGAACGCGGCGTGGCCCGGGGTGTCGAGGAAGGTGATCATGCCGCCCGGCGTATCGACGTGATAGGCGCCGATGTGCTGGGTGATGCCCCCGGCCTCGCCGGCCGCGACCCTCGAGGTGCGGATGTAGTCGAGCAGCGAGGTCTTGCCATGGTCGACGTGGCCCATCACGGTGACCACCGGGGCGCGCGGCAGCATCTCGTGGCTGGCATCGACCTCGGCATCTTCGAGGAAGGCATCCGGGTCATCGAGCTTGGCAGCCAGCGCCGTGTGGCCCATTTCCTCGACCACGATCATGGCCGTTTCCTGGTCGAGCTGCTGGTTGATGGTGACCATCTGGCCCAGCTTCATCATCTGCTTGATGACCTCGGAGGCCTTCACCGACATCTTGTGCGCGAGGTCGGAGACGCTGATGGTCTCGGGAACGTGCACTTCCTGGATTTGCGCTTCGGCGGGCGCGGCAAAGCTCGACGCGGCGCCGTCGTTGCGCTCACCCCGGCGGCCGGTGCGCGGCGCACGCCAGCCCGGGCGGTTGCCGCCGGCCGGTGCGCGTGCGCCCGGCTTCAGCGCGCTGCGCTTCTTCGCGTCGTCGGCCCAGCTCGACGACAACTTCTCGGACTTGATCGCCTTCTTGTCACCCGGCTTGGTGGCCGTGGTGCTGCCCGGCGCACCCGGCGCGCCGACCTTCTTGTGGATCGTGCCCTTGATCTCGACGGCGGCGGCCTTTGCCGGCTCTTCCGGCTTCTTCGCGACCATCACCTTCTTCGGCGCGTTCATCATCGCGCGGATCGCGGCGGCTTCGTCTTCGGCGGCCTTGCGGCGCTTCGCCAGGTCGGCAGCGCGCTGCTTGTCCTCATCGACGACATCGGCGGCCTTGATGACACGCAGGGTCGGCTTGACCGGCTCGGCGGGTGCTGCGGGAACGGCGACGGCAGCAACAACCGGTTCGGCCGCAACGGGGGCCGCCGCCGGCTGGCCAGCCTTCGAGCGGCCCGAACCCTTCGCCGCGGGTGCAGCGGCCGCAGCGGCAGCGGTGAGCGCGGCCGTAGCCGCCTGTGCGGCCGCTTCGGCAGCGAGCCGCTCGGCGGCATCACGGGCGCGCGTCTCGGCGGCGGCGCGCTCCTGCGCCTCCTGCTCGTCGCGCAGGCGGCGCTTCTCGGCCAGGTCTTCTTCCTGACGCCGCAGCAACTCGGCCTGGGCGGTGGCTTCTTCTTCGCGACGCGCCAGTTCGGTGTCATCGGCGGCCTGCGCGGCTGCGTCATCGCCCGGCACGGCATCGTCGCGCTTGATGAAGGTGCGCTTCTTGCGCACCTCGACCTGGATCGTGCGGGCCTTGCCGGACGAGTCGGCCTGCTTGATCTCGCTGGTCGACTTGCGCGTGACGGTGATCTTCCTGCGCTCGGCACCGACCACGGTGCCATGAGCGGTGCGCAGGTGGTCGAGCAGGCGTTCCTTGTCGGACTCGGTCAGCGCATCGTCCGTCGACGCCTTGCTGACGCCAGCCGACTGCAACTGCTCGAGCAGTGCGGCGCCCGAGCGGTTCAGCTCGACGGCGAGTTGGGCGACGGTTGTCGAGGCCATGTAATGAATCCTTGCGTGGTCTTGCGGTGTGTGGCGCGTTCGGGCGATGCGATCGTCGGGGCGGGGCTGCGGTGTTGTTGTCAGCGCTGCGGTCAGGCCGTGAACCAGTGTTCACGCGCCTTCATGATCAGCACCTTGGCCTGCGCCTCATCGACCGCCGTCATTTCGATCAGCTCGTCGACCGCCAGGTCGGCCAGGTCGTCGCGGGTGTGGATGCCGGCCACCGACAGCTTGCCGATCAAGTCAGACGTTAGCCCTTCGAGGTCGCGCAGGTCTTGCGAGGCTTCATCGACGCCCTCTTCCTTGGCGAGCTCCATCGTCAGCAGCGCGTCCTTGGCGCGGGTGCGCAGTTCGTTCACGGTGTCTTCGTCGAAGCTCTCGATCTCGAGCATTTCCTGCATGGGGACGTAGGCCACTTCTTCGAGGCTGGCGAAACCTTCATTGATCAGTATGTCGGCCACTTCGGCGTCGACGTCGAGCTTGTCGATGAACAGCTTGCGCACGCTGTCGGATTCGGTCGCCTGCTTCGTGGCCGACTCTTCGGCGGTCATGATGTTGATGCGCCAGCCGGTCATCTCGGAGGCCAGGCGAACGTTCTGACCGCCACGGCCGATCGCGATGGCGAGGTTTTCCTCGTCCACCACCACATCCATCGCGTGGCGCTCTTCATCGACGACGATCGACTGCACATTGGCCGGCGCGAGCGCACCGATCACGAACTGCGCTGGGTCTTCGGACCACAGCACGATGTCGACCCGCTCGCCGGCGAGTTCGTTGGTGACGCCGTTGACGCGCGAGCCGCGCACGCCCACGCAAGTGCCGATCGGGTCGACGCGCTTGTCGTGCGACACCACGGCGATCTTGGCGCGCGAGCCGGCGTCGCGGGCGCACGACTTGATCTCGAGCAGACCCTGTTCGATCTCGGGCACTTCCTGTGCGAACAATTCGATCATGAAGCCCGGCGCGCTGCGGCTGAGCAGAATCTGTGGGCCGCGCAGCGTCGGGTCGATCTCGGCGATGTAGGCCCGCACGCGGTCGCCCGAGCGCAGGTTTTCCTTCGGGATCATCTCGCTGCGGCGCAGCCGGCCTTCGATGCGGCCCTGCTCGACGATCACGTCGCCCTTGTCGAGGCGCTTCACGGTGCCGACGAAGATCTTTTCGCCGCGCGACAGGAAGTCGGTCAGCAACTGCTCGCGCTCGGCGTCGCGGATCTTCTGCAGGATCACCTGCTTGGCGGCCTGCGCGCCGATGCGCCCGATCGAGACCGAATCGACACCTTCCTCGATGTAGTCATCGACCTCGATGTCTTCGATCTGCTCCTGCGCCTCGAACAGCAGGATCTCCGAGTCGGGCAGTTGCAGGCCGGCCTCGTTCGGCACCACATGCCAGCGGCGGAAGGTCTCGTAGACGCCGGTTTCGCGATCGACCGACACCCGCATGTCCACTTCGCCGCCGTGCAGCTTCTTGGAGGCCGACGCGAGCGCCGCTTCAACGGCCGCAAACACGACCTCCAGGTCCACGCTCTTCTCGCGCGAGATAGCGTCCACCAGCATCAACAATTCGCGGTTCATTGAATACGACCTCCGTCAACCTCAACATCCGGGCCCGAACCGGCCGCCGATGGGGCCAGGGCGCGCTGCGGCTCGGCGAGCCGGCGACCCTTGAAATCCACCACCGGCACCAGGCGTGCCTCGCGTACTTCGTCCAGGGAAAAATCGAGTGCCTGCTCGGCCTGGCCCGCTTGCCCACCCTCACCTCTTGTGGCCCGAGTGGCCCGAACTTGCGCGCGCGTCGGCTTGGCCGTGCCTTCGTCGGCACCCAGCACGATGCGCCACTGCAGGCTCTGCGGGTTGGGCTGCGCTTGCAGCTCGCCCCGGTACTTCTTGCGGCCCTTGAACGGCAGTTTCAAGGTCACCTCGACCTGCTCACCGGCAAAGCGGGCGTAGTCGGCGGCCTTTTTCAGCGGCCGATCCAGGCCCGGCGACGACACTTCGAGGCGCTCGTAGGTGCAACCATCGACTTCGAGCACATGCTGCAACTGGCGCGTGACCTTCTCGCAGTCGTCGACCGTGATGAACGGTGGTGCCGCTGCGGCCACCGGCAGGTGGTCGATGAGAACGCGCAACAGGCCGCCGGCGCTTTTTTCAGCGTCGACGAGGTCATAACCCAGGCCCGTCACGGTGCGCTCGACTGCGCTTTGCCAACTCATCACCATCTCGATCAAAAGTGCATCCAGCCTTGCTAGTTAAACGCTACCCAACGAGCCACTCAAAAGCGATCGGCCAAAAAAAATGGGCTGGATGAATCCGCCCAAGATCGCCCGCTTGCCTTGCTTACGTCAATCAACAACTGGCTGTCCAGTAAAAAGCGGATTCTACTCCGGGAATGCGACGCCGAGCGCGATCAGGTGCTGTCAAGAGCCAAGATCAGGCTCGCCCTGCATGCCAGAATCCGCCCGAATCAAAACGATGGAGGCAGCATGGGGTTTCTCAACGGCAAGCGCATTCTGATCACCGGCGTGCTGTCGAACCGGTCGATCGCCTATGGCATTGCCCGCGCCTGCCACCGCGAAGGAGCGGCGTTGGCCTTCAGCTACCAGGGCGAGCGCTTCAAGGAGCGGGTTAGCGAATTTGCGGCCGACTTCGGCTCGACCCTGGTGTTCGATTGCGATGTCGCCGACGACGCGCAGATCGACGCCATGTTTGCCGGTCTGGCCGACGCCTGGCCGGCCTTCGACGGCCTGGTCCATTCGATCGGCTTTGCGCCGCGCGAATCGATTGCCGGCGACTTTCTGGAGGGCCTGTCGCGCGAGTCGTTCCGCATCGCCCACGACATTTCGAGCTACAGCTTCCCGGCCCTGGCAAAGGCCGCCGCGCCGCGGCTGCGCCCTGGCGCGGCACTGCTCACCTTGACCTACCTCGGCGCGGTGCGCAGCATGCCGAGCTACAACACGATGGGCTTGGCGAAGGCCTCGCTCGAAGCCAGCGTGCGCTACCTCGCAGCCTCGCTCGGGCCGAAGGGCGTGCGCGTCAACGGCATCTCGGCCGGCCCGATCAAGACGCTGGCCGCGTCGGGCATCAAGGGCTTCGGCAAGATGCTCGAGGCCGCCAGCCGTTCGCCGCTGGGGCGCAATGTGACGATCGACGACGTCGGCAACGTGGCCGCGTTCCTGCTGTCGGACCTGGCGGCTGGCGTGACCTCCGAGATCACGTATGTGGACGGAGGCTTCAGCCAGTCGGCGCTGGCCGGCCTCCTCGACGCGTGATGAAGGTGGTGTGGCGATGAGCCCGGTCCCCACCGGCCCGGCCCGCCTGCTCGGTGATGTCGGCGGCACCAACGCCCGCTTCGCCTGGCAGCCGTTCGAGGGCGCGGCCTTGTCCAACATCGTCACCCTGCCCTGCGCCGCGTTCCCGACGCTGGCCGAAGCGCTGCGCGCCTATCTGCGGCAGATCGGCCGGCCCGCGCCGCCGTGCTGCGCGATCGGCATCGCCACGCCGGTCACAGGCGACGCGGTGCGGATGACGAACCACCACTGGGCGTTTTCGACCGCCGCGCTGCAGGCCGAACTCGGTTTCGAGCGGCTCGTCGTGATCAACGACTTCACGGCGCTGGCGCTGGCCCTGCCCGACCTCGGCGCGCAGGAGCTGAGGCAGCTCGGCGGAACGGCGGCCGTGCCCGGGGCGGCGAAGGCGCTGATCGGCCCGGGCACCGGCCTGGGCGTGTCGGGCTTGCTGCCCACCGGCCAGGCCGGTCGCTGGCTGGCGTTGCAGGGCGAAGGCGGCCATGTGTCGCTGGCGGCCGGCAATGCGCGCGAAGCTGCGGTGCTCGATGTGCTGCGTCGGAATCACGGCCATGTATCGGCCGAACGGGCCGTGTCCGGGATCGGCCTAACGGCCCTGCACGCGGCACTTCGGGAGCTTGATGGGCTGGGTGCCGCCGATGATTTGACGCCCGGGGAAATCACCTCGATGGGGCTGGACAGCAGCAACCCGCAGTGCGTCGAGACGCTGGATCTGTTCTGTGCCTTTCTCGGCAGCGCCGCCGGCAACCTGGCGCTCACGCTCGGCGCGCGCGGCGGCGTCTACATCGGCGGCGGCATCGTGCCGCGCCTGGGCGCGGCGTTCGAGCGCTCGCGCTTTCGCGCCTGCTTCGAGGCGAAGGGGCGCTTTCGCAGCTACCTCGAACCGATCCCGGTGTTCGTGATCCACACGGCCGTGTCGCCGGCGCTGCTCGGCGCAGCGCGCGCCTTGCTCGCGGCCTGAAGCGCAGTCAGCCGGCCGTTCTGAAGACCCGTCAGCAGACCGATCAGCCCCGCACGCAGTCGACGAAGTAGCAGTGCGTGCCAGCGTCGCCGTCGGATTCCACGAGCCCGTGCACATCGGTGTCGAAACCGGGAAATGCGGCGTTGAACTGGCGCGTGAACTTCAGGTAGTCGACGATCTTCTTGTTGAAGCGCTCGCCCGGAATCAGCAGCGGAATGCCCGGTGGGTACGGCGTCAGCAGCGAGGTCGTGATGCGGCCTTCCAGGTCGTCGATCGAGACGCGCTCGGTCTTGCGGTGCGCGATGTGCGCGAAGGCGTCGCTCGGCTTCATCGCCGGTTGCAGGTCTGACAAATACATCTCGGTCGTCAGGCGTGCGATGTCGCCCTTCGCGTACATCTCGTGGATGCTTTGCGACAGATCGCGCAGCCCCATGCGTTCATAGCGCGGATGGACCGCGCAGAACTCGGGCAGGATGCGCCACAGAGGCTGGTTCCGGTCGTAGTCGTCCTTGAACTGCTGCAGCGCGGTCAGCAGCGTGTTCCAGCGGCCCTTCGTGATGCCGATCGTGAACATGATGAAGAACGAGTACAGGCCGGTCTTCTCGACGATCACACCATGCTCGACCAGAAACTTGGTGACGATGGCCGCCGGGATGCCGGTCTTGGCAAACTTGCCCGACATGTCCAGGCCCGGCGTGATGATGGTGCTCTTGATCGGGTCGAGCAGGTTGAAGCCCTCGGCCAGGTCGCCGAAGCCGTGCCACTTGGCGCCCGCCTTCAGCACCCAGTCGGCGCTGCGGCCGATGCCCTCGTCAACCAGCTTGTCGGGGCCCCAGACCTTGAACCACCAGTCCTTGCCATAGTCCTTCTCGACCTTGCGCATCGCGCGCCGGAAGTCGAGCGCTTCGGCAATGCTTTCCTCGACCAGCGCCGGCCCGCCGGGCGCTTCCATCATCGCCGCAGCCACATCGCAGCTGGCGATGATCGCGTACTGCGGGCTGGTCGAGCTGTGCATCAGATAGGCCTCGTTGAAGAGGTGCCGGTCGAGCTTGCGATCGGTCGAGTCCTGCACCAGAACCTGCGAGGCCTGGCTGATGCCCGCCAGCAACTTGTGCGTCGACTGGGTGGCGAAAACCAGTTGGTCCTTCGGGCGCTTGCGGTTCTTGCCCATTGAATGGAAGGTGCCGTAGAACTTGTGGAAAGCGGCGTGCGGCAGCCAGGCTTCGTCGAAGTGCAGGGTGTCGATGTAGCCGTCGAGCGAGTGCTTGATGGTCTCGGTGTTGTAGAGCACGCCGTCGTAGGTGCTCTGGGTCAAGGTCAGGATCCGCGGCTTCACCGTCTTCGCATCGACGCCGGCAAGCAGCGGATTCGCGCTAATCTTCTTGCGGATGTTGGCGGGCGAGAACTCGCTTTGCGGGATCGGGCCGATGATGCCGTACTGGTTGCGCGTCGGCCGCAGGAACACCGGCACCGCGCCGGTCATGATGATGGCGTGCAGGATCGAGACATGGCAGTTGCGATCCACCACCACCACATCGCCCGGAGCCACCGCGTGGTGCCAGACCATCTTGTTGCTGGTGCTGGTGCCGTTGGTGACGAAGAAGCAGTGGTCGGCGTTGAAGATGCGCGCCGCGTTGCGCTCGCTCTCGAAGATCGGGCCGGTGTGGTCGAGCAACTGGCCGAGTTCGTCGACCGAATTGCAGACGTCGGCGCGCAGCATGTTCTCGCCGAAGAACTGGTGGAACATGCGCCCGACCGGGCTCTTCAGGAATGCCACGCCGCCCGAGTGGCCGGGGCAGTGCCACGAATACGAGCCGTCCTGCGCGTAGTCGACCAGGGCCTTGAAGAACGGCGGCGCGAGGCCGTCCATGTAGCTCCTGGCCTCGCGGATGATGTGGCGCGCGACGAACTCCGGCGTGTCCTCGAACATGTGGATGAAGCCGTGCAGTTCGCGCAGGATGTCGTTCGGCAAATGCTGCGACGTGCGCGTCTCGCCGTACAGGTAGATCGGCACCTCGGCGTTCTTGAAGCGCACCTCCTCGATGAACTTGCGCAGGTTCAGCACCGCCGGGTCGAGTTCCGGACCTGGCGTGAACTCTTCATCGTCGATCGACAGGATGAAGGCGCTGGCGCGGCTTTGCTGCTGCGCGAACTGGCTCAGGTCGCCATACGTCGTGGCGCCCAGCACCTCGAAGCCTTCTTTCTCGATCGCCTGCGCGAGCGCCCGGATGCCCAGGCCCGAGGTGTTTTCGGAGCGGAAGTCTTCGTCGATGATGACGATGGGAAAGTTGAAACGCAGCATGGTCGGGGCCTCGGGTGGCGCAGGGGCGGTGCAGACAAAACGCGCAGTGTAGGGCCAGCACCAGACGCGCCGGGCCGCCCTGCTCGCCGCGCGCCTACACTCGGTGGCGGCATGTGCCGAAAGGAATTCGAATGGACATTTCCTGCGCCACGGTCTGGTGGGTTGCGGCCGGTGTGGCGGTCGCGGTCGAACTGGCCACTGGCACGTTCTACCTGCTGATGATGGCGCTCGGCCTGGCCGCTGCGGCCGTGGCCGCGCACCTGGGCGCGGCCTCGAGCGTGCAGATCATCGTCGCCGCGATCGTCGGCGGCGGCGCCACTGCCGTCTGGCACTGGCGCCGCTTCAACCAACCCCACAGCGCGCCGGCGCGCGAGAACCGCGACGTGAACCTGGACATCGGCGAACGCGTCAACGTCGTCGCGTGGCAGGGCGACGGCACGGCCCGCGTCGACTACCGCGGCTCGGCCTGGACCGCGCGGCTGGCGCCCGGTGAAGCGCCGACGGCGGGCGAGCACCGCATCGTGGCGGTCGAAGGCAACTGGCTCGTCGTCGCGCCGGGGCGTACGGCGGAATGATGCTTCGGCAGCATCCCTCAGCATACTGATCATCTCCGTTGAAAGCACCGCATGGAATTCGCCCTCATCCTCGCCGTCATCGCCGCGCTGTTCGTTGTGCGCACCATCAAGATCGTGCCGCAGCAGCACGCCTGGGTGGTTGAGCGGCTCGGCAAGTACGACCGCACACTCACGCCGGGGCTGAAATTCGTCGTGCCCTTCATCGAGCGCGTGGCGTACAAGCACTCCCTGAAGGAAGTGCCGCTCGACGTGCCGAGCCAGGTCTGCATCACCAAGGACAACACCCAGCTGCAGGTTGACGGCATCATCTATTTCCAGGTGACCGACCCGATGCGCGCGAGCTACGGGTCGAGCAACTACCTCTCGGCCATCACGCAACTCGCGCAGACCCTGCTGCGCTCGGTGATCGGCAAGATGGAGCTCGACAAGACCTTCGAGGAGCGCGACCACATCAACCTGTCGGTGGTGGCGTCGCTCGACGAGGCGGCCGCCAACTGGGGCGTGAAGGTGCTGCGCTACGAGATCAAGGACCTGACGCCACCGGCCGCGATCCTGCATTCGATGCAGGCTCAGATCACCGCCGAGCGCGAGAAGCGCGCCCTGATCGCCGCCAGCGAAGGCCGCAAGCAGGAGCAGATCAACATCGCCACCGGTGAGCGCGAGGCCTTCATCGCACGCTCCGAAGGCCAGCGCCAGGCCGAGATCAACAAGGCCCAGGGCGAGGCCGCCGCCATCATCGCGGTGGCCGATGCCACGGCCGAAGCGATCCGCAAGATCGCCGAGGCGATCCGGTCGCCGGGCGGCGAACAGGCGGTGCAGCTCAAGGTGGCCGAGAAGGCCGTCGAGGCCTATGCGCATCTGGCCCAGAAGAACAACACGATGATCGTGCCGGGCAACATGAGCGAGGTCGCGGCCTTGATCGGCACGGCGATGGCCTTGATGAAGACCGCCCCGCCCGGAGCCGGCCGGCCATGACCTTCAACGTGCTGGGCACCGCCCTCGTGCCCTGTTCCTACGACCCGCTGACCGGCTACTTTCGCGACGGCTGCTGCAACACCGCCGAAGACGACAGCGGCAGCCATGTGGTGTGCGTGAAGGTCACGGTCGAGTTCCTGGCCTTCTCGGCGGGGCGCGGCAACGACCTGAGCACGCCGCGCCCCGAGTACCGCTTTCGCGGCCTGCACGACGGCGACCGCTGGTGCCTGTGCGCGCTGCGCTGGCAAGAGGCCTTCGAGGCCAACGTGGCGCCGCCGGTGCTGCTCGAGTGCACCCACGAGCGCGCGCTCGACTTCGTCACGCTGCCGGCCTTGCGGGCCCATGCGCTGCAGCCCGTGGGCTAAACTCGGCATCCCCGGAGAGGTGGATGAGCGGTTTAAGTCGCACGCCTGGAAAGCGTGTGGGGGCTAATAACCCCCCTCGGGTTCGAATCCCGATCTCTCCGCCAACCAGCACGGAGCGCGGGCCGGCGTATCTGCCCGGCCCGTGTCGCGAGAGGCCAGCACATGCCCATCCAAACCATCAACAGCGGCTCGTCGCAGGGCTATCAAGTCCGCGTCGGACCGCGCCACGCGACGCTGACGAAATTCTTTGCGTCGCGCTTGCACGGCGGTGATGTCAAGGCGCTTGCCAAGGCGCGCAAGGCCGAGCGCGCGATGCAAAAGCGCGCTGTTCCGGTCGAGTCGCGCAGCGGCCCGCGGTCGCGCGAACCATCCAATAACACCAGCGGGCTGGTCGGCATTCGACCCAGCTATGCCGTGTTCAGCGACACCGCCTACCTCTACTTCGCGGTCTCCTGGAGCGAGGGTGGCCGGGCGCGCTGCACCAGCTTCTCGGCCCAGAAGCATGGCTTGCTGGTGGCGTTGCAGATGGCGATGGACCGGCGCGAAAAAGGCACCGGCGTGAAGTCGGGCCTGACGGCGCGCCAGGCCTGGAACCGCATGAAGCACCTGGTGGCGGGCCACGAGGGATAGGACTGCGGCGCGCGATGCGGCGCGGCTGCGGGTTCGATTCCATCAGCGTGTCGGCCCCTCGGTTGTCAAAGACTCGTAGAGCAAGCCATAGGCCTTTGCGGAACCTTCCCAAGAGAAGTCTTGCGCCATCGCCGACGCCATCAAGGCCTTCCACAGGGTCGGCCGGGCGAAGGCGCTGAGGGCGCGTTGCAGCGCCCCGCCCAACTCGGCCGCTGAAGCGCCATCGAACCCGAAGCCGGTCGCGCGGCCGCTGCGCACCGCCTCATCGCTGGCGTCGACCACCGTGTCGGCGAGGCCGCCGACACGCCGCACCACCGGCAAGGTGCCGTAGCGCAGGCCGTACAACTGGGTCAGGCCGCAAGGCTCGAAACGCGAGGGCACGACGATGGCGTCGGCACCGGCGATGAGCCGGTGCGCGAAGGCCTCGTCATAGCCGATGCGCACCGCAACCGCCAACGGGTGGGCGCGGGCTGCAGCCGCGAAGGCAGCTTCCAGGGCCGCGTCGCCCGAGCCTTGCACGGCCAGCTGAGCGCCACCCCGCAGCAACACCGGCAAGGCGTCGAGCAGCAGATCGAGTCCCTTTTGCGAGGTGAGCCGGCTGACGACACCGAACAGCGGCGCATTGGCGCGCAGTTCCAGCCCCAGCTCGGTTTGCAGCGCCGCCTTGCAGGCTACCTTGCCCGCCGACTTGCGTGCCGAGTAGCGTGCGGCCAGGCCGGCGTCGGTGGCCGGATCCCAGATGGCGCCGTCGACGCCGTTCAGGATGCCGTGCACGGCACCGGCCCGGCTGCGAATCACGCCGTCCAGGCCGCAGCCGAATTCGGGCGTCGCGATCTCGCGCGCATAGGTCGGGCTGACGGTCGTGACGCGGCCGGCGAACTTGAGCCCGGCCTTCATGAACGACAGCTGGTGGTGGTACTCCAGCCCGGTCGAGGCCATGAAGCGCGACGGCAGGCCGAGGAGCCGGAAGTCGTCGCTCGGAAACAGGCCCTGGTAGGCGAGGTTGTGGACGGTGAACACGCTGCGCGCCCGCGTGCCGGGGTGGGCTGCCACATAGGCGCAGGCCATCGCGGCGTGCCAGTCGTGGGCGTGCAGCACGTCGGGCGCCCAGGCTGGGTCGAGCTCGCCCGCGGCGAGGTGCGCGCCAGCCCAGCCGAGCAGCGCGAAACGCTGCAGGTTGTCGGCCCACTCGCAGCCGTCATCGCTTTGATACGGGCCACCGTTGCGCCGGTACAGATAGGGAGCATCGATAACGTAGACCGGCACCTCGCTGTGCGGCATGCGGCCGAGCCGCAGGGCGATGCGTGCGGCACCGAACAGCGGCCCGAACTCGAACACGGTGGCGAGGTTCGAGACCGCCGCCAGGATCGGCGGCAGACCGGGCAGCAGCAGGCGAACGTCGGCGCCCTGCTCGATCAGCGCCTGCGGCAAGGCGCCCAGCACATCGGCCAGGCCGCCGGTCTTGACGAGTGGAACGACTTCGGCACCGACGTGCAGAACCTTCATGGGCGGAGCTTTTCCAGCATCGCCGAGGTCACCAGCGTGATGCCGTTTTCGGAGCGCACGAAGCGCTGCGCATCAAGCACCGGGTCTTCGCCGATGACCATGCCGTCTGGGATCTTGCAGCCGCGATCGACGACGCAACGCGTCAGCCGCGCGCCGCGCCCGACCTGAACCTCGGGCAGCAGCAGCGACCAGTTGACGGTCGAGAACGAGTGCACGCGCACCAGCGAAAACAGCACCGAGCGCCCGACCTGGCCCGACACGATGCAGCCCCCCGACACCATCGACTCGATCGCCATGCCGCGCCGGTCAGCCTGGTTGTGGACGAACTTGGCCGGTGGCAACTGCGCTTGATAGGTCCAGATCGGCCAGTGCGTGTCGTAGAGGTTGAGCAGCGGGTCGGTAGCAGTGAGGTCGATGTTCGCCTCCCAGTACGCGTCGATCGTGCCGACGTCGCGCCAGTACGGCTCCTGATGCAGCCGCGTGCCGACCGCGCTTAAGGAGAACGGATGCGCCGCCGCATTGCCGTTGCGCACGGCGCGCGGAATGATGTCCTTGCCGAAGTCGTGGCTCGACTCGGGGTCGTTGATGTCGCGCTCGAGTTCCTTGTAGAGATAGCGCGCATTGAAGATGTAGATGCCCATGCTGGCCAGCGAGCGCGTCGGGTCGCCGGGCATGGCCGGCGGGTCGGCGGGCTTCTCGACGAACTCGGTGATGATGTGGTTCGCGTCGACCGCCATCACGCCGAAGGCGCTCGCCTCGGCGCGCGGCACGGCGATGCAGCCCACCGTGCAGTCGCGCCCTTTGGCCACATGGTCGGCCAGCATCAGCGCGTAGTTCATCTTGTAGATGTGGTCGCCGGCCAGCACCACGATGTAGTCGGCGCCGTAGCTGGCCAGGATGTCCTGGTTCTGGTATACGGCATCGGCGGTGCCGCGGTACCAGCTCTCGTCGTCGGTGCGCTGCTGGGCCGGCAGCAGGTCGACGAACTCGTTCATCTCGGTCTTCAGGAAACCCCAGCCGCGCTGCACGTGGCGCAACAGGCTGTGCGACTTGTACTGGGTGATCACGCCGATGCGCCGGATGCCCGAGTTCAGGCAGTTGGAGAGCGCGAAATCGACGATGCGAAACTTGCCGCCGAAGTACACCGCCGGCTTGGCGCGGCGGTCGGTCAGGCTCTTCAGGCGGCTGCCGCGGCCACCGGCCAGCACCAGCGCGACGGCGCGTTTCGGAAGGTCCAGGCTGAGGGCAAGTTCGTCGGGGGTCACGTTGGCGTCTCCGGTTCGGCGAGCACTGCGCCACGCTGCGCATGGCGACAGTGTGGCTGCTTTCGCGTTCATTCAACAAGCCCGGTCAACCCGAATCTGCGCGGCCTGTCGGCTTCGGTGGCAGGCGCGCGACACGCCTCGAAAGCCCGAAAATTGCAAGCGTCAGGACGCGAACACGCATGCCTTGATGCGACACTTCGCCGGGCTCGGCATCGGCCCAGCCGCCGAGCCAACCCGTTCCAGTCTGTGCCATGAGGACCTTCGCGTGAAATCGAGTTTCCCTTCACCAACCGACGACGTGGCGCGCCGCATCGAGGAGCAGTTGCTCGACAACGTGGGCGTTCAGCCTGCTGCCGCGAGCCCGGCCGAGCTGATGCTGGCGGTGTCGCAGGTGGCGCGCCAGCGGCTGTCGCAGCGCTGGGTCGAGACCCAGGCACAGCAGCATGCCGACAAGGCGCGCCGGGTCTATTACCTGTCGATGGAATTCCTGATGGGCCGCACCTTGTCGAACGCGCTGGCCGCGCTCGAGCTGCGCGGCGCAGCGGCCGATGCGATGGCCGCCCATGCCCAGCGCCTCGAAGATGTGGCCGACCACGAACCCGATGCGGCCCTCGGCAACGGCGGCCTGGGGCGGCTGGCGGCCTGCTTCCTCGACTCGATGGCCACGCTCGGCCTGCCGTCGTTCGGCTATGGCATCCGCTACGAGTACGGCATGTTCGCGCAGGAGATCAAGGCCGGCTGCCAGGTCGAACACCCCGACCCGTGGCTCGAAGACGGCACGCCCTGGGAGTTTGCGCGCCCCGCCATCACCTACCCGGTGCACTTCGGCGGCTGGGTCGAACACACCCAGGTCGCAGACGGCAGCTCAGGCACCGAGGCGCGTGCGCTGTGGCGCCCGAGCGGCGAGGTCGCGGCCAAGGCCTACGACATGGTGGTGCCGGGCCACGGCACGCGCAAGGTCAGCACCTTGCGGCTGTGGCGCGCCGCGGCCCCCGCGCACATCGACCTGAACGTCTTCAACACCGGCGACTACGCGCGCGCCGCCAGCGCGAAGAACGAGTTCGAGAACATCTCGTGGGTGCTGTACCCGAACGACAGCACGCCGGCCGGGCGCGAGCTGCGGCTGCGCCAGGAATACTTCTTCGTCGCCGCGTCGATGCAGGACCTGATCGCTCGCCACCTCGGCGAACATGGCACGCTCGTGAACCTTGCCGACAAGGTCGCGATCCATCTGAATGACACGCACCCCGCCATCGGCGTGGCCGAGCTGATGCGCCTGTTGTGCGACGAGCACGGCATGGCGTGGGCCGATGCCTGGACGCTGTGCGGCAAGGTGTTCTCGTACACCAACCACACGCTGATGCCCGAGGCGCTCGAAACCTGGCCGGTGGCACTGATGCAGCACGTGCTGCCGCGCCACCTCGAGATCATCTTCCGCATCAACCAGGAACTTCTCGACCTGGCCGCGAAGCATCGCCCCGGCGACTTCGGCTTTCTGGCGCGCCTGTCGCTGATCGACGAGGGCGGCGAGCGCCGCGTGCGCATGGCGAACCTGTCGATCGTCGGCAGCCACAAGGTCAACGGCGTGTCGGCGCTGCACTCGCAACTGCTGGTGCAAACGATCTTCAAGGACTTCGCCAGCCTGTGGCCCGAGCGCTTCACGAACATGACGAACGGCGTCACGCCGCGGCGCTGGCTGGCGCAGGCGAACCCGGAGCTGGCAACCTTGCTCGACACCACGTTGGGCCTCGACTGGCGGCTCGACCTGACCCGTCTGCGGGCGCTGAACGAGCATGCCGGCGACGCCGCATTTCGCGCCCGCTTCAGCGCCGTCAAGCAGGCCAACAAGCTCAGGCTCGCAGCTCTGGTCGAACGCGACTGCGGTGTGGTCATCGACCCGGCCAGCCTGTTCGATGTGCAGGTCAAGCGCATCCACGAATACAAGCGCCAGTTGCTGAATCTGCTGCACGTGGTGACGCGCTACCAGGCGATCCTGGCCGAGCCCAACGCCGACTGGGTGCCGCGCACTGTGTTCTTCGCCGGCAAGGCGGCGTCAAGTTATGCGATGGCGAAAAACATCATCCGGCTGATTCACGACATCGGCGCAGTCGTCAACCACGACCCGCGCATCGGCAACAAACTCAGGCTCGTGTTCGTGCCGAACTACGGTGTGTCGGTGGCCGAAACCATCATGCCCGGCGCCGATTTGTCGGAGCAGATCTCGACCGCCGGCACCGAGGCCTCGGGCACCGGCAACATGAAGCTGGCGCTGAACGGCGCGCTGACGATCGGCACCGACGACGGCGCGAACATCGAGATTCGCGAGCAGGTGGGCGATGCCAACATCTTCATCTTCGGCTTGAAGACGCCCGAGGTGCAGGCCTTGCGCCAGCAGGGCTACCAGCCACTGCGCTGGTACGAGAGCGTGCCGGCTTTGAAGGCGGTGCTCGACGCGATCGGCGGTGGGGTGTTTTCGCCCGACGAACCGGGGCGCTACCGCAGCCTGGTCGACTCGCTGCTGTGGGGCGGCGACCACTACCTGCTGCTGGCCGACTACGAATCGTATGTGGCCGCGCAGGCCCGGGTCGACGCGCTGTACCGCGAGCCGGCGCAGTGGGCGCAGCGGGCGATTGCGAACGTCGCCGGCATGGGTGCTTTCTCGTCCGACCGCACGATCGGCGAGTACGCCCGCCAGATCTGGAACGTTCGGCCGGCGCCGCGCTGAAGCGTGCTGACGGACTGCGCGCGGCCTTCATTGCAATCCAGAAAATGACGGTCCAATCTGAATCCTTCATGCTGGACAAAGCCGACATCGAGCGGCTTTGCAGCGCCTCGCACGGCGACCCGTTCTCAGTGCTCGGGGTGCACGCCGATGCCCATGGCCGGCGCTGGTTGCGAGCCTTCCTGCCGGGTGCCGCGCAAGTCGTCGCGCTCGATGCGAAGACCGGTGAGCTGCTGGGCGCGCTGCCGCAGCGCCACGCCGACGGCATCTTCGAAGGGCGGCTCGGCAGCGCTGAGCCGACGGCGCCGCCAGAAACAGCTGCGCTGCCCGACTACCGCTTGCAGGTGCACTGGTCCGATGGCAGCTCGGCAATCATCGACGACCCGTACCGCTTCCCGCCGGTGCTGGGCGAGCTCGATGTGTGGCTGCTCGGTGAAGGCTCGCACCTGCGACCCTGCGAGGTGCTGGGCGCCGGGCAACGCGTGCTGCTCGGCGTGCCCGGCACGAGCTTCGCGGTCTGGGCGCCGAACGCATCCCAGGTCAGCGTGGTCGGCGACTTCAACCACTGGGATGCGCGCCGGCACCCGATGCGGCTGCGCCCTGAATGCGGTGTGTGGGAGATCTTCCTGCCCAGCGTGGGCATCGGCGCGCGCTACAAGTTCCAGCTTCGCGACCGCGATGGCCAGCCCCTGCCGCAGAAGGCCGACCCGTATGCGCTGCAGGCCGAACTGCGGCCCGCCACAGCCAGCGTGGTGGCGCGCTTGCCGCAGGTCGACGCGCGTTCGCCGGCCCGCCAGCGTGCCAATGCACTCGATGCGCCCGTCAGCATCTACGAAGTGCACCTGGGCTCGTGGCGCCGCAAGCACGACAAGGGCGGCACCGATCACGGCCGCTTCCTGAGCTGGGACGAACTGGCCGACACGCTCGTGCCTTACACGGCCGGGATGGGCTTCACGCACCTCGAACTGCTGCCGGTCAGCGAGCACCCGTTTGACGGCTCGTGGGGTTATCAGCCGATCGGCCTGTACGCGCCGACCTCGCGCTTCGGTGACGCGGCCGGCTTCAAGCGCTTCGTCGAGCGCTGCCATGCGCAAGGCCTGGGGTTGCTGCTCGACTGGGTGCCCGCGCACTTCCCGACCGATGCCCACGGTCTGGGCAATTTCGACGGCACGCACCTGTACGAATACGCCGACCCGCGCGAAGGCTTCCACCAGGACTGGCGCACCCTGATCTACAACGTCGGGCGCACCGAGGTCTGCAATTTCCTGGTTGCGAATGCCTTGTACTGGCTCGAGCGTTTCAACGTCGATGGCCTGCGCGTCGATGCGGTCGCCTCGATGCTGTACCGCGACTACAGCCGCGAGGCCGGCGCCTGGATCCCGAATGTGCACGGCGGGCGCGAGAACCTCGAAGCGATCGCCTTCCTGCGGCGCATGAACGAGGTCATCGGCGTCGAGCGGCCGCAGGCCGTGACCCTGGCCGAGGAGTCGACCGCGTTCCCGGCGGTGTCGCGCCCAACGTATGCGGGCGGCCTGGGCTTCCACTACAAGTGGAACATGGGCTGGATGCACGACACGCTGGCCTACATGGCGCGCGACCCGGTGCACCGCGCCCACCATCATGGCGAGATGACCTTCAGCCTGGCCTACGCCTTCAACGAAAACTTCGTGCTGCCGTTGTCGCACGACGAGGTCGTGCACGGCAAGGGCTCGATGCTGCGCAAGATGCCGGGCGACCGCTGGCAGAAGTTTGCCAACCTGCGCGCCTACTATGGCTACCTGTTCGGCCACCCCGGCAAGAAGCTGCTCTTCATGGGCTGCGAGTTTGCGCAGGAGCGCGAGTGGAACCATGACCAGAGCCTGGACTGGCACCTGCTGGATGAGCCGTCGCCTGCCCACCGGCAGGTTGGTGACGCGATGCAGGTCAACCTGCATGAAGGCGTGCGCAAGCTGGTCGCCGATCTGAACGCCCTGTACCGAATCACCCCCGCATTGTTTGAGCGCGACTTCGATCCGCAGGGCTTCGAGTGGATCGATCATCAAGACGCCGCGCGTTCGCTGCTCAGCTTCGTGCGCTGGAGCGCTGACGCGACATCGATGGTCGTCGTGGTCTGCAACTTCACGCCGGCCGTGCACCTCGGCCTGCGCCTGGGCGTGCCACGCGCCGGCGTCTACCGCGAGTGCCTGAACACCGATTCGGCGCACTACGGCGGCAGCAACGTCGGCACACCACTGGGCGCTGCGAGCGCGCAGCCGGTGGCCTCGCACGGGCGCGAAAATTCGATCGTGATCGACCTGCCGCCGCTGGCCACAGTGATGTTCACGTGGACCTCGTAAGCGCCGGTCGGCCCCGGCCCGCGGGCCTGAACGCTCTACCCGCCATCGAGCCCGGCCAGCCCTGGCCGATGGGCAGCCAGTGGGACGGCAAGGGAGTCAATTTCGCGGTCTTCTCGGCCCACGCGCAGGCGCTTGAGCTGTGCCTGTTCGACGCGCGTGGCGAGCATGAGACCGCGCGCCTGGCGCTGCCCGGCCACACCGGTGATGTCTGGCATGGCTACCTGCCCGACGCCGCACCAGGCCTCGTCTACGGCCTGCGCTCGCACGGCCCGTGGCGGCCCGACGAGGGCCATCGCTTCAACCCGGCCAAGCTGCTGCTCGACCCCTGCGCACGCGAGATCGTCGGTCGCTTCGACTGGGCCGCCGCGCACTTCGGCGCCGACCGCCAGCACCCGAAGCAGATCGACGAGCGCGACAACGGCGCGCAGGCGTTGAAGGCGCGTGTCGTGCACCTGCCGCTGGATGGGTTCGACTGGGGCGACGACCGCGCCCCGACCGTGCCGCTGGCCGAGACGGTGCTGTACGAACTCCATGTAAAGGGCTTCTCGCGGCTCAACCCGGCCGTGCCCGAGGCGCTGCGCGGCACGTACGCCGGCCTCGGCCACGCGGCTTCGATCGACCACCTGCGCGGTCTGGGTGTCAACGCGGTAAGCCTGCTGCCGGTGCATCACGCGCTCGACGAAGAGCGGCTGGTGCAGATGGGCCTGTCGAACTATTGGGGCTACAACAGCATCGGCTTCTTCAGCCCGGACCCGCGCCTCGCGCAGCAGCATCCGCATCAGCATCAGCATCTGCATCAGCACGCCACCGGCGCGGCGCTGCGCAACGAGTTCCGCGCGATGGTCAAGGCACTGCACGCGGCCGGCATCGAAGTGATCCTCGACGTGGTCTTCAACCACAGCGCCGAAGGCGACGCCGCCGGCCCGTCGATCAGCTTCAAGGGGCTCGACAACGCCAGCTACTACCGCTTGCCGCCGGGCGCGCCGCAAGACTACGAGAACGACACTGGTTGCGGCAACATGCTCGATCTGCGCCACCCGCGCGTGCTGCAACTGGTGATGGACAGCCTGCGCCACTGGGTCACCGAGATGCATGTCGATGGCTACCGCTTCGACCTGGCCACCGTGCTCGGCCGTGGCGACGCCGGCTTCGACCGCCGCGCCGCGTTCTTCGCGGCCGTTGCCCAAGACCCGCTGCTGGCGCGCGTCAAGATGATCGCCGAGCCCTGGGACCTCGGTCCCGGCGGCTACCAGGTGGGTGGTTTTCCGAACGGCTGGGCCGAGTGGAACGACAAGTTCCGCGACGATGTGCGCGCCTTCTGGCTGCGCCACCCTTGTACCCGCGGCGCGTTCGCGCAGCGCCTGTGCGGCTCGTCAGACGTGTACCAGGCGCGGTGCCGCACGCCGGCCGAATCGGTCAATTACGTGATTTCGCACGACGGCTTCACGTTGCGCGATCTGCTCAGCTACGAGGCCAGGCGCAACGACGCCAACGGCGAGGAAAACCGCGACGGCACATCGAACAATCTGAGCTACAACTGCGGTGTCGAGGGGCCCAGCGCCGACCCGGCGGTGAGTGTCTTGCGAGCGCGATTGCAGCGCGCGCTGATCGCCACCAACCTGCTGGCCCAAGGCACGCCGATGCTCTGTGCTGGCGACGAACTCGGCCACACCCAGGACGGCAACAACAACCCCTATTGCCAGGACAACGCGACGACCTGGATCGACTGGTCAGACGCTGACGCCGACCTGATCGCCTTCACCCAGCGCGTGCTGGCGCTGCGCCGTGCCGCGCGGCCGTTCGGCCCGCACTGGTACAGCGGCCTGACCGACCCGCTCGGCCTGCACGACCTGGCCTGGCTGAACGGCGACGGCACAGCGCTGCAGGGCCAGGCCTGGCTCGACCCCTCGACGCGCCTGCTCGGGGTGCTGATCGGCGAGCCCGGGCGCGCCAGGGCGCCGCTGCTGCTGATCGTCAATGCCGACCCCGAAGACCGCACGTTCCTGCTGCCGGCCGGCGTGTGGGAAGTGCTGCTCGACACCACGCATGCGCACGGCCTTGGCGCCTGGCATGGTCAGGGCGAAGTCGCGCTCGCGGTACCGGCGGCGAGCTTGCTGCTACTGGCGGCGGCGGGCGCCGACGTTCGCCCGTAGCGGGCGCTGCGTTGGGAGCAGCAACAAAAAGGGCGCCCGAAGGCGCCCTTTTTAGCCTCATCGAAATGCGTCTGCTTATCGAACCACGGCGATCTGGTCGCGCTTCTCACCCTTGTAGGTGTACAGCGTCAGAGCGCCGTTCTTCACGTCGCCCTTTTCGTCGAACGAGATCACACCGGTCACGCCCTTGAAGCCGTCGGTCTTGGCCAGCACCGGCAGGTAGACCTTCGGATCGGCGGAGCCGGCCTTGACCATCGCGGCGGCCATCACGTTGACAGCGTCGTACACATACGGTGCGTAGACCTGAACTTCGATGCCGAACTTCTTCTTGTAGTCTTCACGGAACTTGTCCATGCCGGCCTTCTGCGTGCCCTCGACACCGCCCGCTTCGGCGCAGACCACCTGGCCGTCGGCCATCGCACCGGCCGCCAGCTTCGGCAGTTCGCTGGAGCAGATGCCGTCGCCGCCCATGAACTTGGCGTTGATGCCGAGTTGCTTCATCTGGCGGATCATCGGGCCGGCCACCGCGTCCATGCCGCCGAAGAACACCACATCAGGCTTCTTCGCCTTGATGGCGGTCAGGATGGCGCTGAAGTCGGTTGCCTTGTCGGTCGTGAACTGGGTCTCGGCGATGGAACCGCCCGATGCCTTGACGGCCTTCGTGAACTCCTCGGCCACACCCTGGCCGTAGGCCGTGCGGTCGTCGATCACGGCAATCGACTTGCCCTTCATTTCCTTGACCGCATAGCGGCCCAGCGTGCCGCCGAGGTGCACGTCATCGGCGACCACGCGGAAGGTGGTCTTGAAGCCCTGGCGGGTGAACTTAGGGTTGGTTGCCGACGGAGAGATTTGCGGAATGCCGGCATCGCTGTAGATCTTCGAGGCCGGGATCGAGGTGCCCGAATTCAGGTGCCCGACCACGCCGTTGACCTTCGAGTCGGCCAGCTTCTGCGCCACCGCCGTGCCTTGCTTCGGGTCGCCCGCGTCGTCTTCGGCGAGCATCTCGAACTTGACCTTCTTGCCACCGATCGTCGTGCCCTTGGCATTCAGTTCGTCGATGGCCATGCGCGCGCCGTTTTCATTGTCCTTGCCCAGGTGGGCAATGCCACCGCTCGTCGGTGCGACGTGGCCGATCTTGACGACCATGTCTTGCGCGTATGCGGCGCTGCCGAACATCACCACAGCAGCGGCAACGATCGTGTTCAGTCTGACTTGCATGCAAAACCTCCGGTAAGGATATTGGAAAAAACAAACAGGTTGATGTATCAACGGGCCGCACGATAACCCATAAAAAACGACTTCCTCATAGTGAAAGCACGGGTCATGCCGAGCCGCTTTTCTTGGGCAAGCCGGCGCGGCCTATGCCAACAAAGGCTGGCGTTTGGCCAGGGCATTCGTCGCGCCGCAAGCGCCAGAGAACCCCTGCGTGCGGACACAACGCGCGGGCTAGCTGCCGCGATGACGCGCCAATTCCTGGGCCACGGCGCGCGCCACCATGTCACGCAAGGTCGAGGCAAGTTCGCCACGCGCTTCGCGAATCAGGTTGTCGGCGGCACGCGCCAGCAAGGGGGTGAGCACCTCGCGCAACCGGTAGTCGAGCATCAGGTCGGTCTGGCGCTGCAAGTCGGCCAGCACGCGCTGCACCAACTGGGCTTCGCTGGGCACCGCTTCGGCAACGTGGCTTGAGGACGCCGGCGCCGCTGCCGCCACGGGCTGCACAGGCTGCGGCCACTCGACCACCTCGGTGAGCGTGGGCACGTGCTGCGGCGGCACCGGCTCGTGCTCGCTCATCAGGCAACCTCATGGCGTTCGATCGCATAGCCGCGGCCCGCGTAGTGCTTCCAGCGCAGGCGCGCTGCGGCGCGGTCCTCGGGGTCGGTGGAGACGATCTCGACCACGCGCGCAAAGCTCTCGAAGCCGGCCGGCGCCTGCGCCGCGCCCTGCCCCAGGTTGACCAGCACCTCGTGGTGCCCGCTGGCAGCCGGGTCTTCGGTCAGCCAGAGACGCGTGCCACGCAGCCGCGGCGCCACGGCCTGGCCGGGCTGCAGCAGGACATGCGGCAGGAACTCGACCGGCTCGAATGCCCACAGCGCACGGTCCAGGTTCGACAGCACTGGCAGCGGCCCGGTGACGACCACCGTGACGCCCTGGCGCATAGCCTTGCGCAGCAAGCGGCATGCGTAATCGATGCTGTCGGCCACGTTGAAGTGGAACTTGACTTCGGTCATCGCACCAGGCGTTGCCGGCGCGGCCCGCGCGGCGTGCAGGTCACGCCACCTGAGCCAGCACGAAGTGCGTGAGCAGCGAAACCGGCCGGCCGGTCGAGCCCTTCGCCGCGCCCGACTTCCACGCCGTGCCCGCGATGTCAAGGTGCGCCCACGGGTACTTGGCGGTGAAGCGGCGCAGGAACATCGCCGCCGTGATGGCGCCGCCGGCGCGCGAACCGATGTTCGCCATGTCGGCAAAGTTGCTCTTCAGGCCTTCGTCGTACTCCTCGTCGAGCGGCATGCGCCAGCACGGGTCGAGGCCGCTGAGGCTGGCGGCATGCATCTGCGCGGCCACGGTTTCATCGGCCGTGAAGAGGCCGGAATGGTGGTGCCCGAGTGCGACCACGCAGGCACCGGTGAGGGTGGCGATGTCAACCACCACGGCGGGTTTGAAGCGCTCGGCGTAAGTCAACGCATCGCACAGGATGAGGCGGCCTTCGGCGTCGGTGTTGAGGATCTCGATGGTCTGGCCGGACATGCTCTTGACCACGTCGCCGGGCTTCACCGCAGCGCCGGCCGGCATGTTCTCGCACGACGGAATGATGCAGACCAGGTTCAGCTTCGGCTTCAATTCGGCCACGGCGCGCAGGGTGCCGAGCACGCTCGCCGCGCCGCCCATGTCGAACTTCATCTCGTCCATGTCGGCGCCCGGCTTGAGCGAGATGCCGCCCGAGTCGAAGGTGATGCCCTTGCCGACCAGCACCACCGGCGCCTGCGCCTTGGCCGCACCTTCGTAGCGCGCGACGATGAACTTCAGCGGCTCGGTCGAGCCCTGGGCAACGGCCAGGAACGAGCCCATGCCGAGCTTCTCGCAGTCCTTGCGGTCCAGCACCTCGACCTTCAGGCCGTACTCCTTGCCGAGCTTCTTCGCCTGCTCGGCCAGATACGTCGGCGTGCAGTGGTTCGGCGGGCGGTTCGCGCATTCGCGCGCCAGCGCCACGCCGGCGGCCACCGCGTGGCCGCGTGCCAGACCGTGGGCGACGCCCTTCGCATCGGCCTTGCTGCACAGCAGCGTGAGCTTGTCGAGCTTCGAGGCTGCGGGTGCGCTCGGCTTGGTGTGGTGGTAGCTGTAAGTGCATTCACGGGCCGCCGTGACCACCGCCTCGGCATGCGCATCGCTCAAGGTGCCGGCATTCGCGAGCGCCACCGCGATGTGCCTGGCGCCACTGCCCTTGACTTGATTGATGCCGCAGGCCACGGCCGCCTTGAAGGCCTTGACCGTGTTCGCACCCGCCGCAGCGAACACCACGCGCGGCGCCTTCACGCCGGCCGGGCGGTGCAGGTAAAGGCTCTTGCCCGCCTTCAAGGTCAGGTCGCCTTGCGCGAGCGCATCGGCGAGTGCGGCGGCCAGTGGCGCGTCGAGCATCGGCTCGACCGGGTCGCTGTTGACGACAAGCACCAGCGCATCGCACGCGGTGGCGGCCAGCGCCTGGGGAACGGAGATTTGATGGCGAAAGTCCATAATCGAAAGTCCTGGTTTTGGCATGCCTCGTGGGCAAGCGAACGATGTTATTCGATTCCACTTTGCGCCGAGAACTGGCGCGCAACTTCGGTGCGACCCTGGTCGTGATCCTGACCATCGTGCTGACGATGATGCTGATCCGCACCCTCGGCCAGGCCGCCATCGGCCAGGTCGCGCCGCAAGATGTGGTGCTGCTGCTCGGCTACATCGCGCTCGGCCATTTGCCGACGATGCTGGCGCTGTCGCTGTTCATCGCCGTGGTTGCCACCCTGACCCGCATGTACCGCGAGAGCGAGATGACGATCTGGTTCGCCAGTGGCATCGGCATCACGCGCTTCGTGCGCCCGGTGCTGCGCATGAGCTGGCCGGTGCTGGGGGTGGTGGCGGCGCTGGCGCTGTTCGTCTGGCCCTGGCAGAACCAGCGCAGCGTCGAACTGAAGGAACGCTTCGAGCGCCGCTCCGACCTGTCGCGCGTCGCACCCGGCCAGTTCCAGACCTCGAACGACGGCAGCCGCGTGTTCTTCATCGAGCGCGACGCGGCCGACAGCCGCACCGGGCGCAACGTCTTCATCCTGACCGCGCAGGGCGAGGTCGAGTCGGTCACCTCGGCGCGCAGCGGGCGCATCGAACTGCAGGGCGACGACCGCATGCTGACGCTGTCGCGCGGCCAGCGCAACGAACAGAATCAGCGCACCGGCGACAAGACGCTGGCCCGCTTCGAGGGGTACAGCGCGCAGATCGGCGAACGGCTGATCTCGAACCTGGACGACCTGCCGCCGAAGGCGCGGCGCAGCATCGACCTGCTGCGCGCGCCCACGCCACGCCACCAGGGCGAACTGGCGTGGCGCCTCGGCCTGGCGCTGGGGGCGGCGAACATGGTGCTGCTGGGCATCGGCCTGGCGGCATCGAACCTGCGCCGCGCCAGCAACTGGAACCTGCTGTTCGCGCTGCTGAGCTTCGTCGTTTACTACAACCTCATCAACCTGACGCAGGCCTGGGTCGCCGCAGGCAAGGTCGGAATGGGTACCGCGCTGGTGGCCGCGCATGGCGGCGCGTTCCTGATCGCGATGACGCTGCTGTGGTGGCGTGAAAACGGCAATGCCCGGCTCGGCTGGCGGCGCTCGTCCGGGCCGATTCGGGACGAAGCGCGCAGCGCCTCGGGCCGCGCATGAAAACGGTCAGGCGCCTGTTCTATGCCGACATCGTGTCGGCCGTTGCCTTCGTCGCGCTGGCCTTTCTGTCGCTGTCGTTCTTCATCGATTTCGTCGACCAGCTCGCCGATGTGGGCCAGGGCGGCTACACGCTGGTGCACGCCGCGCTGTATGCGTTGCTGCTGCTGCCGGGGCACTTCTACGAGGTCGCGCCGATCGCCGTGCTGATCGGCACCATCTACACGCTGGCGCGGCTGGCGCAGTCGTCGCAGTACACCATCCTGCGCACCGGCGGGCTCGGGCCGGGGCGGGCCCTGTCGCTGCTTGCCAGCCTCGGTCTGATCTTCGGGGTGCTGACCTTCCTGGTCGGCGACTACCTCGCGCCGCTCGGTGAACGCCAGGCCGGCCAGCTGCAGGCGCGCCACAAGGGCGGCCTGAAACTCGGGCCCTCGGGCGCGTGGCTGAAGGACCATGCGAACACACCCGACGGCGAGCGCAGCTACTCGATCAGCGTCGGCTCGGCCGGGCCGGGAACGCTGCTCAACGACATCCGCATCTTCGAGTTCGACGCCGATGGCCGGCTGCTGCGCCGCATCGCCGCCGCCAGCGCACAGGTGCAGCCGAACGCGACCTGGTCGCTGCGCGATGTGAGCGTGACGCGCTGGGTGATGGGCAATGGTGGGGGCGAGGGCCGCAGCGACGGCGCGTCCGGGGCTGCCGCCGGTAACAGCGGCGCGGCGGTCCGCCCCGCACAGGCGATCGACGCGAAGCTGTCCGCGCTGGAGTGGCGCAGCAGCCTGTCGGCGGCCGTGGTGGCGGCGGCGGTGTCGCCGGCGAGCAGCATGTCGACCCTGGCGCTGTTCCGCTACATCGGCCACCTGGCCGACAACGAGCAGGCCGCGCAGAGCTATCAAATCCAGTTCTGGAAGCGCGCGCTGTACCCGTTCGCCTGCCTCGTGATGGTCGGCCTGGCGCTGCCCTTCGCCTACCTGCAGGCCCGCAGCGGCGGCATCAGCCTGAAGGTCTTCGGCGGCATCATGCTGGGCATCAGCTTCGTATTGCTGAACAACGTCGCCGGCCACCTCGGCCTGCTGCGCGACTGGACGCCGTGGATGGTGGCCGCCGCACCGAGCGCGCTGTACCTGCTGCTGTCGTTCGCGGCGTTCAGCTGGCTGGTGCGGTACCGATGAAACAAGCGATGAAGCACGCGATGAACCATGCGATGAAACGCGGCCTGCTGCTGTTCGCCCACGGCGCGCGCGACCCGCGCTGGGCCGAGCCCTTCGAAGCCGTGGCCGATCGTGTGCGGGGCTTTGATATCAACGTGATGGTGCAACTCGCCTTCCTTGAATTCATGACTCCGTCGCTGATCGATGCCGGCACGGCACTGGCCGCTGCGGGCTGCGCGCGCATCGATGTCGTGCCGCTGTTCCTCGGTGCCGGCGGCCATGTCCGCAAGGACTTGCCAGCCCTGCTGGCCGAGCTGGCCGCCGCCCACCCGGGCGTGCTGTGGCAGCTGCAAACCGCCATCGGCGCACGCACCAGCGTGATTGAGGCGATGGCGCGCGCAGCCGTCGAGTTGGCGGATAGCGACGTTGCAACAGACCTGGCAACAAACCATACAACCGCGCTTGCAACCCCGCAGCCTGCCGCCGGGCCGCGCCCATGAATCTGCACCAGTTCCGCTTCGTCCAGGAGGCCGTGCGCCGCGACCTGAACCTGACCGAAACCGCCAAGGCGCTGTTCACCTCGCAGCCCGGCGTCTCGAAAGCGATCCTCGAACTCGAAGGCGAACTCGGCATCGACATCTTCGCCCGCCACGGCAAGCGCCTGCGGCGCGTCACCGAGCCCGGCCAGCAGGTGCTGAAGGCGATCGAGATCATCCTGCGCGAGGTCGGCAACCTGAAGCGCATCGGCGATGAATTCTCGAAGCAGGACGCCGGCACGCTGTCGATCGCCACCACCCACAGCCAGGCACGCTACTTCCTGCCCGAGCCGGTGGTGCAATTGCGCAAGCGCTTCCCGAAGGTCAACATCAGCCTGCACCAGGGCTCGCCCGAACAGGTCGCGCGGATGCTGATCGAAGAGGTGGCCGACATCGGCCTGGCGACCGAATCGCTGGCCACCATCGCCGGCCTGGTCACCCTGCCCTGCTACGAATGGCAGCATGCGGTGGTGATGCCGGCCGGGCATCCTCTGGCCCAGCTCGAACGCATCTCGCTCGAAGACCTGGCGCTGCTGCCGCTGGTGACCTACCACCCGTCGTACAGCGGCCGCAGCCGCGTCGACCAGGCCTTCGCGGCGCGGCATCTGAAGCCCGACATCGTGCTCGAAGCGATCGACGCCGATGTGATCAAGACCTATGTGCGGATCGGGCTGGGGGTGGGCATCGTCGCCGAAGCGGCGGTGCGCGACGAGCCACTGGGCAGCGACCTGGTGGCACGCCCGGTCGGTCACCTGTTCGGCCAGAACGTGACCCGCGTTGCCTTCAAGCGCGGCGCCTACCTGCGCAACTACGTCTATGCCTTCGCCGAGATGTTGTCCGGCCGCCTGAACCGTGCCGCCATCACGCGGGCGATGGAGAGCGAACCCGGTGACATCGGCCAGGGCGGCGACTACCAGCTCTGATGCCGCTCAATCATTTCGTTAGGCCCTCGCGCCGAGCTTTGAACCCCTGCCCACCCACGACCCACCCATGACCCGCCTGCACACACCGCCCCTCATCAGCCGCCTGCCCGCCGTGGGCACGACGATCTTCAGCGTCATGTCGGCACTTGCACAAGAACACGACGCGGTGAACCTGGGCCAGGGCTTCCCCGATTTCGATTGCGACCCGGGCCTTGTCGATGCGGTGCACAGCGCCATGCGCAGCGGCCTGAACCAGTACCCGCCGATGGCCGGCGTACCGGCGTTGCGCGAGGCGGTGGCGGCCAAGATCGAGGCTTTGTACGGCCAACGCTTCGATGCCGGCAGCGAGGTCACGATCACCGCCGGGGCCACGCAGGCGATCCTGACCATCATCCTGGCGATCGTGCAGCCGGGCGATGAAGTCATCGTGCTCGACCCGTGCTACGACAGCTACGAGCCGAACATCGTGCTGGCCGGCGGCGTGGCCGTGCACGTGCCGCTGACGCCAGGCAGCTTCGCGCCCGACTTTGCGCGCATCCGCGCCGCCATCTCGCCGCGCACCCGCGCCATCATCGTCAATACGCCGCACAACCCGAGCGGCACGGTCTGGAGCGAAGCGCAGATGCGCACGCTGGCCGAACTGCTGCGCGAGACCGACATCCTGGTGATCGCCGACGAGGTCTACGAGCACATGGTGTTCGACGGCCAGGCGCACCAGAGCGTGGCCCGTTTTCCCGAGCTGGCGCTGCGCAGCTTCATCGTCTCGAGCTTCGGCAAGACCTACCACGTGACGGGCTGGAAGGTCGGCTTCGTGGCCGCGCCGGCGGCGTTGATGGCTGAATTCCGAAAGGTCCATCAGTTCAACGTGTTCACGGTCAACACGCCGGTGCAGCACGGCCTGGCCGTCTACATGCAGGACGCTGGCCACCACCTCGGCCTGGCAGCGTTCTACGAGCGCAAGCGCGACCTGTTCCGCGCCGGCCTGGCCGGCACGCGCTTTCGCCTGCTGCCGTGCCAGGGCAGCTTCTTCCAGTGCGTCGATTACTCGGCCATCAGCGACCTGGGCGAAGCGGCCTTCTGCCGCTGGCTGACGGCCGAGGTCGGCGTGGCCGCGATCCCGCTCACGGCGTTCTATCAGACGGGTTTCGAGCAGGGCTTCGCGCGCTTCTGCTTCGCCAAGAAGGACGCGACGCTGCAACTCGCACTGGAGCGCCTGGCAAGGCTGTGAGGGGGCGCTGCGGCTGGCCGATCAGGCCGCAGTGTGCCGGCATCAAACGCCGATCAGCGGTTCGATGACGACCCGGTCTTGCCCGGTTTGCCGGCTCCCGGCACCGTGCCGCCGAGGTTGAAATCGAGAAAGCCCGACTCGGTGCCGAAGCGCTGGCCCGGCACGCGCCGCAGTGCTGCCGGCGTGGTCTCGGCGCCATCGCCACTGGGGTTGGGTGCGGCCGCGAACGACACGTCGAGGTCGAGCGGCATCGTCATCATGTCGCTGTTCGCGAAGTCGGTGTTTTCATCCGGCCTGGCGAGCAGCCGTGAGGCCGGCTGGGCGCTGGCTTCGGGCTCTGCCAGCGGCAGCAGCAGGTCGACGTCGCCGCCCGGCTCGGACGCGCCGTGCTCGGCCAGATCGCGGGCGATCGAGTACAGGAACAGCAGCTCGCGATACGCCGGCAGGTCGAAGGTCTCGTCGGTCATGTTGCGCCGGAACAGCGACGCGTCGAGCGTCTCCATGACACGCGCCGGTGTCGTCCAAAGCGCGTTCAGGCGCTCGACGATATCGGGGTAATCTTCCAGCGAACGGCCTTGTTGCAGGTCCGAGTCCCAGCCGGGGGCATAGGCATTGAAGCGCCGGTTGAAGCGCTCGCGGATGCGCTCATAGGCATCGTTTTCGCCGCGTCGGCGGTAGATCTCAAGCAGCTTCAGATACGGCAGCGGGCTGATGCCGCCGTCGCTGCGCACATGGCTCATCAGCAGGTCGATGGCCGCCTCATCCTGCCCCAGCACGACGAAGAACTCTGCCTGCTGTTCGAGGTCGATCAGTTCCTCGACCGACAGTTCGCGCGTGGGTTCGGCAAGCACCGCGAGGGCGGGGGTCGCGATGGGCGGGCGCGGTACCCATGCCGGGTTCGACGCAGATGGCGCGCTGACGGCGGCAACGTCGAAGGCGGTGGTGGCCTCGCCCGTGTCGTCTTGCGACTGCGCTGCGGCCAGCGACGTTTCGGCCGCAGCGCCGGATGGGTTTGAATCGGCGGGCATACCGGGGCGCGCCGCATCCGGCGCCACCCACCACTGCGCGGCGCTTCGGCTGCGCGCCTGGCGCCACCACAGCGCTGCCACTGCCAGCATCAGCAAACCCGAGAGCCAGGCCAGCCCATAGACCAGCGGGTTCGCATAGCGCTCGGACTCCGCCTCCTTGAGCCGCGCCTGCAAACCGGCCAGGGCCTTGTTGGTGGCCGCTGAATCGCTGCGCAAGCGCGCCAGCCCTTCTTCGAGAGCGACGATGCGCTGGCGTTCCCGGGCCAGTGCCGGAGCCTGCTCGTCGGGCACCGATGCTGCGGCCGGCGGCAACGCAGGCGCCGCGCCTTCGGTCGCTGCCGACGCCGCACGGGCGACGAGCGTGGGCGTGGTTTCGAGCTGCAGGCGCGGCCCGCCCGATGCCACGCGCGGGGCGAGCGGCGGGCTGGCGGCAAGGCGCGCAGCGGCCGGCTTGCGAACGCGTTCTTCCTTGCGCGCAGCGGTCTGGCGGGGCGCGCTGCCGGCATCGCGTGGTCCTGCGCTCGGGCGCGAACCCGGGTTCGCGCCGGCGCGCCGGCTCACTGCAGCCGGGTTGCGCGCCTTGCCGGGTACCGCCGAGTTCGAAGCGCGCGAGCTGGCCGACCCGGCTCCCTGCACGATGGCCAGCAGCGGCGCGAGTTGCGAGTCGGCCCGCTGCGGCCCGAGGAGGGCGCTGTCAGTGCCCGGGCCCGCCTGGGCCAGGTTGACGGTCGGCGGGTCGATGAACATGACGAAGCGCCGCGTCACCTTCGAGTTGCAGCCGAGCGTGACGGCGACGGTCAGCACCGGCTCGTCGATCAAGGCCGCCGAGGTGACGCGAACGCTGCGCTCACGCGACTCGCCGCCCCCTTCGAGCGTGACCCGAACCTGGTTCGATTGAAGTTTGTTGTCGCCGGAAAATACTTCGGCCGAGACGCATTCGCGGGCCAGCGTTTCGTCGCCATCAAGGTTCAACACGGCCGCGAAATTCAACGCCTGGCCGAGCTGCGTGGTGTTGACGACCCGGCCGAATCCCAGCGCGTTCGCACCCGGCGCGGCGAGCGCAGCAAGGAGGGCGATCAGGGTCGAGGCGGCGCGCAGGTGCATCGGCTGAAGAGGGCTCGGCAGGTAGACGAAAAACCGGCGCACTCTAGCATGACGACCTGCCCGCAAGCCCGGTGCGAACCGCTGCGCCGGGCTTGCAAACGCCCCGGCCATGACACAATTCACGGCCTCGCTTTGCAGGCCGGAGCCCAGCCCCATGCCCTCAGAGCTGCTGACAGAACGCCACGCCGCCGTGCTGGTGCTGACCTTGAGCGACCCGGCGTCCCGCAACTCGCTCTCGCACCAGGCGATTGCCGCCGGGATCGAGGCGCTGAACGTGGCTGAATCCGACCCGCAGATCCGTGCCGTGGTCTTGCGCGGTGATGGCGCGCATTTCTGCGCCGGCGGCAACTTGCAGGGCCTGCTTGAACGGCGCGCCGCCGGGCCGCCGGCCCAGGTGCAGATGATCGAACACCTGCACCAGTTCGTCGAAGCACTGCATGCGTTTCCGAAGCCGGTGATCGCCGCCGTGGAAGGTGCTGCCGCCGGCGCCGGTTTCTCGCTCGCGCTGGCCTGCGACCTGATCGTGGCGGCCGAAGACGCGCGCTTCATCCTGTCTCATGCGCGCCTGGGTTTGTCGCCCGACGGGGGCGCCACCTGGAGCCTGGCGCAGGCGCTGCCGCGGGCGCTGGCTCAGCAGCTGGTGTGGCTGGCCGAGCCGGTGTCGGCGCGGCAGTTGCATCAGTGGGGCGTGGTCGGCTGGGTGACCGACAACGGCCAGGCCCTTGCCGAAGCGCTGCGGCTCGCGCAGCGCCTGGCCGAGCTGGCGCCTAACGCCATTGCAAGCGGCAAGGAGCTGGTGCAGCAAGCTGCCAACCGCAGCCTCGCGCAACAGCTGAGCGCCGAACGCGATCACTTCATCGAGAATCTGTTCCACGCCAACGGCGCCGAGGGCCTGGCAGCCTTCACCGGGAAACGCCGTGCCGACTTTCGCTGACCGCAGGCTGGCGCAGGGCTGACGGCTCCAGCTCAGGTGCGAAAGCTCGGGTCGGCGCGATCGAGCCGACGCAGCAGGCCGGGCCAGGCCAGCGCGCCGCCACCGACGCCGCGCGTGGCCTCGCGGGCCTGCGCGGTGGCCGTGCTGATGATGCGCGGGTCGACCGGGATCAACTCGGTGCCACCGGCCATCGCCCGGATCTGGATCGTGCACGTGGTCTCGAACAGGTACATCGCCAGAAACGCATCGGCCACCGACGGGCCGAGCGTCAGCAGGCCATGGTTGCGCAGCATCAGGAAGTTGTTGCTCGGCCCCAGGTCGGCCACCAGCCGCGGCTTCTCGTCGTCGCGCAGCGCCACCCCTTCGTAGCCGTGGTAGCTGAGGTTCGACAGCACGAAGATCGACTGCTGAGAGATCGGCAGCACGCCACCCTTCTGGGCCGACACCGCAATGCCGTTCAGCGCATGCGTGTGCATGACGCACTGCGCGTCGTGGCGCGCCGCATGGATGGCGCTGTGGATCGTGAAGCCGGCCGGGTTGACCGCGAACTCCGACTCGTCGAGCTTGTTGCCCTGCGCATCGATCTTGATCAGGCTCGACGCGGTGATCTCGTCGAACGTCAGACCGTACGGGTTGATCAGGAACGAGTCGTGGCTGCCCGGCAGCCGCGCGCTGATGTGGGTGAAAACCAGGTCGTCCCACTTGAAGGCCGCGACGAGCCGGTAAGCGGCCGCCAGATCGACCCGCAACGCCCACTCCTCGGGGCTGACTTCGCGCTCGCGGCTCGGTATTTTCAGGGTGGATGAATTCATCGGGGTGGCTCCTTCGGGTGGCGATCGGGGCGGTCGCCGTTGCGTGATTTTTCAGCAACTGACGCTCCGACACAATAGGCCGGCGCAGTGCCCTCCGGCTGTCACATCAGCGACTCACCATGACGAACCCGATTCTTACAATCGTCGAACAGTCCAACATCGACGGCGGCTCTTGGTTTTCCAAACTCTCCCACTCACTGCGCAGCGCGATCCTGTCGCGTGCCGCGGTGCGGCGTCTGCCGGACGGGGCCCTGATGTCGTCGCGCGGCGCGGCGGCCGACGAGTGGTGCGGTGTGGCGAAGGGTGCGGTTCGGGTCAGCTCGGTGTCGCTGGCGGGCAAGCAGGTCACGCTCACCTATGTGGAGCCCGGCACCTGGTTTGGCGACATCTCGCTGTTCGACGGCCTGCCGCGCACCCACGATTCCAACGCGCACGGCGAGACCACCTTGCTGGTGGTGCGCAAGGCCGACTTCAAGGAGTTGCTGGCCCAGCACACCGAGTTGTACGAGGCCTTGCTGCGGCTCAACTGCCGGCGCCTGCGGCTGATGTTCGACGCGGTCGAAGACCTCAACACCCGCCCGCTGGCAGCGCGTCTGGCGCGGCAGATCCTGTTGCTGGCGCGCAGCTACGGCATTGCCCAGGGCGAGGAGATCCGCATCGGCTTGCAGCTCGCGCAGGAAGACCTGGCGCAGCTGCTCGGGGCCTCGCGCCAGCGCGTCAACCAGGAGCTGAAAGGCTTCGAGCGCGACGGCGCGGTGCGCATCGAGCCGACCCGTCTGGTCGTGCTGTCGAAAGACAAGCTGCTGGTGATCGCCGCAAGATAGCCCACCCGCCGAACCGCCGGTCGGCTCGCAGGGGCGCGCGGGCGGCCACCCACCTCCTTCACTTGAGTTGACACCATGGAAGCCAACGCCGGCACCAAGCCCGTCTCCGACCAGCACGCGATCGATACTGGCGCCCTTCAATCCTGGCTCGAAGCCCGGCTCGACGGCTTTCACGGGCCACTGACCATCGAGCAGTTCAAGGGCGGCCAGTCGAACCCGACTTACAAGCTGATCACGCCGACACGCGCCTACGTGATGCGCTCCAAGCCCGGCCCGGCAGCCAGGCTGCTGGCCTCGGCGCACGCCATCGACCGCGAGTTCACGGTGATGACCGCGCTGCACGGCAGCGATGTGCCGGTGCCGCAGATGCTGCTGCTGTGCGAGGACGAAAGCGTCATCGGCCGGGCGTTCTACGTGATGGAGTTCATCGCCGGCCGTGTGCTCTGGGACCAGGCCCTGCCGAGCATCGACACGACTCGGCGGGCGGCCTACTACGACGAGATGAACCGCGTCATTGCCGCCCTGCACAAGGTCGACGTGAGCGCGGCCGGGCTTTCGGCCTATGGCAAGCCCGGCAACTACTTCGATCGGCAGATCGGCCGCTGGACCAAGCAGTACCAGGCCTCGATCACCGAGCCGATCGATGCCATGGACCGGCTCGCCGAATGGCTGCCCGCGCACATGCCGGCGAGTGCCCGCGACGCGGCTCAGGTCACCGTCGTGCATGGCGACTTCCGGCTCGACAACCTCGTCTTCCACCCCACCGAGCCGCGCGTCATCGCGGTGCTCGACTGGGAGCTGTCGACCCTCGGCCACCCGCTCGCCGACTTCAGCTACCACTGCATGGCGTGGCACATCCCGCACGCGCAGAGCCGTGGCATCGGCGGGCTCGACCTGGCCGCGTTCGGCATCCCCGACGAGCTGGCTTATGTGCGCCGCTACTGCGAACGCACCGGCCGCGCCGACCCGGCCGCCGTGATGGCCGACTGGAACTTCTACATGGCCTACAACCTGTTTCGCATGGCCGGCATCCTGCAAGGCATTGCGAAGCGGGTCGAGATGGGCACCGCCGCGAGCACGCAGGCACGCCAGGCTGGCGCCGGCGCGCGGCCGCTGGCCGAGATGGGCTGGGCCATCGCGCAGCGCGGCTGAGCCCGGGCCAACACGATTTCACGACGGATTCGATTTCACGAAGGAGACGACGATGGACTTCAGCTACTCACCCCGAACCCTCGAACTGCAGGCCAAACTGCTGCGCTTCATGGACGATCACATCTACCCGGCCGAGGCGAAATTCGAGGCCGAGATCGCGGCCAACACCGCCGCCGGCAAACGCTGGACGCCACTCAACACGATCGAGGAACTGAAGCCGAAGGCGCGCGCCCAGGGCTTGTGGAACCTGTTCCTGCCGCCCACCGCCGGCGGCGAGGGCGGGGCCCACAACGGCCGCGACTTCGGCCTGTCGAACAGCGACTACGCGCCGCTGGCCGAGATCATGGGCCGCGTGCCCTGGTGCTCCGAAGCCTTCAACTGCTCGGCGCCCGACACCGGCAACATGGAGACGATCGAACGCTACGGCAAGCCGCAGCACAAGCAGGAATGGCTGGAGCCGCTGCTGAACGGCAAGATCCGCAGCGCCTTCGCGATGACCGAGCCGGCGGTGGCATCCAGCGACGCCACCAACATCGCCGCGCGCATCGAACGCGACGGCGACGACTACGTCATCAACGGCCGCAAGTGGTGGATCAGCGGCGCCGGCGATCCGCGCTGCAAGATCTACATCTTCATGGGCAAGACCGACCCCGAAGCGCCGCGCCATTCGCAGCAGTCGATGGTGCTGGTGCCGGCCGACACCCAGGGCATCACCGTGATGCGCCCACTGTCGGTGTTCGGCTACGACGATGCGCCGCACGGCCACATGGAGATCAACTTCGACAACGTGCGCGTGCCCGCCAGCAATATCCTGCTCGGCGAGGGCCGCGGCTTCGAGATCGCGCAAGGCCGGCTCGGGCCGGGGCGCATCCACCACTGCATGCGCCTTATCGGCCTGGCCGAGCGTTCGCTGGAGCTGATGTGCCGGCGCGCCTCGTCGCGAATTGCCTTCGGCCGCAGCGTGGCCGAACAGGGCGTGACGCGCGAACGCATTGCCGAGGCGCGCTGCCGCATCGACATGGCGCGGCTGCTGACCCTGAAGGCCGCCTGGATCATGGACGTGGCCGGCAACAAGACTGCCAAGGCCGAGATCGCGATGATCAAGGTCGTGGCCCCGACGATGGCCTTGCAGGTGATCGACTGGGCCATGCAGGCGCATGGCGGCGGCGGCGTGTGCGAAGACTTCCCGCTCGCCGGCTTCTATGCCGGCGCGCGCACCCTGCGCTTCGCCGATGGCCCGGATGAAGTGCACCGCAACGCCATCGCGAAGCTCGAACTCGGCAAGTACGCCTGAGCTGCATCGGGCCGGTCGCAAGCCCGGCTGCGACACCCATCGAAGCCCCGCCAACCCTGGCGGGGCTTCGTCGTTTCAGCGCCGCTTGTCGGCCGCGCCGGGGTCGGGCGGCTGCAGGCTTTGCCAGGCAGTGGATGAGGTCGGGCCCCACGCTGACTGGGAATCACCGGTCGCACCGCCAACCGCGCCACCGGCCGCGCGCAGCGCCTGAGCGACCGCTGTTTCGAACAGCGCCAGCGCGGCGCTGATGACGGTGGCGTCCGGCGCCGCCAGTTGCAGACGCAGGTAGGCGCGGCTGCGCAAGGTCATCAGCACGAACGGCGGCTCGTCGCCGAGAAAGCTGCTGGCGGCGCGCTCGAGCATGTTGGCCAGTGGCCCGTCGAGCCAGACGAGGCCGGCCGCCGGGTCGCTGGCGACGGCGCCGAAGCGGCTGCGCAAGGCCTTCAACGTGCTCAGGTTGACCTTCGGAAACATCACCAGCCAGCGCATCTCTTCGGGCGTCTTGGTGCCGATCTGGGTCTGCACGTTGTCGGTGAATTCCTCGAAGGTCTGGCGCTCCAGCGCGTCCATCAACGGGCGCGACAGCAGCAGCATTTGCGCATCGGCGGTGAGCGCGAGTTCCATGCGCAGGCGCAACTCGTGGCCCTGTATGTAGTCGCGCTGTGGCGGCCCCCACTCCATCCGCCAGGGCTTGCCGTCAAGCACGCCGTCGATGACGAAGCCCTCGTCGCCGCGCGCCCGCTTGAAGCCGTGGCCGCGGCGTTTCGCCCAGTCCGACACTTCGGCGAGATCGCGTTCGACACCGGGCTTCGAGAAGAAGCGCTTCAATGATTCAAGCATGTCGGCACCCAATCCACTAGAGTGACGGCGAGACGCACACCGGCTGCAGGTGTTGCAAACGGCAGGACATCGACATGAACGACAGCATCATCGAAGTGTATTCGTGGCCCACACCGAACGGCCACAAAGTTCACATCATGCTGGAGGAGTGCGGCCTGCCTTACCGTGCGATTCCCGTCAATATCGGCGCCGGCGACCAGTTCGGGCCCGAGTTCCTGGCAATCAGCCCGAACAACAAGATCCCGGCGATCACCGACCCGATCGGGCCGGACGGCAAGCCGATCTCGCTGTTCGAGTCGGGCGCGATCCTGCTCTACCTCGCTGCCAAGACGGGCAAGCTGCTGCCGGCGGACACGCGCGCCAAGTTCGAGGTGCTGGAGTGGTTGATGTTCCAGATGGGCGGAGTCGGTCCGATGCTTGGCCAGGCCCATCACTTCCGCATCTACGCGCCCGAGAAGATCGAGTACGCGGTGAACCGCTACACCAACGAAGCGAAGCGGCTCTACGGCGTGATGGACAAGCGGCTCGCGAAATCGAAGTACATCGCCGGCCCGACCTACAGCATCGCCGACATCGCGATCTTCCCGTGGCTGCGGTCGTGGAAGAACCAGGGCATCGACTGGAACGACCACCCGCACCTGAGAGGCTGGTTCGACGAGATCGCCGCGCGCCCGGCGGTGCAGCGCGGCGTTGAGGTGCTGGCCAGCCTGCGCAAGCCGCTGGTCGACGAAAAGTCGCGCGAGATGCTGTTTGGTGCGGCGCAATACCGGGCCCGTTGACGAGCCGCGAGCGGCCATCCGAGACCCAGCAAGAATCGCGCTACCCTCCCCGGCTTTGCAGCAGAGAGAACCCATGAAGAACGTCGCAGTGCTGTTGCTGTGTCTGGCCACCGCAAGCCGGTCGGTGAATGCCGAGCCGGTCGGCGAGGTCGATACCGTCTTCAAGCTCATCGGCCCCGACCACAAGATCGTTGTCGATGCGTATGACGACCCGAAAGTGGCCGGCATTGCCTGCTATGTCTCGCGCGCCAAGACCGGCGGCATCAAGGGCGCGGTGGGCCTGGCCGAGGACAAGGCCGAGGCATCGATTGCCTGCCGCCAAGTCGGCCCGGTCAGCTTCACGAAACCGCTGCCGGCGCAGGAAGAAGTCTTCGATGTGCGCCTGTCGATCCTGTTCAAGAAGCTGCGCGTCGTGCGCATGGTCGACAGGAAGCGCAACACGCTGGTGTACCTGACCTACTCCGACCGTCTGATCGACGGCTCGGCGAAGAACAGCGTGACGGTGGTGCCCGTGGACCGGGCGCTGCCGATACCGGTGAAGTGACCGCAGCTGGACTCAGAGAAGTCTGAATGACGCACCGGGTGCGCCGTCAGTCGGCGCGGTGGGCGGGCAGAGCCCACCGGCTGCTGCCTGTTCACTTCCGCCCGCGCACGCGACTCCCGGTTCGCTTGATTCCGGCCAGCAACGCAAGGCCGGCCAGCAGCAGCACACAGGTTTGCGGCTCGGGCACCGCGCCCACATTGCCGTAAGCATCCGGGCTCACGAACAGCGTGAACTCGCCGATGCGTGCGAACGACGGGTCGATCGAGACGATCGGGTCGACAAAGGCGTCGAACCGGCCGAGCAAGCCGGGCAGTGGTCGCACCACGCCGCCGACGACGATCTGCAGGAACGTCAGCGCGTTGCTGTTCGCGCCCGACGCCAGCTGGAACGCGTGCGGGCGGTTGCCGTTTGCGGAATCGCAGCCCTCCTCGGCGCCGAACTCGCAACGCACGCTCAGGATCCGCGTGAGCCGGAAGCGGTCTTGACCCAGCGCGACGCCGCCGTTGGCAATGGCGCTGTTGTCGGACGAGATCGAGGCGCTGTACAGGCCGCTGATGAAGATCGGCACCACGACGCCGGCCGGCCCGACGATCTGGAACGCCCACAGCGCTTGCGCACTCGCCATGTTGTCGTTGCCGACGTTGCTGCGCGGGCCTTCGCCGTGGATGCTGACGACCGGGCCGCCCGCGCCAGTGTTGCCGCTGGCCGAAAAGGCACCGCTCGAGATCACGCCCGCGCCGGCGGCGAAGGTCGACTGCGCCTGCAGGCCGAACTCGACGAGCGGCAGTGGCGGCGGTGGAACCTGCGCCTGGGCCGCAACGCCGAACGTCGCTGCGGCCACCAGCGCCAGGCTCGAAGCGGCGAAGCGATGCCATCGCGCAATGCTCCCGCTCCTGGTGATCGAGCCTGGGGCGTTTGATGCAGGGCGAAAAAGAATCTGCGTTGTGTTCACGTGATGCCTTTCAAAAACCGGTACGGACCATTGGCGATTTGTCCGGCAGGCAGACCGCTCACCCGGGGTGGGGAAGCTCCAGGTCCAACGCTGCGAAGACGGCATCGGCATCGTCGTCGCCGGCCCGTTATGCAGGCGTTACGGGCTTGACCGCCCATCGTTCATCGCCGTCGTCGAGACCTCACGTCAACAGCCGCTGCGCCAGCGCCAGCAACTCGCGGTTGACGGCGTTGCGGTGCAGGAAGCTCTCGCGAAATGACGCGGGCACATGGTTCTGCGCGGTGTCGCGCAACCACGCAGCGGCACGGCGCAACAGCGTCGCGGCCCGCTCGGGGCAGGGCCCGGCGAGCGCCCGCGCAGCCGCCAGCCAGGCTTCGCCGCGGTAGGTTTCGTCGCTGCTGTGGCCGGCGGCAAGCGCGGCGAGCGGCAGCGCGTGAAGCACCGCCTCGTCAACCCGGCCGAGCGCGAACGCGGCGTCGCAAAGCCGCGTCCGCGCCGCGACGACCACCCCCGCGCGGCCCGAGATCGTGGCCGCAGCCAGCACCGTCGCGGCTGCCGCGAGGGCGTCTTCGGGATCGAGGCCGACGCATTGCGCCAGCACCATCCGTTGCCGCGACAAGGCGCGTGCACTCGGGCCCAGCAGTTGGGTCGCGCGCTCGAACGCCGCGCCGCTCGGCCGGCCGAGCAGGCCGAGCCATTGCGCGTGCAGCATCTCGCGGCGCGCCTGGGCCAGCGGCGGTGCCTCGGCGACATTCGCCGCTTCGAGATCGTGGCCGGCCCGCGCGTGCTGGCCGAGCGCCAGCCAGATCTGAACCCGATGGCACAGGAACAGCGGCACCCAGCCGGGCACATTTTCGCGGCCGCGTTCGATGGCCCGTTCGAGCCACTCGAGCGACTCGCCATAGCGGCCGAGGTCGCGCATGACGATGCCGAAGTTGAGGTCGAGGCTGGAATACGGGATCGCCCCCTCGGGCAGGCTCACCAGCAGCGCCTGCGCCTCTTCGAGCGTGGCCAAAGCCAGGTCGAGCCGGCCGCTGTCGCGCCAGCCGATGGCGAGATTGAGCAGCGTCTGCGCGGCTCGCGGCATCTGGCCTGCAACCAGCGCCGTGTCGGCGGCGCGCCGGTACCAGCGCGCCGCTTCGGCCGGATGGTCGATGTGTTCGAGCACGACCGCATAGGCCTGTGCGAAGTCGAGCCGCGCTTCGACATCGCTGCCCGATTCAACTTCGTCTTCGATGGCGCGCAACAACTCGAAGGCCTCGGCCGGCCGCTGCTGCCAGACCCGCACGGCCGCGAGATGCTGATTCAGACGAGCGCGCAGGCCGGCCTCGGCGAGCGTGCCGAGCGCTGCGATGCCGGCGACGACCGCGCTTTCGGCCTCGTCCATCGCACCGCGGTGCATGCACACGATGGCGCGCTGCGCAGCCGCGTTGGCGCGCTGCGGCGGCGTGCGCGCGGCCTGGTCGAGCAGATCGAGGGCAGCGTCGGTGCGGTGGCCGAGGTCGAGCTCGAAGGCCGCTTCGCGCATGCACAGCGCGGCCGCGAACGCGCCGTCCGTGTCGCCCGCATCGAGGCGCAATCGGGCCTCGCGTTCAAAGGCAGCGGCGGCCTCGGCGAAGCGGCGCTGGGCGGCCGCACGTTTGCCGGCGAGATGCAGGAAAGGCAGCGACCGGGCCGCGTCGCCTGCGGCCAGCCAATGCGACGCGATGGCTGCCGGCGGCGCGCTGCGCAACTCGAGATGGCGCGCGACTTCGCCGTGCAGATGACGCGAGATCGGCGCCGGCAAACCGCCATCGACGGCTTCGCGGATGAGGTCGTGCGCGAAGCTGCCGTCGGCAAAGACCTCCGCCTGCTCAAGCTCGTGCCAGGGGTTGGCGAGGTCGATCGCCGGCCGCGCCAGAACGGCGCTGGCCAGATCGAGCGTGAACTCGGCTCCGGCGACCGCGGCGCAACGCGCCAGGCGAATCGCAGCCGGCGAGAGGCGCATGACGCGGCGCTCGATCAGGCGCGTCACGCTCGTCGGTCGCGGCAGGCTGGCAGCAGGGCCGCTGCTGCTCCAGGCATGGCGCAGCGTTTCGAGGGCGAACATCGGGTTGCCGCCGCAATGGCGGTGCAGGCTGGCCGCGAGTTCGGCCTGCGCCAGCGGCGGCAGCGCGAGCGACGCCAGCAACTCGGCCAGCTGGGCCTGGTCGAGTGGCCGCAGCGGCACCGGCTCGAAGCGGCGCGCCTCGAGCAGACCTTCGACCAACGCGGCCAGCGCCGCCGAGCCCTCTTCCGGCCGCCGCGCAAAGCCCCAGCGCAGCGGCGGCGCAGCGTCGTCGCGGGCAAGGCTCAGCAGCAAGTCCAGGCTGGCGTCATCGGCGAACTGCAGGTCGTCGACGAGCACGGCGCCGACGCCCTGACCGGCGCTGGTGGCAAGGGTCGAGGCGACGGCGCGGTCGATGGCGACGGCTTCGCTGGCGATGCGTTTGAGGCTGGCGCCTGCGGCCGCGTCGGCCCCGGCCACTTCGGGCAACGCCAGCTCGGGCAGCAGCCGCGCCAGCGATTGCCGCAGCGGCCCGTCGAGCGCGCCCGGCACCTGCTGGAGCACGGCTCGCAGCAGGCGTGCCAGGGTCGCAAACGGCACCACGGCATCGCCCGGCCGGGCAGGCACGCTGACGGTGCCGGGGCGGCCCGCAGCGATCTCTTGCAGCAGCCGGGTCTTGCCCATGCCGGCTTCGCCTTCGAGGCAGAACACCTGGCCCCGGTCCCAGCCGCGCAGCGCGGCCGCCAACTCGCCACGTCGGCCGATGAGTCGCGGCGGGCGCAGCAGACCGGCCGGCACCGCCGTTGCGACAGGTGCCGATCCGGCCGAGGCGTCGGCCGATTCGATCGTCCGCAACAGCGCCAGGGTTTCGGCGCCGGGGCGCACGCCGACCTCGTCTTTCAGGACCCGCTCGCAATGGTCGAACGCCAGCAGCGCGGCAGCGCGTTCGCCGGCCACATAGTGCGTGCGCATGACGCGGCGGTGCGCCTCTTCCGAGAGTGGATCGAGCGCCAGCAGATCGGCTGCGAGCGCAGCCGCAGCGCCATGGTCGCGGCCGGCTTCGGCAGCAACGAAGCGCTCCAGCAACGACAGTCGCACGGCCTGGCGGCGGTGCTGGCGGCGCTGCGCCCGCCACGTCGCCATCTCGCCGGTAAAGCGGTGGTCGGCATCACCGAGCACGTCCGAGTCGGCGCCGAGATCGTGGTCGATGCCGGTGGCCAGCGACAGCGTCAGCCGGCCGACGACGATCTCTTCGCCGGCCAGCTTGTGCAGCTTGAAAATCCGCTGGCGAAGCGCGTTGTGGGCAGCAGCGCTGTCGCTCTCGGGCCAGAGCAGCTGGGCCAGGCGCTGCCGCGGCGTCGGCCCCTCCAGGGCCAGCCAGGCCAGCATGACGGCGTCGCGCGGCGCGAGCGGAGACGGCTCGCCGACGCGCGGCCGCAGCTGCATGTCGCGTGCGAGATGGAGCGTGACTTGCGCTTCGCTTCGACGCGGGCCGGCAAGGCCGTCACGCGGCTTGGCGTTGGGTCTGTCGCTCATGCCGCAGTGTCGGCGATATCGTCGCCATGCAAAGTCAGGCGCAGGCAGGACCCGGGGCCCGTCGGACGAACGGATTGCGGGTCACGTTGGGGATCGCAATGCTTTCTGGCATCTTCGCCGCCGTGTGGTCTTCAACCGCGCCGCTACCGCGCCGCAACCGCGCCGCAACCGCGCCGCAACCGCGCCGCAACCTCGCAAAGCCGGCCATGCACCCGCCTCAACCCTTCGAGTCTTCTCAAATGATGCCCTCATCGTTGCACCTCGTCCATGGCTGACCCCCCGCCCGCCGCCCCGCTTTGCATCGGGAACGATCGCGATTGCCGATCAGCGCGGCGCTTCGCCTGCGGCGGCGCCGGTCATAAAGGTCGCGACACGCAGCGAGCTGGCGCGGCGCTGGCACGACCTGATCGGCCTGAACGCCGGGCGCATCGCCGATGGCACGGCCAGCATCGAAGAGGTCGGCTGGGAACTGTTCCGCCTGCTGCCCGACGTGGCCAGCGGCCGCAAGACCTGGGCCGAGCACTGGAAGCTGAGCAACGTCTTGATGCTGTTCAACCCGGCGCCGGTGACATGAACGCCACTCCGCTCACGTTCCATGAACCCGGCTCGCTCGCGCCGACTGCCCGGCCCGAAGGATGCGATCCGCCTAACTCGCGACCTGCGCAGCATACTGGCCTGTGCCAAAGACCCGTGCGGCGCCGAGGACGGCTGCGGCCGGGCCCGGGCATCGAACTCGACATGGTCGAGGTCGAGAAAGCCCACCAGCTCTACTCGCAGCAGCCGGCCGGCTCCCGCGACGATGCGGCGGCGATGCAGTAACTGATCCCCGGCAGGGCCTTCGACCCGAAGCGGCCCGCGCTGGTGCGCTGAGCTGCCGGCCAGGCGCCGCGCAAAGCGAGCCGCATGCGCGTCATGCCGCCGGCTTGCGGCGCGCGCGGCGCTCTTGATTGCGCGCGGCACGGGCGGGAGAAACGGTCGTGCCCGCAGCGTCCGGTACTTCCGGTGCGGCCGGCGCATCGAGCGGTTTGATCGGCACCGACGCGATCTCGTGGAAGTCCACCGACGGCTCGGAGGCAATCAGCAGCGCGGCCCGCGCCACGGCCGACCGCGCGGCAGCGATGTCTTCGGCCAACCAGTGGCGCGGCCCGGGGATCTGCTCGCAGCAGACGATGCCGTAGGCCCTGCCGTTGATCGTGACCGCCACGTCGAGCAACGCGCCGATCTGGTTGGCGTCAAGGAACGGCGTGCGCATTGCTGCCAGGGCCGGCTCCTTGAGCATGTCGTCGGTGACGAACACGCCGGTGCGGATCAGGGCCGCAAAGTAGTCGCGGTACTGGTCTTCGCGCAGCAGCGTGGCGTCGCACTTCAGGTCTTCATGCGACAGCTTGGAGACGACGCAGCGCAGCGCGCGTTGCCCGCCTTCCAGCTCGAAGCCCCACAGGCTGACCCTCGAACACTGAAGCCTGTCCATCAAGGCCTGGAGCACCTCGCCGGCCGCCTCCCACAGGCCGATCTGCCCGGCGCTGAAGGCCGAGGCGATCGCCTGCAGGGGCGCGAGGTCGCCGGGCTGAGCGGTCATGGCGTCAGTATGCCGGGTCTGGCTCGATCGGTCACCGCCGGTAGGTTCGTCAAGGCAGCACGCCGCCCGCACGGCGTCATGCTTCGGCTTCGCTTTCAAGTTCGCCGAACAGCGGCTCGGCGACCAGCGGGTTCTCGAGCCGGCCCAGGCCATTGATCACGATGCACACCACCTGCCCGGCCCGCGCGCGCGGCGCACCCGCCGCCACGCCGACGGTGAGCACATCGCCCGGCGCGAGGGTCATGAATTGACTGACTTCGGCAAGCAGCCGCGCCACTGGCCGGATCAACCCCGCGGTGCTGCACTGGTGCACGGTGCGGCCGTCGATGGCGACCGAAATGGCCAGCGCGTCGGGCGCACCGATGGCATGGCGTGGCACGAACGGACCAATCGGGCAGAAGGTGTCGCGCGCCTTGAACCGCAGCGACGGTGGGTGAAACGATGCATGCGGCACGCTTACGTCGTTGACGATCACATAGCCGGCCACGAACGACAACGCATCCGCCTCGCTGACCCGACACGCACTACGCGCTATCACCAGGCCGAGCGTGGCGCCGACCTCGACCACCTCGACGCCCTGCGGAACGACGATGGCCTCGCCCGCCGCCAGCCAGGTGTTGCGCGGCTTGATGTAAAGAATGGGCGCTTTCGACGGCGCCTTGTGCCGCAGCTCGTGAACGGCGCCGCCCATCGCCGCGAACGCGTCGTGGTGGTTAAGCAAGGTGCCGTAGACGGTGCCGCGGCGCGGCGCGCTTTGCATGCGGGTGCCTCTGCTGGCTGCGGCCCTTCGCCCCCGAGCGGGCAAAGACAGCACACCGGCAGTTTAATCACTCGCCGCGCGGCATCGCGCGCCATCTCGCGCCCTGGCCCGGCAGCGAACTGCAACCCGCCGCGACCCAAGGCGCTACGGCGCGGCAAGCACGCTGCGTGTTTCGGCCAAAGCGGTATGCGACGCGCTCGGCGCGTTGCGCTGTGATTCGCGCATCTGGTCGCCGCGGGCGATGGCGTCGTGCAACAGGCCGACATAAGACATCATCAGACCGACCGCCACCGCAGCCGCCCCCGCGTACCACCAGCGGCGGCGCGGCACCGGAAATTCGGCGGGCGAAGCGACGCGCGGATGATTCATGGCAGTCTCCGTTGAAGGTGGCCCAGTGTCGATGCGCCGGCCCGCAGCGGCCGTCAGCCGACCCCGAGGGCGAGCGTAGGAAACCTCCGAGGCACCGCACTCACACCAGCGGTGCCAGCAGCCCGCGCAAGTCGTCGGCGCTGAACTTCACTGCGGCCGCCGCGTCATGGCCGAGCACACCCTCGGCCAGTGCGGCCTTTCGGGCCTGCAACGCCAGCATGCGTTCCTCGATGCTGCCCTGCACCACCAGCTTGTAGACGAACACCGGCTGGTCCTGGCCGATGCGGTGGGCGCGGTCGGTCGCCTGGCGTTCGACCGCCGGGTTCCACCACGGGTCGAGGTGGATCACGGTGTCGGCCACCGTCAGGTTCAGGCCCACGCCGCCGGCCTTCAGGCTGAGCAGGAAGATCGGCACGCTGCGGGCCTGGAACTGCTGCACTACCGCACCACGCGCATTCGCCTTGGTAGCGCCGGTGAGCGCCAGAAACGGCAAGCCGAGCGCAGCCAGTTCCACTTCCAGCAGCGTCAGCATCTCGGTGAACTGCGAGAACACCAGGATGCGCCGGCCTTCGTCGACCAGCTCGGGCAGCATGTCGCGCAGCCATTCCATCTTGGCGCGCTCCATGCTTGGCGAGGTCTTCAAGCCCTTCACCAGCTGCGGGTCGCAGCAGACCTGTCGCAACTTCAGCAGCGCATCGAGGATGGTGATTTGCGCGCCCGCGAAGTGCTGGCGCTGCAACACCCGGCGCACCTGCTCGTCGGCGGCCAGGCGCACGCTTTCGTAGAGCGCGCGCTGCTCGCCCTGCAGCTGCACCCGGCGAATAACTTCGGTCTTGAGCGGCAGCTCGGTCGCAACGTCCTGCTTGCGGCGCCGCAGGATGAACGGCCGCACGCGCCGCGCCAGCAACTGCGCGCGCAGGGTCTCGCCGTTGGTTTCGATCGGCTTGCGCCACAGGCGCTGAAAGCTGCGCGCATCGCCCAGGAAGCCGGGCATCAGGAAGTCGAAGTGGGCCCACAGTTCGCCGAGGTGGTTTTCCAGCGGCGTTCCGGTGACGCACAGCCGGTGTCGAGCGTTCAAACGGCGCAAGGCCCTGGCCGCGCGGCTGGCGGCGTTCTTCACCATCTGCGCTTCGTCCAGGATCAGCAGGTGCCAGGGCTGCGCCTGCAACGCGGCCAGGTCGCGCCACAGCAACGGGTAGGTCGTGAACACGACGTCGTGCTCGGCCATGCGCGGGAAGTCGCGTGCGCGATCGGCGCCTTGCAAGGTCAGCAAGCGCAGCGGCGCCGCGTGGCGCGCGGCCTCGGCCTGCCAGTTGGCGATCAGCGAGGTCGGCAGCACGACCAGCGCGGGCCGGTCGAGGCGGCCGGCGTGCTTTTCGATCAGCAGGTGCGCCAGCACCTGCGCCGTCTTGCCCAGGCCCATGTCGTCGGCCAGGATGCCGGCAAGTTGCTGTTCGCGCAGGTATTGCAGCCAGGCCACGCCCTGGCGTTGATAGGGGCGCAGTTGCAGCGTTAGCCCCACCTCCAGCAGCCGCGCCGGCTCAATCGGCAGCGGCGTGCCGACGCTGCGCAGGCGCTGCGCCAGCGCCACCAGGCCGGCGTCGCCCTGGAGTTGCCATGCAGCCTGCGGGCCGGCCTGCGCGGCGCGCTCTGCCCGCTCGGCGTGCGTGTCCAGCAGCGCCAAGCGCAGCGCGTCGAGCCGCTGCGCCTCCCAGGTCGACAGGCGCAGCGGCCCGTCCTGGCGGCGCGGGTCGGTGAGCAGGTCGAGCATGGCGCTGACGATGGCCTTCAGCGGCGCGGCCGGCGCGTCGATGCGCTGGCCGCCAGGCGCACGCAAGCTGATCGTCGCGGCGTCGGCGATGGCCGCGACTTCGCGCGCATCGAGCCAGCGCGCATCGCGCTTCAGCAGATCGGCGAGCAGCGGTGCGAGGTCGAGCGTCTCGCCGTCCACGTCGACGCCCAGGCTGAGCATGAACGAGCCCTCACGCGGCGGCTGGCGCAGCGCGGCGAGTGGTTGCACGCGCGGGCCGAGCGGTTCGACCAGTTCGCGGCCCCGCTCCTCGCCGGTCGCCCGGTCGATGACGAGCCGCCAGCGGTCGACCGTGACGCTCTGGTGCGCGAAGCCGGGCTGCACGACGATGGACCAGCCGAGGGCCTGAAGCTTCGGCACCTGCTCGGCCCAGAAGTCGCCGAACAGCGGCTCTTCGGGCAACGACCACAGCTGCTCATCAGGCAACCTCTGTGCTGCGCACTGCGGTATTCGCCCTTGGGACGGCCCGGCGGGCTCATGACCTTCGCCGGCTTGTCGAGTGCGCCATTGCAGCGCCTGCATCGGCAGCGGGCGCAGGCCGCTGCGCCAGAGCGCGTCGCGGGCGTCGGCCTCGGCTGCCAGGTCGCGTTGCAGCAGCACCCGTTCCTGCCACGCGCCGCGCAGCAGTTGCAGCGCCTCGGTCGGCTTCGGGCGGGTGTTCAGCACGCTGGTGGGTGCCGGCGTCTCCCAGCGCAGGCCGCTGTCGGTGGCGTAGGTCCAGTCGATGCGCGCCACTGTGACCTGCGCGCCGCGCGGGCCGAAGCCGTCCACTGCGCGCAGGCCGAGCAGGCCGTCGCCGCGGGTCAGGGTTTGCAGGGTCAGGCGCGGGCGGAAGCGGCCGGGGGTGGCCGCGCCGTCGGACGCGGTATCGGCGCCCAAGCTACATCGGCTGCACGAACCCGCCGCGCCCGGCAAGCACGCGCAGGGCGGTCGGGTTGCAGGCCCGGGCCAGGGCAGCGGTGAGCCAGTGCGTCATTCGGGTTGTGCTCCATCGTTCCACCGGCAGCGCGATGCTGCCGATCGAGCGCGGTTTTACACCCGCGCTGGTGGGCGCGAGCCGGCGGGCCGCGCCGGCCCGCTTTGCGTGGGGACTCGCAGCGCACCGCACAATCCGAATCTTCCTTTTCAGCCACACCGATTCATGCCCGCTCACGCCATCGTCATCGACGCCGACGCCGACACCGACACCACCACCGCCACCCTGCCCAACGGCGTGCGCGTCGTCACGATCCGCCTGCCGCAGGTGCACACTGCCAGCGTCAGCGTGTTCGTGCGCAGCGGCAGCGAGCACGAAGGCCGGCGCCTGAACGGCATCAGCCATTTTGTCGAGCACATGGCGTTCAAGGGCACGCGCACGCGCGACTGCCAGCAGATCAACCTCGACGCCGAACGACTGGGCGCCGAGGTCAATGCCCACACCGACAAGGACCACACCGCCTTCCACATGCGCGGCCTGGCCGAACACGCCGGGCGCTTCGTGCAGATGCTCGGCGACATCGTGCGCAACGGCACCTTCCCCGAGGCCGAACTGGCGCGCGAACGCCAGGTCATCCTGCAGGAGTTCATCGAGGACGAAGACGACGGCATGGCAACGGCCTACAAGCTCTTCGACCAGACCTGCTTCGGCGCGCACCCGATGGGCCAGCCGGTGATCGGCACGCGGCGCAACATCGAGCGCTTCACGCGCGATGAGCTGCTCGGCTATGTCGAGCACCAGTACACCGGTGCCAATGTGGTGGTGGGCGTGGCCGGCAATGTCGACGCGCAGCAGATGGTCGAGGCCGCGCAGGCCGCGTTCGGTTCGATGCCGCCCGGCGCCGACAACGCCGTGACCGCCCCGCCCTACCTCGGCGGCATCGTCTCGCGCCGGCTGGTGGGTTGCCCGCAAGCCCATGTGGTGCTCGGCTTCCCCGTTCCGACCCTGCTCGATGCGCACCAGCCGGCGATGGTTGCGGCGGCGCTGTTCGGCGAGGGCATGAGCTCACCGCTGCTGGACCAGATCCGCGAGCGCCGCGGCCTCGTCTACCACGCTGCCTGTTCGGCCGACGTGCTGGCCTTGAGCGGGCAGTTCGTGGTCGAGGCCTCGACCTCGCCCGAGCACCTCGACGAGTTCTTCACCGAGGTGACGCGGCTGCTGCACGAGCACGCGGCGCACATCGATCCGGTCGGCCTGGAGCGCGCCCGGCATCAGATCGCGGTGCGCGCCCTCTTCGCACACGAGCGGCCGTCGCGGCGCCTCGAAGCGGCGGCACTCGACCTGTTCGTGTTCGGCCGGGTGCGCTCGCGCGAAGAGGTGGCGGCCAGCGTGGCAGCCGTCACTGCCGATCAGGTGCGCAACGCGTTCGGGCAGATGCTCGCGTCGCGCGCCTCGGTCGCCGTGGCCGGCAAGCTCGGCAAAGGGCTGAACGAACGCGTGCGGGGACTGATGGCAGCTTGAAAGAGCGCAAAGAAAAAGTCTCACCGCAGAGTAACGGAGTGAGCGGAGTTAACGCAGAGTTAAGCCAGATTTTTGCTCTGCGAGTACTCCGTCAACTCCGTTACTCTGCGGCGAGACTTGTATTTGCCCCTCAACGACCCACGCCGCTGCGGTGCAAAATAGCAGCCATGAAAGTACCCGCCAGACTGCAAATACTTGTCGATGAAGGCCTGATCGACGCCGTGGTGCGTCAGCTCATGAGCGGCAAGGAAGCGATGGTCTATGTGGTGCGCTGCGGTGACGAGACGCGCTGCGCCAAGGTCTACAAAGAGGCCACGCATCGCAGCTTCCGCCAGGCCGTTGACTACACCGAGAACCGCAAGGTCAAGAACACGCGCCAGGCGCGCGCCATGGCCAAGGGCACGCGCTTCGGCCGCGAATCGCAAGAGGCTGCGTGGCAGAGCGCCGAGGTGGACGCGCTGTACCGCCTGGCCGCCGCCGGCGTGCGCGTTCCCAAGCCCTACAACTTCTTCGAAGGCGTGCTGCTGATGGAACTGGTGGCCGACGCCGATGGCGCCGCCGCGCCGCGCCTGAACGATGTCATGTTCACACCGGACCACGCACGCGCCCATCACGCCACCTTGATGGTCGAGGTGGTGCGCATGCTGTGCGCGGGCGTCGTGCACGGCGACCTGTCGGAGTTCAACATCCTGCTCGCGGCTGACGGCCCGGTCATCATCGACCTGCCGCAAGCGGTCGATGCGGCCGGCAACAACCACGCCAAGCGGATGCTGCTGCGCGATGTCAACAACCTGCGCGACTTCTTCGGCCGCGTCGCCCCAGAGCTGCTGGCGACCCACTTCGGCGCCGAGATCTGGAGCCTTTACGAGCGCGGTGTGCTGACACCCGAGGTGGCGCTCACCGGCCGCTTCGAGCACAAGACCGGCAAGGTCGACGTGGGCGGCGTGCTGCGCGAGATCGACGACGCGCGTGACGAAGAGGCAGCCCGGCGTTTGCGCATGCAGGTGGCATACGGGCGGTAGCCGTTGGGTCTGGACGCCGCAGCCGCTACCAAACCAGCGTTCCGCCAAACGCCTGCCGGCCCGCAGCCGCTGGCGCGTACTGAACATGCACCCTCCCGGGAGCCCGGACCAGGCACTGCGCGATCACCAAGGTGAGCGCCATCGCTTCGGTGATGAGCGCCTCACCGAGCGGCGGATGGGCGTGCAGCACCGTTACGAATGCGGGCAGGTCAGCGCCCGCCAGCGTGGCCTGGTTTTCGGCGTAGGCGGCGCTGGCCAGAAAGCGCAGCCGCACCCAGGTGTGGCCGGGCTCAATGCCAAGCACCCGACCGATGGCGTCGGCAAGCGTGCGGGCCGAGGCCGCGGCGAATTCAGCTTCCGATTCACACACGAGCTCGATATCGATGACCGGCATCAGGGGCTAACGATTGGGATCAGCGGCAGGCAACGCCGCATCAGGAATTTGCCGGCCGTGACGGCGCGGCGTACCTGCGCAAGAACGCCTCAGGGTTCAACGCGGGCACGGGGGATGCTTTGAAATCTCGCTCATTGCGCGTGATGATGAATTGCGCCCCACAGGCCATGGCGGCCGCAACCTGGAGCGCGTCTTCAAAGTCACGCATTGGCAGTTCGAGCGCCGCCAGCGCATCGGGTCGGCCGGTCTTCGCTACGTCGGCCCAGACCAGAATGCCGCGGATCAAATCCCGCCCTGAGACAGCCGATGTCTGCCGCTCGATGAGATAGGCCAGGGTCGCGATCGAATGCCACGCCAACCAGCCCTCGTGCTGCCTGCCGCACAGTGCCAACAGCCTCGCCGACTCCGGCGCGCCGGGGCGTCGCAGTGCCACGTCGAGCAGCACATTGATTTCGATCAGCAAACGCATGTGGGCTCAGCGTGCCGGCGCCGGACCGCCCCAAGCCGGCGCGCGCCCCCTCGGGTGGCCGGCTGTCGTACCCGACAGACGAGGGGCCCCATCAACGCACATGCTTGGCAAGCAGGTGCGCCAGCCTGCGGTCGGTGGCTTCAACCTCGCTCGCTTCCGGCAGCTTCAAGCTGCCTTGCCATTGCGCTGCCCAGCGTTCAGCAGCGCCGGCCACCACGCCATGCGACAACAGCGACTGCTCCAACGCTTCGCGCACCACGGCCGACTTGGAGAGCCCACGCTTGCGGCTGACCTCTTTCAAGGCGGCGTTCAGGTCGTCGGGCAGCTTAAGTGTGATGACATTCATACGGAGGGTCCGCGTAATACTTGCTTGAGGACAGATATTACCAGCGCTTTCCCGGCTGCGGCCAGGCAATCCGGCGCTCAGCGCCGCGGCGCCGCCGCCAGCAGCTCGCGCAGTTGCTCCTTCCAGAACTTCGCCATGCCCGTGGTGCCGTGGCCGCGCGTGTCTTCGCTGGCGGGGATCAGGTAAAGCCGCGCGCCCGGGATGCGCTTCAGCTCGCGTTCCATGATGCCGAGTTCGGGCGGGTTGCGTTCGTCGTCGGCCGAGTTGATGGCGAGCAGCGCGGCCTGCACCCGGCCCAGCCCCGGCGCGGGGTTGTAGTCGCGCGAAGACTCCCACTGGTAGAGGTAGTCGTTCGCATCGGCGGTGAACGGCGCAGCGAGGCGCTCGTCGATCAGCTTGTCGGCCGCCTCGCGGGTTGGCGCGGCTTTGTGGTGGGCCTGCGAGCCGCCGAGGGTGGCGACACCGAAGTAGGCGTTGGCCACGCGCAAGGCCTTCGGCTGGGTGGTGTAGTCGCCGCCCTTCCACTCCGGATCATTGCGCACGGCGTCGATCAGCATGCGCCGCATCATCCAGTTGCGCCCCGCCATCTCGGTCGGCTGCGAGGCCATCGGCAGCAACGCGTCCATGAAGCCGGGGTGGGTCACGCCCCAGATCCAGGCGTGCATGCCGCCCATCGAATTGCCGAGCACGAGGCGCAGGTGGCGCAGCCCCAGGCCCTCGGTGACGAGCCGGTATTGCGCGGCCACCATGTCGTCGTAGTTGTAGGCCGGGAACCTGGCGCGCAAGCCATCGGAGGGCTTGGCCGATTTGCCGGCGCCGATCGCGTCGGGCAGGATGATGAAGTACTTCGCGGCGTCGAGCGGCTGGCCGGGGCCGAACAGTTCGCCGCCGAAGAGCGGCGCCAACAGGCCGGTGCCCGAGCCGGCGGTGCCGTGCAGGATCAGCACCGGCTCGCCGCTGGGAGCGCCGACGGTGGTGTAGTGGATGCGCATTTCGGCCATCACTTCGCCGGTGTGAAAGCGGAAGTCACGCGCCACCCAGTCGGCCTCGCGCGGGGTGGGGAAGTCGGCGGCCAGCGTGGCGGTGGCGAGTACGGCCAAGGCGGCCGCAGCAGTGGCGGTGGCGGCAGCGCGGCGGGTTGCAGCAAGCAAGGGCATGGTGGTTTTCAGCTCAGGGTGGTGGTCGGGCTCGGGCGCTGCCGCTCAAGGCCGCAGGTAGACGTAGCCCTCGCGGGCCTGCAGGCGCGCCACCTCGGCCACGCCCGACGGCACGATGCTGGCTTCGAGCACGACCTTCTCTTTCGCGATGCCGCGCCCCACCAGCGTGTTGTTGCAGACGCGGAACTGCACGCCGCGATTCGCCAACTCGCCGATGGCCCCATTGAACGGCCGGCCTTGCGCGTCCTGTGCGCCTTCGAGCAGGAAGTCGATGCCCTGGCCGTGCGTCACGACGACGATCTTCGCGCCCGGGTCGGCATCGAGGTGGTTGCGGATGTTGTTCATCGCGCGGCTCGATTGCGCCTGGCCTTCCAGCAGGTGGTAGACGACCTTGACCGGGGACTCGGGGGCGGCAGCGGCGGCGGCGCTGAAGGGATTCAGCGCGCCGAACAGCGCGCCGGCAATCGTCAACACCAGCGTGAACAGGACTGCAAATTTCTTCATGTTGTCGCTCCGAAATCAGGAAGTAAATTGACGGCCCGGGCCGGCACGTTCATGTCAGGCAACCAGGCCCGGGTTGCCGGCCACGCCGATGAGTCTGGGGCTGTTCAGGCGGCGCGGCTTGACGACCTGACGCCGAAATCGGCGCTGCGGATGTTCTGCGCCAGAAAGGCGATGCTGCCCTTGGAGTCGTGCTCGACGATGTGCTGCACGCGTGCCGCGCCCAGCGTGTGTTCCCAGTGCGAGGGCATCATGTCGACGCGCAGCAGCTTGGCGGCATCGACCATGCCCCGCCCGTTCGTCCATGCCGGCCGCCGCAGCGGCGGCCAGCACTTGGAGGAAGTCACGCCGGGCTGGGGTCATGGGGGATGGGATGGATGTTCATCGAAGCGCCCTCACCCCAACCCTTGATGCGCCGCACGCCCCCATCCCCACAATCCCCCAGCGGAGGAAGGAGCGACACAGAAGAGCTTGCCCATGCCTACTGATTCACTGGCGATTTCGGGTCGAGCAGCAAGGCCATCACATCGCGCACCTGCGCCTCGGTGAGGATGCCCATGTGGCCGATGCGGGGCATGTTCGAGCAGGCGTTGTAGGCCTTCGCATTCCACAGCTTGCCCCAGGTGTACTTGACCACAGGCTGCGCTTCGGCCGAGGCTGGATCGGCCACGCCGCGCAGCTTGCCGTAGTTCCACAGGCTGGGGCCGATGGTGCCGAACGAAATCTCCTTCTTGTCGATCATGTGGCAGTTGTAGCAATTTCCACCGTTCGCAAAGCCCGGCCCGCTCGCCGGGTCGGTCCAGGTCAGGCCGCGGCCGCTTTGGGCGATCTGCTCGCCCTGCTTCCAGTCGCCCAGGTAGCGGCCATCCGCCGGCCACTGGATCGCCGCGAGGTTGCCGCGCTCGATGCGCTGGCGCGCTGCCTCGAATGCCTTGGCGCTGGCTTGCTGCGGGTCGGAGCAGAGCCGCTGGGTTTCGTCCTGATCCAGCCGCGCCAACGTGACCGGGCCATTGGCCTGGAAGCCGCTCATGACCATCGCGTCGAAGCGGGCTGCGGCCGCGGCCGCAGCATCTTCGGCGCCAGGCGAGGCACAGCCGGCGAGCAGCGCCAACAGCAAGAGGGTGACAAGTTTCTTCATGGTCGGCAGTTCAGCGTCGTGCAGTTCGTCATCAGCGCTTGATGCCCGGCGTGGCCATCGGCGCACCGCTCGACTGGCTGGCCATGAAGTACGACAAGGCAATCGTCAGCTCCGAGCCGTACACCGGCTCCGGGAAGCGCTGCTGGCGGAAGCAGTCGTTCAGGCGGTACTGCATCGACCACATCTGGCCGTTGCTGACGCGGTACGCCGGCCAGGTGGTCCAACCCTTCGCCGCGCCCTGCGGCGTGGTCAGGTTGGGCAGGTCCTGGAGGCGAATCCGTCGGCCGTCTTCACCATGGCACGAGGCGCACGAAAAGTCGTGCGTGCCGGCCTGCAGATAGAAGGCGCGCCGGCCCAGTGCGAGCATCTCGCGCTCCTTCGGGTGGCGCGGCTGCACATCGACCTTCACGCCTTTCGACTCGGCCGAAACATAGGTCGCCAGCGCCACCAGGTCGGCCTTGCGGCCCTGGCCGAACGGCGTGTTGATCAGCTCGGCGGCGTCGAAACCCTGCAAGGTCTGCATGCACGTCATCAGGCGCGACTCGGCGTCCTGCACCCGGTCGGTGTCGGCGAAGTAGCGCGGCAGCCGGGCATAGGCGCCCGCCACCACACCGGGGCCCAGGCCAAGGTCGCAGCGCGCAAGCGTCGCCTGCTTCGGGCCGGCGGCCTGCTTCCACAGCGCCTCGCCCTTGGCCTCGTAGAGCTCGGCGGGGTTGCCGTCGGCAATCATTTCGCGGTACTTGGCGATGCTGTCGGCGGTGCTGGAAACGGTGCCCTGAGCCACAGTTTGAGCACGCGCCTGATGCAGCGCCGCCAAGGCCGTGCAAGCGGCGACGATGAAGCCAACCGGCAGCCGCGCCATCAGACGATCACCGCTTCGTCGCTACGCTTGTCGCCGGTGTTGTCGGTCCAGCTCACGCTGACCTTGTCACCGACCTTGGCGCCCCTCACGCGGATCTGCAGAAACGGGTTCTGCGACACCGCCGGCCCCCATTTCGCGCTGAGTACGGTGCGCTCGCCGACCATCACTTTCACGTCGTTGATGTAGTGAGCCGCAATCGTCTTGCCGGCCGCGTCCTTGCGCTGGCCGGTCTCCATGATGTGGCCCATTAGCACGCGCACGTCGGTGAGGCCGTCCTTGAGTTGCGCGCGGATGCGCATCGGGTCACCCATGGTGAAGCTCCTTCATGAATTGAATTCTTTGCGGGTCAGGCGCGAAAGCGTGTGCGGGCACGCGGTCACGTCCGGCCTCACCCACCGCAACCACCCAGCGTGACCTTGGTTTCCTTGCGCGCCGAATAAAGCTTGCCGTCGGCCTTGACGACGGCGTAGACGTTCGTGCTCTGGCCCATCTTCACACGCGTCGAGACGAAGGGCTCGGTGCCTTCAAAGATCACGAAGGCGGCCGTCAGCGGGAACGGGTTCTTCTCGATCACGATGTAGATCTCCTGCGTCATCGGCAGGTTGCTGGTGATGGCGATTGGCACCACCGCGCCGTTCTCGGCGATGTCGGGGGCGGTGATGGTGATGTCCTTTGATTCGGCTGCCACGCTGCCCAGGGCCTTCAGCGCCTCGTCGAGCGTCTTCATGTCGAAGGCCGAGGCATCGGGCAAGGCCTGCACCTGGCGCGCCGTCATCAGGCCGCAGCCTGCCAGCGCGGCCAGCATGCCGCCCTGCTTCAGGGCCGCGCGGCGCGAGCGTTGTGTCGGGGTCATCGTCGGGTTCCTTTCGAAGGGCGAATGATGGTCTTCACATCGCGCCGGGGACGGTCGATTGTGCAATGGCCCTGACAGCCGGCTTCATCGCGCCTGGCTTGCGGCCGGGCTCGCGGGCGTTGGCGCGGTGTCGGTACCGCCTGCCGGCCCGAACGGCCGCGTCTGCTGCGCGATGTTGCCATGCGAGCACGGCATAGAGCTCGTCGGGGCTCAAGCTCTTCGGCGTGGTCCACGGCATCGCGCGGTGGATGGAGTCCCACAACGCTGACACCTTCGAGACCTTCATCCGCTGCCGGCGCCCTTCGGCAGGCCCCGGAAGTCAGCACCCACGTCGATATCCCAGGCCCTGATCTCGGCCGGCGTGGGGGCCCGGCTGATGGCGGCGAGCGCGCTGTCCGGTGCCGCGTGCGCCAGGCCGCCCGTGAGCAACCCCAAAGAAACAGCCAACTCACCACCGCAGAGGCGCAGAGAACGCAGAGGACCGCAGAGAATTCCAATCATCTGTATTCCTTTGCGCAACTCTGCGTTCTCTGCGTTCTCTGCGCCTCTGCGGTGCGTGATTGGTCTCTTGAATCACCCACGCGCGGACACTGCGCCGCACACTCAATACATCTGCGCATTCGACACCTCGCCGTTTTCGGCCACCCGCCACAACTGAATCGCGTGGTTGTGGTCAGCGACGATGTGGCGGCCCTTGTCGAGCAGGGTCTGCGCGCCCGACGGCGTGGTGATCGACGATTTGCATTCCTGCACCGAGGTGAACTGGCGGTGCCGGCCGTCGGGCATCAGGTCGATGTAGTGGATGTCTTCGTCCCTGGTGAAGAACGGCTGGCCGCCGACCTTGATGCGGCGCAGGTACTTGACCCAGCTCACGCCTTGCACGCCGGGCACCACCAGGCGCAGCGGGTAGCCGTTCTCGGGCCGCAGCATTTCGCCGTTCATGCCCCAGGCGACGATGACGTCGTCGAGCGCGTTCGCCATCACGATGATGCGCGTCATCGACGAGCCGTCGGCGCCTTCGCCCAGCACATAGCGCGGCCTCGTGCAGTCATATCCAGCGCCGGTGCAGCGGGGTGCCGCAAGGCCGGTCAGCCGAGCACCTGGATCACGTTGCGAAAGCGGCGCTTCAAGGCCGTGCTGCCTTCCAACCCACCCGCCACGCGAATGCACACGGTGCGGCAGATCTCGGTGAAGGCGCTGTCGCTGACGCGGTAGAACATCTGGCTGCCGTCGCGGCGCCGCGCCAGCACGCCGGCCTGGTACAGCAAGCCGAGGTGGCGCGAGACGTTCGGCTGGGTCGCGCCGATCTCGTCGGCGATGGCGTTGACCGACTTTTCGTCCTGGCAGATGCTGTGCATGATGCGCAGCCGGGTCGGGTCGGAGAGCAGCGAGAAGTACTTCGCCACCGACTCGAACACCGCGTTCATCTCGTCCATCTGCATGCACTCCGGCCGGCCGCGTGGATCGGGTTCGTCCACATGCGATCAAGCATATTCGTTCATGCTCATATCGCTATCCGGGTTTGCCCCGCGCCGGACAGGGGCCGGCAAGCGACCCGCGTTCACCTCGGCTGCGTCGCCTTCCACTTCTCGACTGCGGCCAGCGTGCGCTTCACATGCTCGTCCGGATTGCCGCTGGCATAGGCGTAGATGACCTTGCCTTGCGGGCTGATGACGTACGAGATGCGGTCCGCCATCTCCTGGCCGATCATCATCGCGGCGTCGTACTTTTTCGTGATCTTGCCGCCCGCATCGGCGGCCACCGCGAAGCGGTCGCGGCAGGCCTCGACCGAGAACTTGCGCAGCGTGGCGATGTCGTCGTTCGACATGCCGACCACCGTGGCACCGAGGGCGCTGAACTTCGGTGTGGCTTCGGCGAAGTCATGCGCTTCGGCGGTGCAGCCCGAGGTGAACGCCTGCGGGTAGAAATACAGCACCACCGGGCCGCGCTTGAGCGACTCGGCGAGAGAGAAGCTGAACGGCTTGCCGCCCAGCGCGGCGGGCACGGTGAAGTCAGGGGCCATTGCACCCACCGGGAGCGCGGCGAAGGCCGTCGCTGCCACCGCATTGCCAATGCCTGCTGCTGCCGGCCGCAGCCAGGTTGATCGTTTCATGGTCATCGTGCCTTTTTCGGTGGTATTGGCCATCACAGCCGGGTTGACGGGTGTTCAGCCGGCTGCCGGCAAGCCCAGCCGCGCCGGTGATAGGTAGGCCTGCCGATAGACCTCGAACGGCACGGAGTCGGCCGCCTCGAGGGCGGCTTGTGCGTCAATCGATGCCTGCACCGAGCGCTCGAATTCGGCGCGCTGTTCGGCGCTGAACGGCAAGCCGAGCAGCGCGGCTTTCGTCTGCGCCGACTGGGCCACCACGAAGGCGCCGTAGGAGCCGTCGAAGTCGCTGCGCATCGCGGCCAGCACGTGAGCCGAGGGCAAGGTGGCGGGGTTGGCCAGCGCCGTGGTTGCGGCGCGCAAGGCGTCGCCATAGGCCGACGTGGCGTGCGCGGCGTCGAGCGCGGCGGCGATGGGTTGGCAGCCGGCCAGCACCTCGGCGCCCCACTCGGCCAGCGCCACCTTGCGGCCGTCGCGCTCGAGTTGCAGGCCGGGCTCGCGGCCGCGCATCGCAACCCGGTCTTGATTGCGCGCCAGCGCGGTGATTTCGGCCGGCGTATCGGGCGGGCTGTCGGCGAGCAGGCAGTGCAGCAGGAAGACGTCGATGAAGCGCATCGTCGGCGCGGCGATGCCGACCGGCACGAACGGGTCGAGGTCCATGCAGCGCACCTCGACGTACTCGACGCCGCGCTCGCGCAGCGCATGCAGCGGCCGCTCGCCGGGGAAGATCACCCGCTTCGGGCGGATCGTGCCGTAGAACTCGTTCTCGATCTGCAGCAAGCTGTCGGCCAGCTGCCGGTAGCCGCCGGACGCGTCGCGAACGCCGACCCCGGCATACGCGGGATAGGGCTCGGTCAGCGCCTGTTGCAGTGACGCGCCGTAGCGCTCCAGGCTGTTGTAGCTGACTGCCAGCGTGCTCTGCGCGTCGCTCTGGTAGCCGAGCCGGCCCATCCGCAGCGAGGTCGCGTGCGGCAGGTAGAGCGTGCCGTCGCGCAGCGTCTGCAAGGTGTGCGCGTGGCCTTCGACGAAGCAGGAACATACGGCAGGCGAGGCGCCGAACAAGGTCAGCAGCAGGAACGAATGACGCCGGAAATTGCGGATCAGGCCGAAGTACTGCTCGGTCGTCACACCCGGCATCGACCAGTTGTAGTGGATGCCCGAAATCGTCTGCATGCGCCGCCCGTAGCGGTGGCCCAGGCCGGTGCGGTAGACGCTCTTGGCGGTGCCCACGTTCGATGTGCCGTAGCGCCCGATCGGAATCGAATCGTCGGCCGGCAAGCGGCACGGCATGCTCGCCACCCACAGCATCTCGTCGCCGATGGCGCGGTAGGTGAACTGGTGGATCTGCGTCAACTCGTCCAGGCTGTCCTGCACGCCGACATGGGCGCCGGTGACGAGTTCGACCTGCGACTCGCTGAAGTCGGTGGTGATCTGCGGGTGCGTCAGCGCCGAGCCCAGCGCGGCCGGGTGCTGCGTGGCCGCGAGCAGGCCGCTGGGCGCGACGCGCAGGCTTTCTTTCTCGATGCCGCGGCGGATGCCGGCCAGGCTGCCCGGCGAGACATTGCGCAGGCGATCCTGCAATTCGTTCATGCGTTTGTCTCCTCAGACGGTCCCGGGGCCGGAAGTTAACAGACCCACCGGTCTGGCGCTGGCGTGGGTGCTCTGGCGCGAGGCGCGTGCGGAGCATCACGAGGTGCTCATCGATCCCGATTCATTGCGAGAATCGACCTCCACCTGACCCCGCCTCCGATGCCCGAACTGAACTCGACGCAAGCCCCCGCCACTGCCCTGGCGGCCCTGCCCACCGCTGCGCCCGCGCCCGCCTCCACGCCCACTTCCACGCCTCGCCCGCACCTGCCGCCCGGTGCCATCGTCTGCCTGTCGTTGGCCGCCTTCGGCAGTGCGATGTCGCTGCGCATCAACGACGCCCTGCTGCCCCGCCTGGCGCTTGAGTTCGCGGTTTCGCTGGGCACGGCGGCGCAGGCCATCAGCGCGTTCGCGATCGCCTACGGCGTGGCGCAACTGATGTTCGGCCCGCTCGGCGACCGCTTCGGCAAGTACCGCGTCATCGCCTGGGCCTGCGCGGCCTGCGCGGTGACGGCCTCGCTGTGCGGCCTGGCGAACGACTTCGCCACCCTGCGCCTGGCGCGCGCCCTGGCCGGCGCAACCGCCGCCGCGATCGTGCCATTGTCGATGGCCTGGCTCGGCGACGTGGTGGCCTATGAAGAACGCCAGCCGGTGCTGGCGCGCTTCCTGATCGGCCAGATCAGCGGTGTGACGGCCGGCGTGTGGGCGGGCGGCTTCGCGGCCGACCACCTGAGCTGGCGCACGCCGTACTTCGTGCTCGGCGCGCTTTTCGCGCTGGTCTTCGTGGCGCTGCGGTTGCTGAACCGGCGCCTGCCGGAGGCGGCACGCGCGATGCAGTTGTCGCGTGGCTCACCACTGCGCCGGATGCTGTCCGACTTCGGCCATGTGCTCGACAAGCCCTGGGCCCGCGTCGTGCTCATCAGCGTGTTTCTGGAGGGCGTGTTCCTCTACGGCCCGTTCGCGTTCATCGCCTCGCACCTGCACCTGGCGTTCGGTGTGTCGCTGTCGATGGCGGGTTCGCTGGTGATGCTGTTCGGCCTGGGCGGCCTGCTGTACGCCGCCTTTGCGGGCCGGCTGGTGCGCGGCCTGGGCGAGGTCGGCCTGGTGCGCTGGGGCAGCGCCTTGCTGACCGCGGCGCTGCTCGTGGTGGGCTTCGCGCCGGCCTGGCAGTGGTCGGTACCGGGCTGCCTGGTCGCCGGCCTGGGCTTCTACATGCTGCACAACACCTTGCAGATGAACGCCACGCAGATGGCGCCCGAGCGCCGCGGTGCCGCCGTGTCGGCGTTCGCGTCGTGCTTCTTCCTCGGCCAGGCCGCCGGCGTGTCGCTGGCCGGGCTGGCGGTGGAAAGCCTGGGCGTGCCGGCGGCCATCGGGCTGGGCGCGCTCGGCGTGCTCGGGGTCGCGATGAACTTCGCGCGGCTGCGTTCGCGGCAGCGCTGAGCACGGCAGGGCGGGCTCGGCCGAGCCAAACACTTTCAGCTCGTCAAGCCGGCAGACACAAGGCCTGATCGATGGCCACGCGCAAGCCGTGCGAGAGCGCGAACGCCGACGCCAGCAGCAGCAGCGCGCCCGCCAGCCGCACCGCCAGCGTGCTGCGCTGCGCCGCATGGCCACCGCGCTGCAGGCGCAACCACAGCCGGGGCACGAGCCACAGGCTGAGTGCCGAGCCGAGTGCGAAGACGGCCATCACGCTGGCGCCTTGCAGCGGGCCGGACGCCAGCGCCGCGACGATGAGCGCCGATTGCAACAGGCCGCACGGCATCGCCGCCCAGCACGCGCCGATGGCCCCGGCGCGCGCGCTGGCCGGAATTCGGGCCATGAAACGCAGTGGCTGGGCAGCCATAAGGCGGCTGCCGTGGCGGCCCGCCCCCGCCAGCCAGGCCGGTGCGCGCCCCGTGATCAGCAGCCACAGGCCGAGCGCCACCGCGCCGACGTGCAACAGGGTCCACAGCGGCTTCAGCACCGGCGCCGCTGCGCCCATCGATGACAGCCCGGCGACGCTGGCCGCCACCAGGGCGCCCGCCGCCGTGTAGCTGGCCAGGCGCCCGAGGTGCAAGGCAAACATCGCGCGGGTCTCGCCAGACACGCCCCCGGCCGAACCCGCGCCGGCGCCCTGGCGCGCGATGCCGGCGTACGCAGCGCCGCACATGGCGGCACAGTGCGGGCCACCGGCCAGGCCCATCAGCAGGGCCGACGCGATCAGGGCAAGGTCCATCGGGGGTCCGGGCTCGCCGGTGGCATGAATTGCGGGACGCACATCAAGCCACTGTGCAGCCTGGGCACGGTGATGAGCTTGACGAGGGTCAAACGCACTGCAGGAAAACGAGCGCACACTGTTTGGCATGCACTCCTCGACCCTGCCAGACCCTGTGCGGTCGAACCCGCCCGATCATCCCGCTCACCCCGACGCTGCCGGGCAGCCCGTTGCGGCGATCCATTTGCAGGACCTGCACGCGTTGCGGCAGGCGTGCTCCGGCTGCAACCTGCGCGAGCTGTGCCTGCCGGTCGGGCTGAACGGCGAGGAGTTGATGCACCTCGACACCTTGGTGCAGACGCGCCGCACGCTGCCGCGCGGCGAGGCGCTGTACCGCAGCGGCGACGCGTTCCACGCGCTCTACGCGGTGCGGGCCGGCTTCTTCAAGACCTGCGTCGGCGCCGAAGACGGCCGCGATCAGGTCACTGGCTTCCAGATGGCCGGTGAGCTGCTCGGCTTCGACGGCATTGCCACCGGCCACCATGCCTGCGACGCCGTGGCGCTGGAAGACTCGCAGGTCTGCGTCATCCCGTTCGAGCAGCTCGAAGCCCTGTCGCGCCAGTTTGCCGCGCTACAGCACCAGATGCACAAGGTGATGAGCCGCGAGATCGTGCGCGAGCATGGCGTGATGCTGCTGCTGGGCAGCATGCGCGCCGAAGAGCGGCTGGCCGCCTTCCTGCTGAACCTGACGCAGCGGCTTGCCGCGCGCGGCTTCTCCGGCACTGCGCTGGTGTTGCGAATGACACGGGCCGAGATTGGCAGCTACCTTGGCCTGACGCTCGAAACCGTCAGCCGCGCGTTCTCGAAATTTCAGGACGACGGGGTGCTGGAAGTGAAGCAGCGCGAGGTTCGGGTGCTGGACGAAGCAGGCTTGCGCCGGCTTGCCAACAGCAGCGCTTGCTGAACGATTTCTTTACTCCCTCTCCCCGCAGGGGAGAGGGAGTCAAGCCGCAACGTCATCCATGACGTGCTCATTCACTGCATCCGACTCGACCGACAGCAACGCCGTCAACGCCCCGGCGGTCGAGATCACGCCCCAGAAAATCAGGAAGCTGACGCTGTAGACGGCCTGTGCCGGCCAGGCGATCACGGCGCCGCCGAACCAGTGCAGCTCGCCCGGATCGACCACCGCGAAGACCAGCACTTCGAGCACACCGGCCATCAGGAAGGCCGGCCACAGGATCGCCATCGCAAGGCGTTTCAAGGCCGGATTCGGGTGCTGGCGCAGCATCTCAACGCCCGGGTGTGGCCGCATGGTTGCGGGCCCGCTGCGCTGGCTCGAGCGCATTCGCGCTGGCCGCTGGCGTGGGCAGCGGATCGGTGACGACCGGGTCGATGTGGGTCCAGGCGATGCCGGCCGTGACGAGGCTGGTGCACACCACCGTGGCGGGCAGGCCGAGCACCAGCCACATGATCCTGAAACGCCACCAGGGCAGGCCAGATTCGGGGCTTGCAATCTCGCGCGCTGTCGACGCGGCAGGCACGGTCATCGGCATCGTCGTCTCCGTTCTCATCGCGGCACCACGAAGGTTGATTTCTCGGCGGTTGCCTTCTCAGTTGCGGCCATCGCACTTGAGCCATCGGCCAACCGCGTGATCTCGAAGCGCATCGGGTGCGCGCCGGGCCCGAGCGCGCGCGCGGCGTCGGGCGGCAGCTGCACGTTGACCGCCAGCCAGCGCGCCTCGGTGGCGCCGACCTCGACCTCGGCAGGAGATGCCAGCACCGCGCCTTCGAGCCCGGCCACCGCGACCCGAAAGCGCTGCGCCGACTCGCTCGCGTTCATCACCTGCAGACGGTAGACGTTCTCGATCCGCCCGTCCTGCACCTGGCGGGCCAACGCGCCCCGATCGCGGATCACATCGACGCGGAACGGGCTGCGCAATGCCAGGCTTGCGCCGAGCGCGGCCGTGATCGCCAGCAGCACGGCGCTGTAGATCAACACGCGCGGGCGCAGCACCCGGCGCAGCATTTCCGATTGGCCCCAGCGCTGCGCCAGGCCGTTCTGGGTCGCGAAGCGGATCAGGCCGCGCGGGTAGTTCATCTTGTCCATCACGCCGTCGCACACGTCGACACAGGCGGCACAACTGATGCACTCGTACTGCAGGCCCTCGCGGATGTCGATGCCGGTCGGGCAGACCTGCACGCACAGGGTGCAGTCGATGCAGTCGCCCTTGGCCAGCGCCGGCAGCGCGGCGTGCGCCACCGAACGCGGCCGCGAACCGCGCGGCTCGCCGCGGCCGGTGTCGTAGCTGACGATCATCGTGTCCTTGTCGAACATCGCGCTCTGGAAGCGCGCGTACGGGCACATGTACTTGCAGACCTGCTCGCGCATGAAGCCGGCATTGCCGTAGGTGGCGAAGCCGTAGAACAGGACCCAGAACCATTCCCATGGACCCAAGCCCTGCTGGCCAGGGCTTCCCAGACTCAACAAGGTCATCGCCTCGGCCCCGAGCGTGCGGATCGGCGTGAAGTAGCCGACGAAGCTGAACCCGGTCGCGAGGCCGATGGCGATCCACACTGCCTGCTTGCCGCCCTTGCGCCAGGCCTTGTTGAGCGACCAGCGCGCGGCATCGAGCTTGATGCGCGCCGCGCGGTCGCCCTCGAACTTGCGCTCGACCCACAGGTAGATTTCGGTGTAGACCGTCTGCGGGCAGGCGAAGCCGCACCACAGCCGCCCGGCCACCGCCGTGAACAGGAACAGGGCGTAGGCGCTGACCACCAGCAGGCCGGTGAGGTAGATGAAATCCTGCGGGTACAGCACCAGATCGAAGATGTAGAAGCGGCGCGCGCCGAGGTCGAACAACACCGCCTGGCGCGCGTTCCAGGTCAGCCACGGCAGGCCGTAGAACAGCAGTTGCGTGCCCCACACCAACAGCCACCGCCAAGCCGCGAACCAGCCTCCGACCGCACGCGGATAGATCTTGTTCTCGGCCCGGTACATCGACACCACCTGGACCGCCGCGTCGTCGGCGGCGACGATCGGGATGACCGGGCGGGCGCGGGTGGCCTGACTCATGCGATGAAGAGCGCAGCAGTCACCGCGCGGCCGCTGTCGCTGTGTTCGCAGTGGTTGCGGTGGCGGCAGCGGCCGTCGCAGTGCCGGATTTCGACAGGTTCCACACGTACGCGCCGAGCACATGAATCTGCTCTTTGGTGAGCCGCCCGCCCTGCGCCGGCATGACATTGGTCTTGCCGTTGTTGACCATCGCGACGATGGCGTCCTCACCCCAGCCATGGAGCCAGATCTTGTCGGCGAGGTTGGGTGCGCCAAGCGCCTGATTGCCCTTGCCGTCGGCCCCATGGCAGGCCGCGCAGACCGCGAACTTGGGCCGGCCGGCGGCGGCGGCAATCGCGTTGTGCGCACTGCCCGACAGGCTCAACACATAGTTCGCGACGTTGCTCACATCCACCGCGCTGCCCACCGCTGCGGCCATCGGCGGCATCATGCCGGTGCGCCCGAGCGTGATGGTCTCGACGATTTTTTCGGGGCTGCCACCATGCAGCCAGTCGTTATCGGTCAGGTTCGGGAAGCCCTTGCTGCCCTTCGCGTCGGAGCCATGGCAGGTGGCGCAGTGGTTGATGAACAGGCGCTCGCCGATGCCCATCGCCTGCGGGTTGTTGGCCAGCTCGGGGGCTGCCATCGCAGCGTATTTCGCATACACCGGCGCCATCGCTGCAGTGGCCTCGTCCTGCTCGGCCTGGTACTGGCCGACGCTGGTCCATTGCAGGCTGCCGGCCGCGCTGCCCAGGCCCGGATACAGCGCGAGGTAGATCGCGCCGAACACGATGGTCAGCACGAACAGCACCATCCACCAGCGGGGCAGCGGGTTGTTCAGCTCGCGCAGATCTTCGTCCCAGACATGGCCGGTGGAGCCATCCGCCACCTCGCCAGCCCGGACCGCTGCGACTTTGGTCTTGCTCGCGATGATCAGCAACGCCAGGCAGCCGAGCAGGCCGAGGATGGTGGTGGCGGCAATGAAGATCGACCAGCCGCTGGAGAAGAAATCACTCATGGCCGGCTCCGTTCTTGTGCGGGGCGTGGGCAACGCGTGGGCGGCTCGCCGGCGGCGCGGCTGGCGACGCTTCATCGACGAATGGCAGCTGCTGCGCCTCGTCGAAGGCCGCCTTGTTGCGCCGCGACCAGGCCCACCTCACGATCAGGCCGAACAGCACGAAGGACAGCAGGGTCACGCCGATGCGCAGGTCGTTCATCAGGTCCATGGCGCGCTCCCGCTACTTCAACGCGGTGCCAAGCACCTGCAGATAGGCGACCAGCGCGTCGAGGTCGGACTTGCCCTTGACCTCGGCGCCGGCCGCTGCGATCTCGGCGTCGGTGTACGGCACGCCGACGCGGCGCAGCGCGCGCATCTTCGGCGCCATGTCGGCGGGGTCGAGCGCGCCCTTCGCGAGCCACGAATACGCCGGCATGTTCGACTCGGGCACCAGGTCGCGCGGGTTCTCGAGGTGCAGGCGATGCCACTCGTCGCTGTACTTGCCACCGACGCGGTGCAGGTCGGGCCCGGTGCGCTTGCTGCCCCACTGGAACGGATGGTCGTAGACGAACTCGCCGGCGGTGGAGTAGTGGCCGTAGCGCAGGGTCTCGGCGCGCAGCGGGCGGATCATCTGCGAGTGGCAGTTGTAGCAACCTTCGCGGATGTAGATGTCGCGCCCGGCGAGCTGCAGCGGCGTATAGGGCTTCAGGCCCGCCACCGGCTGGGTGGTCGAGGTCTGGAAGAACAGCGGCACGATCTCGACCAGGCCGCCGACCGCCACCGTCAACAGGATCAGCACGATCATCAGGAAGTTGTTGGTCTCGATGTTGGCGTGCGAGAAGCGGGCCGGTTTGTCAGCGTTTGCCATCATGTGTTCCAGGGGTTCAGGCATGCGCTGCGGCGGGCACGACAGCCATCGGAATGCGCACCGGCACGTAGCGGCCGTGGCTGGCGGTCTTCCACACGTTCCAGACCATCACCAACATGCCGCCCAGGTACAGCAGCCCGCCGGCCAGCCGCACCATGTAGAACGGGTAGGTCGCCTTCACGCCTTCGACGAAGCTGTACGCCAGCGTGCCGTCCGGGTTCACGGCCCGCCACATCAGGCCCTGCATCACGCCGGCAATCCACATCGCGGCGATGTAGAGCACGATGCCGATGGTCGCAATCCAGAAGTGCAGATCGATGGCGCGCACGCTGAACATCTGCTTCTGACCGAACATGCGCGGGATCAGGTAGTACAGCGAGCCGATCGAGATCAACCCGACCCAGCCGAGCGCGCCGGAGTGCACGTGGGCGATGTTCCAGTCGGTGTAGTGCGACAGCGAATTCACCGTCTTGATTGACATCATCGGCCCCTCGAAGGTGGCCATGCCGTAGAACGACAGGCTGACGATCAGGAACTTCAGGATCGGGTCGTCGCGAAGTTTGTGCCAGGCCCCGCTCAAGGTCATGACGCCGTTGATCATGCCGCCCCAGCTCGGCGCCAGCAGCACCAGCGAGAACACCATGCCCACGCTTTGGGCCCAGTCGGGCAGCGCGGTGTAGTGCAGATGGTGCGGCCCGGCCCACATGTAGGTGAAGATCAGGGCCCAGAAGTGGACGATCGACAGGCGGTAGCTGTAGATCGGTCGATCGGCCTGCTTCGGGATGAAGTAATACATCATGCCGAGGAAGCCGGCCGTCAGCAGGAAGCCGACCGCGTTGTGGCCGTACCACCACTGCACCATCGCGTCCTGCACGCCGGCGTAGGCCGAATAGCTCTTCGTCAGGCTGACCGGAATCACCGCGCCGTTGACGATGTGCAGCAGCGCCACCGCGATGATGAACGAGCCGTAGAACCAGTTCGCCACGTAGATGTGGCGCACCTTGCGGATGCCCACGGTGCCGAAGAAGACGATCGCGTAGATGACCCACACGACGGCCAGCAGAATCGCGATCGGCCATTCGAGTTCGGCGTATTCCTTGCCGCGCGTGAAGCCCAGCGGCAGCGAGATCGCAGCCGCCACGATCACGAGTTGATAACCCCAGAAGTGAGCGGCAGCCAGCTTGGCGGAAAACAGCTTGGTCTGGCAGGTGCGCTGCACGACGTAGTAGCTCGTGCCCATCAAGGTGCAGCCGCCGAAGGCGAAGACCACCGCGTTGGTGTGCAGCGGCCGCAACCGGCCGTAGCTCAGCCACGGGATGCCGAAGTTGAGTTCCGGCCACGTCAGTTGCGCCGCGATGAACACGCCCACCAACATGCCGACCACGCCCCACACCACGGCGGCGATCGAGAAGTTGCGCACGACCACGTCGTCATAGGCGGCTGCCGTGCTCGCCGATGGAGTCGCTGCGCTTGATGCCGTCGGTATTGAAATGGTCGCCATTCGTGTTGTCCTTCGTGCCCACTACGGCGCTGTGCCGGATTGTTCGACCCGCGTGCGCGGCGCGGCTTGATCCTCGTCAAGCCCAGCCAAGTCTTCGACCAGGATTCGTTCGCCTTCGCGTTCCAGGTCGTCGAACTGGCCGGCGTCGAGGGCCCAGCGGAACAGCGCCATCAGGCCGAACACCAGCAGCACCGACATCGGGATCAGCAGGTAGAGCACTTCCACGGCTGTCAGCCTGAGTCGACCGACCTGGGCTCGGCCGTCATGCGCAAGGCATTCAGGACCACCGCGAGCGAACTGGTGGCCATGCCCAGCCCTGCGGCCCAGGGCGGGAACAGGCCGAGCAGCGCCAGCGGCACACAGACCGCGTTGTAGGCCACCGCCCAGCCCAGGTTCTGGCGCACGATGCGCAGCGCCCGGCGCGCCGTGTTGCGCGCCGTCAGCACGTCGGCCAGGCGGCCCGACAGCAGGATGAAGTCGGCCTTCGAGCGCGTGATGGCCGCGCCCTCACCCATCGCAAACGAGACATCGGCGCGCGCGATCACCGGCGCGTCGTTCAGACCGTCGCCGACCATGCCGACACGCCGCCCGGCGCGCTGCGCGTCGGCGATGCGCGCCAGCTTGGCCTCGGGGGTGGCGCCGCCTTGCGCGTCGTCACTGTGCAGGCGCTGCGCGAGCGCCGCGACCCGCTGCGGCGCATCGCCCGACAGCAGCGCGACCGCGACGCCGGCGCGCTGCAAGGCGGCTACGGTAGCAGCGGCGTCGGGCCGCAACGCCTCGGTGAATTCGAAGCGCGCGAGTGGGCCATGGTCGTTGCCGAACCAGGCTTCGGGGCTTGAAGAGATCAACTCACCACCGCAGAGGCGCAGAGTACGCAGAGGAAACGCAGAGGAAGAATCAGAAAAGGTTTTCTCTGCGGTTCTTTGCGTTCTCTGCGCCTCTGCGGTGCGCAAGTTCGTCTCTTGGTTGACGGCATCGACCCACTCGCGCGAGCCGAGCCGATAGCAGCGTCCATCGGCGGCACGGGCCCGCAGGCCGCGGCCCGGCTCGTCCTCCACCTCGGTCCACAGCGCCACCGGGCCTGCCTCGCGGGCCGGCATGGCCGCCGCCAGCGCCCGCGACAAGGGGTGCGACGACAGCGCCGCGAGCGACACGGCCAGACTCAGCAGCGAGGCTTCGCCGCACCCGTTGCTCCCACTGCTTTCGCCGCGCGCTGCCTCGGGAAGCCACTGCACAGCGACGAATTCGAGCCGGTCGTCGGTCAGGGTGCCGGTCTTGTCGAAGAACACCACATCGAGCCCGGCCAGTGCTTCGAGTGCGGCCAGGCGCTGCACCAGCACGCCGCGTCTGGCCAGAGCGCCGGCGGCCGCGAGCAGGGTCGAAGGTGCGGCCAGCGAGAGCGCGCACGGGCAGGTCACGATCAGCACCGAGACCATCACCCAGACGGCGCGGCCCGGGTCGATCTGCGACCACACCGCGCCGGCCCCGGCAGCCAGCAGCAGCACGCCCCACAGGAAAGGCGTGGCGATGCGGTCGGCAGCGCGCAGCAGCGGCGGGCGCTGCGTGAGGGCGCCGCGCATCAGCGCGACGATGCCTTCGTAGCGCGTCTGCGCGCCCAGGCGCGTGACTCGCATCGCCACCGGTGGACCGAGGTTCAGGCTGCCGGCGAGCAGCTCGTCGCCTGGCTGTTTCGGCACCGGGCGGGACTCGCCGGTCAGCAGCGCTTCGTCGGCTTCGGTGCGGCCATCCATCAGTGCACCGTCGGCCGGGAAGGCCTCGCCGCGCAGCACCCGCAAGGTGTCGCCGACGCGCATCTCGCCGAGCGCGATCGACGTGACCGCGCCGTGCGCATCGAGCCGGCGGGCGCTGGCCGGCAGGCGCGAGGCCGCGCCTTCGAGCGCGGCCGCGACCCGGTTGCGCGCCAACAGTTCGAGGTAGCGGCCGACGAGTAGGAAGCTGACGAACATCGTCAGCGAATCGAAGTAGACCTCGTGGCCGAACACGCCGCCGGGGTCGAACACCGCGCCCGAACTGACGCCGAAAGTGACGGCGATGCCGAGCGCCACCGGCACCTCCATCGCGATGCGGCCATGGCGCAGGCTGCGCCACGCGGCGCCGAAGAACGGGCCGGCGGAAAACGCCAGCACCGGCACGCTGAGCAGCCAGCTCGCCCACTGCAGCAGGCGCAGCATGTCGGGCGCCAGCGTGCCCGGTGCCGCGACGTACAGCGGGGTCGAGTACATCATCACCTGCATCATGCAAAACAGCGCGACGAAGAGCTGCCAGAGCGCGCGGCGCTGGGCCTGCTGGCGCAAGGCGCGGGCCGAGCCGGCGGTGTCGGGCGCGGCGCCATAGCCGGCCCGTTCGATCGCGGCGACGAGCTGCGACGGGCGGACCCGCGCCGCATCGAAGCGGATCGCGGCGCGCCCGGTGCCGGCGTTGACGCGTGGCTCGATGACGCCGGGCAGCGTGAGCAGGGCCGCTTCGATCGTGCTGGAGCAAGCGGCGCAGTACAGGCCGGAGAGTTGGAAGTGGGCGTGGCCGATGCGCCGGCCATCGGGCTGCAGCTCCCAGGTTGTGAAGCCGGCCTGGGTGGAAGGGTCGTCGAGCAGGTGGGTGGCGGATGACTCCGCAGCGCTGGCGCGGTTGGCGGCGGGCGAATCGAGAACGGCAGCGGACAGGGAAGGCATGGGCACGCGCAGCCGAAGCGGCCCGCGCGGATGTCCGGCGGGTCAGTGGCGCGAGGGTATGCCGGGCGATTCGGCGTGAGGTTGATCTGCGTCAAGCCGACATCGGTGAGGTATGTGCCGGCTCCACGGTGGCTTGATCCTGTTTAACTTTTGACCGGACACTGCGGTACCTACACAACTGGCTTCCATCGTCACCGGTGCGGAATTCTTGCATCCATCGAGCCGCTGGAGAATGCCCGAGGTGACAGCTTCGCCGTGCTGTCGAGCGGTGCTCGCAACTCCGCGTTGCACCTATTGCGCAGTTAGCCTCGCGGCAGTCACACTGCAAGCGGGTGGCTCGCAGCTTGGCGGCGACGAGCCCGGCGCGTGACTTCGATCAAGCCACGCCGGCGTGCGGCCTCGACAATGCCACGGCACACCCCGTCTGGCATGCCACCAACTTCGGGCCGGTCAGCGTTCACCTGTCGGCGCCCGTGCAGACAAATCAGCGCCGCAACATTTTTCACCTCAACATGCAAAATTACGGAGAGACACGATGACAGCCAAGCAACGAGTGGTACTGGTGACGGGCGGCATGGGCGGCCTGGGCGAAACGATCTCGACCAAGATGGCCGACGCCGGCTACAAGGTGGTGGTGACCTATTCGCCCGGCAACACCAAGCACGCCGAGTGGGTTGCAGGAATGAAGGCGAACGGCTACGACATCATCGCCGTGCCCTGCGACGTGGCCGACTTCGACTCCTGCACCAAGGCCGTGGCCGAAGTGCAGGCCAAGGCCGGCGCGGTCGATGTGCTGGTGAACAACGCCGGCATCACGCGCGACACCACCTTCAAGAAGATGGACAAGGTCAACTGGGACGCGGTGATGCGCACCAACCTCGACAGCCTGTTCAACATGACCAAGCAGGTCGCCGACGGCATGGTCGAGCGCAGCTGGGGCCGCATCATCAACATCTCGTCGGTGAACGGCTCGAAAGGCGCGTTCGGCCAGACCAACTACTCTGCCGCCAAGGCCGGCGTGCACGGCTTCACGAAGGCGCTGGCACTCGAGGTGGCGAAGAAGAACGTCACCGTCAACACCATCTCGCCAGGCTATATCGGCACGAAGATGGTGACGGCCATTCCGGCCGAGGTGCTGAACACCAAGATCCTGCCGCAGATTCCGGTCGGCCGCCTCGGCAAGCCGGAAGAAGTGGCCGGGCTGGTGATCTACCTCGCATCGGACGAAGCGGCGTTTGTGACCGGCGCCAACATCGCCATCAACGGCGGCCAGCACATGCAGTGACTGCGACGTCGCACCCGGCGTTCAGCCATCCCACCACAACCCAGAAGGAGACTCAATGATCAAGGCCGGCATCGACCAGGACGCCATCGTCAAGATGTTCTCGGAAGCGACCACCAAGCAGGGCGAGGCGCTGCGCAAGGCGGTCGGCGACGCCACGCTGAAAGCGCTTCAGGGGCGCGAGCTGACGATGGACAACATCAAGAAAGTGTTGAAGACCGTGACCACGGCGGCCTCCACCGGCGCGGCGCAGAACATCGCCCCGCCGATGGATGTGGAGGCGATGCTGGGCAAGGCGTTCGCCGGCATGGATGGCGCGTTGCTGCAAGCCGTGGAGGCGAACCGCAAGGCGCTGCAGCAGTTCGTCGACCAGGGCGCGGGCCTGCAGGAAAAGCAGCTCAAGGGCGCGCTGGCGAACATCGAGAAGATGGAAGACACCTTCTTCGCCACCGTGACCAAGGCCGCTCAGTCCGGCGCCGGCCCGATGCAGGGGCCATGGGAACACGTGCTGAGCGCCATGAAGATCAAGGGCACCGACACCGGCGCGCAAGCCACCCAGACCGTGGCGCAACTGCTGGCCCAGACCCAGACCGCCCTTCGCGACGGCCGCGCCGCCGGCCTGAAGACGGCGCAGGCGATGCTCGACGGCTATGCGGCGCTCGTCAGCGGGGTGCTGATCGGCATGTCGGAAGGCTTGCAGTCGGGTGGCCCGGCGGCGGCGCCGGCCCCGACCAAAGGCAAGAAGTAGGGGCCTGCGGCAGCGGGTTCAGGGCAGGCCGAGGCAGTCAGCGCGTCCCCGAGAACATGCCGAGGACGTTCAAGGCGCCGATGAAGGCGTTCAGCCGCGGCTTCATGAAGTCGGTTCGCACGGCGTCGGTGTCGCCGAACTCGAGCAGCTTCGCGCTGCGCTGGCCGTCGCGCTGCCAGGCATCGGCGTCTTGCGGCACCGGTGTGCCGCTGCGCGCAAAGTCGAACCAGTGCTGGCTCACGCGGGCCGAGTGCAGGTAGGCGAGGCGGCGCGCGAATGCCGCGAATGCCAGATCGCGCACGGTCTCGCGGCCGAGTTGCTCGTCGCTGCCGACCTTTGGGTACAGCGAATTGACGGCAACGCGCGCCGCGCCGAGGCGCTTGACGATGGCCGCCGGGTCCATGCCCATCGCGACCGCGATGCTGCCGTTGTCGCTGGTGTTGCGGATGATCAGCGGCACGTTGGCTTCACGGCCTTGCTGGAACACGCTCAGGATCGGCCGGGGCAATGCGGCGTCGCCGACGATGAACACGGGGGTCAGCGAGAGATCGTTGCCCGAGAGCGCCTCGAAGGCCTCGACGGGCACGCTTCGCAACCCGGCGGCGGTGGCGGCTGCGACATTGAGCTTCAACGCGGTGGCGACCTTGCTGCCCGTTTCGCGCGCGTTGGTTACCGTGTGGCTCGGGATGCCGTATGGGCTTTGCGCAATCGCCTTGTGAAACAGGCCCGTCGCGAGCGGCGATGGGAGCAGTGCCAGCACGCTTTCGGCGCCTGCCGATTGCCCGAAGATCGTCACGTTGCCGGGGTCGCCGCCGAAGGCCGCAATGTTGCGTTGCACCCATTGCAGCGCGGCAATCTGGTCGAGCAGCCCGAAGTTCATCGGGTCGGCCGAGCCCGGCGGCACGATGGCCGGGTGCGCGAAGAAACCGAAAGCGCCGAGCCGGTAGTTGACGGTGACGACCACCGCACCGCGCTGCGCCAGCGCCGCGCCCTCGTAGACCGGCAGCCCGCCGGCGCCGAACAGCAACGCCCCGGCGTGAATCCACACCATCACCGGCAGCTTCGAAGCCGCTGCCGGGCGCGGTGTCCAGACTTTGAGGTACAGGCAGTCTTCGCTCATCGGGCGTGGGTCGCCGCCGTCACTGTCGATCGACAGTGCAGGTTTCTGGATGCAGGAATTGCCGCGCACTTGAGCCGACCGGGTGTCTTGCCACGACGCGGCCGGCTGCGGGGCGCGCCAACGCAGCTCACCGATCGGCGGCGTGGCATATGGCAGGCCCTTGAACGATGTCACGCCGGCCTCGCGCTGGCCCTGCACCGCGCCGGCCTCGGTGGCCACCCGCAGTTCGCTCGGTGGCGACGCCGGCTCGGCGGCCCGGGCCGGCCCGGCCAGCATCGGCAGGAGTGTCAGCACAAGACCAATTGCAAGCGTTGCGGTCGGGGCCACGATCCATGCTGTCCGATTCATCTCGACTCTGGACGATGCGGCGCGCGACGATGCAGCGCGCCAGCGTTGTTGGTACGGCTTAACATCACGAATGGACTCGGGCATTGTCAACACAAGTCCGCCCCCGGCCTGCGCTCGATCCAGCCGACCTTCGACAACTCACCCTGGACGATCACCATGGCCGTCGCCCCTCGTGCCCGACCCGAAGACTTTTTCAGCCCGGTTGAGTGGGCCGCCTTGAGCGAGCGCTCGGCGTGGAAGGGCATGTGGTGCGTAGCGCACTGCTGGGGCGTGATCGGCCTGGCGATGCTCGCGGGCGCGCTCTGGCCGGTGACGATTCCGCTCGGCGTGCTGATCGTCGGCACGCGCCAGCTCGGCCTGTTCGTGCTGATGCACGACGCCGCGCATGCCGGCCTGCACGCCAGCCGCAAGGTCAACGACTGGGTCGGAATGAACCTGTGTTCGGCCAGCCTGCGCGACTACCGGCCGTATCACCTGCAGCACCACCGCTTCGTGCAGCAGACCGAAGACCCGGACCTGGTGCTGTCGGCGCCGTTCCCGATCAGCCGCGCGTCGCTGGCCCGCAAGGTGGTGCGCGATTTGACGGGGCAGACCTTCGTCAAGCAACGCTTCGGCCGCATCGCGCAGCGGATCAAGGGCCGTCAACCGGGTGACTCGGTGCTCGCGCTGTTCGTCGAAGAAGTTGCCAAGGATCGCCGCTTCCTGATCGGCAATGCGCTCGGATTCGCGCTGTTCCTGGCGTTCGGCTTGGGCTGGCTCTGGGCACTGTTGTGGCTGCTGCCGATGATGACCTGGCTGCCGCTGATCAGCAGGGTGCGCAACATCGCCGAGCACGCGCTGGTGCGCCAGAACGAGGTCGACCCGCTGCGCCAGGCGCGCACCACACACGCCCACTGGATCGAGCGGATGCTGGTCGCGCCGTACTGGGTCAACTACCACTGCGAACATCACATGTTCACGAGCGTACCGTGCTGGAACCTCGCGCAAGCGCATCGGCTGCTGGCGCGCAGGCACGTGACGCCGCGCATGGAGACCGAGCGCGGCTATCTGGCCTTGATGCGCCGCGCCTGCGTGGCGTGATGCCGACTGCCCATCGGGCCAGCGGCTCGATGGCCAATGTTCAATGTCCAGCTTCAGGCGGACAAACCCCTCTGGCCTTTCGGGCAGAGGGGCGGGTGGCTTGCACCACCATTCGGGGCTCCGGAGGAATAAGGTCCGGGGCTCCTTCGGCGCAGGGACTGCGCCGGTTGGAGTGCCTGCATGCAGGCCTCTAGAACTTAGGTCATGGCACCGGCAACTTCAAGCCGGATCGACGCATCGTGTGCACTCTTGAGTCAATGTGGTTTTGCCACTTGACTCAAATCCCCGCAGGGGACGGGCGCCGCAAGGCGGCGTCCTTGGAGCCCTCTCTTGTCATGCCGCTGGTTTCATGAAGGCGTCCAGCACGCCTTGCACGCGAAGCTCCACTGCGGCGTCCATGCGGATCGGCCGGCCCCATTCGCGCGCGGTCTCTCCGGGCCACTTGTTGGTGGCGTCTAGCCCCATCTTGCCGCCCAGCCCGCTGACGGGCGACGCGAAGTCGAGGTAGTCGATGGGAGTGTTCTCGGCCAGCAAGGTATCGCGCACCGGGTCCATGCGGGTCGTGATGGCCCAGACCACTTCCTTCCAGTCGCGGATGTTCACGTCGTCGTCGGTGACGACGATGAACTTGGTGTACATAAACTGGCGCAAGAAGCTCCAGATGCCGAACATCAGCCGCTTCGCGTGGCCGGGGTAGCTCTTGCGAATGCTGACGATTGCCATCCGGTAGCTGCAGCCTTCGGGCGGCAGGTAGAAATCGACGATTTCCGGAAACTGCTTTTGCAGGATCGGCACGAACACCTCGTTCAGCGCCACGCCGAGGATGGCCGGCTCGTCGGGCGGCTTGCCGGTGTAGGTGGAGTGGTAGATGGGCTCGCGGCGGTGCGTCATGCGTTCGATGTGAAACACCGGGAACCAGTCCTGCTCGTTGTAGTACCCGGTGTGGTCGCCGAACGGGCCTTCCAGCGCATGCAGATAGCCGCCGACCTCCTTCAGCTTCACGCCGTGCTCGCTCACGCCGACGAAGCCGGCGGCGGCCACCGGGATGTGGCCTTCAAGCACGATCTCGGCGCGGGCCGGCACCTGCAGCATCAGGCCGGAATCGCCGACACCGGAGTCGGCGACCTCGGTGCGGCTGCCACGCAGCAGTCCGGCGAACTGGTATTCCGACAAGCTGTCGGGCACCGGCGTGACGGCGCCGAGGATGGTCGCCGGATCGGCGCCCAGCGCTACCGCCATCGGAAACGGCTGGCCCGGCTTGGCGAGCGCGAAATCGCGGAAGTCGAGCGCCCCGCCGCGGTGGGCCAGCCAGCGCATGATGACCTGGTTGCGCGCGATCACCTGCTGGCGGTAGATGCCCAGGTTCTGCCGCTGGCGCGCATTCGCCCTGCCCTGCGGGCCGCGCGTGATCACCAGGCCCCAGGTGATCAGCGGGCCGGCGTCTTCGGGCCAGCAGGTCTGAATCGGCAGCCGACCGAGATCGACCTCCGGCCCCGCCAGCACCACCTCCTGACAGGCCGGGTTGCGCACGCTGGCGGGCTTCATGTCCCACAGCGCCTTGGCCATCTGCAGCAGCTTACCGGCGTCTTTCAGCCCCTTCGGCGGCTCCGGCTCCTTCAGGCTGGCAAGCAGGCGGCCGATATCGCGAAGCTCGCCCAGCTCGCTGGCGCCCATCCCCAGCGCCACCCGCTTCGGCGTGCCAAACAGGTTTGTCAAGGCCGAAATTTTGTAACCCGTCGGCCGCTCGAACCACAGCGCCGGGCCACCGGCGCGCAAGACGGCGTCACTGACCGCTGTCATTTCAAGCCGCACGGAGACTGGCTCTGCGACGCGCCGGAGTTCTCCGGCACGCTCCAGCCCTGCGATAAAGTCACGCAAGTCGCGGTATTTCATACATTTATGTAGTTGAATTGACTTTTGATAACCTTGACTGGTTATGAAGCGCCTTGATAAATTCCGGCTTTCTTGTGATCCGGCAGGGATTACCCGTGATGCACGCCTCGATGACGAAGCGACGCGCGGAGCCTGTCGATTGCCATGCCGAGCCGCGTCGCCGCTTCCTGCGGCCTGCGGATACCGGCCAACAATTATCGCCGTCGCTTCCTTCGCGTCCTGCCCCGGTGGTTGGGCACAGACGGAAGAAGCCGGCGACTGATGAGGAGTGACATGAACCTGTTCGACCCATTCACAACCGTCGTGCGCCAAGCCATTGCGCGGTGCGGCGCCAGTTTGCAGTCGGTGCGCGTTGCCGGCGTCCGGTCAGCCACCGTGTTCCTGCGCGACGTTGGCCACGGCCTGCTCGAAGTGAGCCACAACACGCTGGCCTTGCTGGGCCTGGTGATCGCTGCTGTGCTGCTCTTCGCCGTGGGCCACTCCGACCTTCGTCACGAAGCCGAGGTGCGAGCCCTGGGCTGGCTCCAGGCACGCCAAGAGGCGCGCGAAGAGCCTGTGGTGGTCACGCTGGCCACCGAACTCAGCGAACCCGATGCGATCGCGCGCGCCACTGCATCTGACCCGAAGGCGCTCAACCGCCAGCAGGCGGCCGTTGCGCAATGGCTGTCAGGGCGCTACCGCGTCGCTCCGGAGCCGGTCAGCCGGCTGGTTCAGGAAGCCTGGCAGGTGGGCGCCAAGGCCGGGCTCGACCCGACACTGATCCTGGCGATCATGGCGATCGAGTCCAGCTTCAACCCGTTTGCGCAAAGTTCGGTCGGTGCGCAGGGCCTGATGCAGGTCATGACCAAAATGCACAACGACAAGTACGAGGCGTTCGGCGGCAACCACGCCGCGTTCGACCCGGTGACAAACCTGCGTGTCGGCGTTCAGGTGCTGAAGGAATGCATTGCGCGCGCTGGCAGCCTGGAAGCCGGACTGCGCTTTTATGTCGGCGCAGCCAACCTGTTGGACGACGGCGGTTATGCAATCAAGGTCTTGAGCGAGCAGAATTCACTTCGCCTGGTGGCCGGTGGCAAGAGCGTGTCGATGCGTGCCGCGGCGGTCGGGCCGGCCGTTGCCGCCACGGCCCCGCACGCGCCCCGTCGCGATGCGATTCCCGCAACGCCAGCGCCGGCCGAGCCCGCTGCCGTTGAGCCCGACAAGATCGCGTTGCTGCTGCCCTGACTGACCTGTTGACCGGCCGACCTTCCAGCCCGTCCCAGAGTCACTCCGCTACACTCGACGGGCCGCGCGACTGGCGATGCGGCCCCGACCGAACACCGGTCTCGGGGCCCGAGGTGGGTCACCACCGGGGAGCGCGGTCGGCGCCTGTGTCTTGCAGGCCGCCGTTCAGCCGTTCGCCTGGGCAGCCTTGGGGTCATGTGCCATCCGCGCATGCATGCGGTTGCACATCAGCCAGCCCGGGGACTTCGCTGCAACAGGACTGCCGACCATGTTTGACCGCGCCCGATCAACCATCGCCCTCACCGACCCCGAACTCTGGTCCGTGATCCAGCGCGAGAACCAGCGCCAGGAAGACCACATCGAGCTGATCGCCTCCGAGAATTACGCCTCGCCGGCCGTGATGCAGGCACAAGGCACGCAGCTCACCAACAAGTACGCTGAGGGCTACCCCGGCAAGCGGTACTACGGTGGCTGCGAGTTCGTCGACATCGCCGAGCAACTCGCCATTGATCGCGTCAAACAGCTGTTCGGCTCCGAGTACGCGAATGTGCAGGCCAACTCGGGTTCGCAGGCGAATCAGGCGGTGTTCTTCGGCCTGCTGCAGCCCGGCGACACCATCATGGGCATGAGTCTGGCCGAAGGTGGCCACCTGACCCACGGCATGCCGTTGAACATGAGCGGCAAGTGGTTCAAGGTCATCAGCTACGGCCTAACGGCGAAGGAAGAAATCGACTACGACGCGATGGAGCGCCTGGCCCATGAGCACAAGCCGAAGCTCGTCATCGCCGGCGCCTCGGCCTACAGTCTGCGCATCGACTTCGCACGCTTCGCGAAGGTGGCGAAAGACATCGGCGCGTACTTCATGGTCGACATGGCGCACTACGCCGGCCTGATCGCCGCCGGCGAGTACCCGAACCCGCTGCCGCACGCCGATGTGGTCACCTCCACCACCCACAAGAGCCTGCGCGGCCCGCGCGGTGGCATTGTGTTGATGAACGACGAGGCGATCGCGAAGAAGATCAACAGCGCCATCTTCCCCGGCATCCAGGGCGGGCCGCTGATGCATGTGATCGCGGCCAAGGCGGTGGCCTTCAAGGAAGCGCTGCAACCCGAGTTCAAGGTTTATCAGCAACAGGTCGCGAAGAACGCCGTCGTGCTGGCCGAGACCTTGATCGAACGCGGCCTGCGCATCGTCAGCGGGCGCACCGAATCGCATGTGATGCTGGTCGATCTGCGGCCGAAGAACCTGACCGGCAAGGAAGCCGAGAACCTGCTCGGTGCGGCCCACATGACGTGCAACAAGAACGGCATTCCGAACGACCCGCAAAAGCCGATGGTCACCAGCGGCATTCGCCTGGGCACGCCAGCGATGACGACGCGCGGCTTCCGCGAAGCGCAGGCACGCCAGACCGCGCACCTGATCGCCGACGTGCTCGACCAGCCGAACGACGCGGCGACCACGGCGGCAGTGAAGGCCAAGGTCGCCGCGCTGACGGCCGAGTTCCCGGTCTACCGCTGAGCTGTCCAAAGCAATTCTTCACCGCAGAGTGACGGTGTTGGCGGAGTTCCTCTGCGGTGAATGAATTCGACTGAGCCTCATGCGCTGCCCCTTCTGCTCCCACGAAGAAACCCAGGTCGTCGAGACGCGCGACTCGGATGAAGGCGACGTGCTGCGCCGGCGTCGGCGCTGCCACAGCTGCGACAAGCGCTTCACGACCTACGAACGGGCCGAGATCGCCCTGCCGGCGGTGGTGAAGCGCGACGGCACGCGCGCCGAGTTCGACGCCTCGAAGATTCGCGCCTCGATGACGCTGGCTCTGCGCAAGCGCCCGGTCAGCGTCGAACAGATCGACGCCGCGATGGAGCGCATGCAGGACAAGCTGCTCAACAGCGGCGCCCGCGAAGTGCCTTCAACCAAGCTCGGCGAACTGGTGATGCGCGAACTCAAGCGCATCGACAAGGTCGCCTATGTGCGCTTCGCCTCGGTGTACCGCAGCTTCGAGGATGTGGACGAGTTCCGGCAGTTGATCCGCGACATCTGAGGCGGCGGGCGAGCCCGCCACCCGAACGGGGGGAGGCGCGGGGGAACCCACGGGAGGGGCCGTGCGTTCCCACCTCAAGGGGTCGCGCGGCGCGGCCTGATTTTCTACAGTCTGTGCATCGGTTCACCCCCCGGAGCACAGATGACCCCCGACACCCTTCAGGCCAGCCGCAGCCCCGGCCGGCAATTTGGCCAACACGGCCAGCATGGCCAGCATGGCGTGACGCTGGTCGAAGCCTGCGTCGTGATCGCGATCACGGCGGTGCTGGCCTCGACCGCCGCCCCGAGCCTGCGCAACCTGCTCGACTCGCGCCGGCTCGACCGCGCCGCCACCGCGCTGGCCACCGACATCCAGTTCGTGCGCACCGAGGCAGTGGCCCGCAACCAGCCGCTGCGCCTGAGCCTGCACGCCATGCCCGACGGTTCGTGCTACGTGATCCACTCCGGTGCTGCGGCCCTGTGCAGCTGCCAGCCGACCGGGCCGGCACAGTGCATTGGCGGCGCGCAGGAAGTTCGCACCATCGTGCTGCCCGACGCCGGCGGCGTGCGCCTGCAAGCCAACGTCGGCTCGGTGCTGTTCGACCCGCTGCACGGCACGAGCACGCCGACCGGCACCCTGCGCGTGCTTGGCGCCCACAGCCGCGCAGTGCACCACGTCGTCAACATCATGGGGCGGGTTCGCTCCTGTTCGCCGCAAGCCGCGATGCCCGGCTACCGCGCCTGCTGAAGCCGCCGACCCCAAACAATTCGCCTCGGAGAATCACCATGCAAACCACCTCTCTTCTCGCGCAAGACCAGCGGCAGATCCGCTCCGACGTGCGGCAGGCCGCTGCACTCGGCGACGCCCGAAGCGCACCCGTCGCGTCGATAATTCCGGCGTCATGCAGCTCACGCCCAGCCCTCGCCACTGCGGCCAACGACGCACCCACTCAGGCGCGCCGTCGCCGTGCATGTGGCGGCTTCACGCTGATCGAAATGCTCGCTGTGGTGGCGATGACCGGCGTGCTGACCAGCATCGCGTTGCCGAGTTTCGAAGGACAGTTGCAGCGTGTGCGCCGCGCCGATGTGCTGGTCTCGATGATGCAGGTGCAGGCAGCCCAGGAACGCTGGCGCAGCAACGGCGCGCGCTACGGCAGCCTGGCCGACATCGGCACGCCGGCGCGGTCGGCAGCCGGCCACTACCAGCTGCAACTGGTCTCGGCCGACGAGGATGGCTACGACGTGCTGGCCACCGCCAGCGGCACCCAGGCCCGCGATGCCGGCTGCCGCAACATGGCGGTGCGCGTGAGCGGTGCGAACCTGGCTTATGCCTCCGGGCCGGACGCCCGCGTCGCGAACCCGGCCGACCTGAACGCCAAGTGCTGGAACCTGTGATGCGCGCCGTGAACCGCAACAAGTGCCGCACCGATTGCCGCACTGCGACTCGGCGCCGGCCCGTCCAGCCCGTCCAGCCCGCCCAGCGCGGGCTGTCGCTGGTCGAGCTGCTGGTCGGCGTGGCGATCGCGCTGTTCATCGCCGCCACCGGTGCGACCTTGCTCGCCGGCAACCTGCGCGAAAACCGCAACCTGCTGCTCGAGGCGCGCTTGATGCAAGACCTGCGCACCGCCACCGACGTGATCTCGCGCGACCTGCGCCGCGCCGGCTACTGGGGTGCTGCCACCGATGGCGTCTGGACCGCCGCCGCACCTGGCGTCGTCACCAACCCCTACGTCGCGCTCGCCCCGAGCGCAGCGGCGTCGGACGCCGTGAGCTTTCGCTACTCGCGTGACGCGGTCGAAAACAACCTCGTCGACAGCAACGAGCAGTTCGGTTTTCGGCTCCGCAACCGCGTCATCGAGATGCTGCTCGGCGCCGGCAACTGGCAGGCGCTGACCGACGCCGGCACGCTCGACATCACCGAGTTCAGCGTCACCCCGGCGGTGCAGCAGATCGACCTGCACGGCTACTGCACCCAGCCCTGTCCGGCCGGCAGCCTGACCTGCCCGCCGCGCCAACAGGTGCGCAGCCTGGCGGTGGTGGTGACAGGCCGCTCCTCCACTGACGCGAGCGTCACGCGCAGCCTGCACAGCAACGTGCGACTGCGCAACGACGCCGTCAGCGGCGCCTGCCCGGGCTGATGTGATGGCTGGCTCCCGCCCACCCACTTTTTGCATGTCCGGCACGCCCGGCATGCCGCGCCGCCAGCGCGGCGCCGCCGCCCTTGTCGTCACGATGCTGCTGTTCTTCGCGATGGTGCTGGTGGCTGTGTTCGTGAACCGCAATCTGGTCTTCGAGCAGCGCAGCTCGGCCAACCAGTACCGCTCGACGCAAGCCTTCGAGGCCGCCGAGGCCGGGCTCGAATGGGCGCAGGCGCAGCTCAACCACAGCGCCCGGCTCGGCGCCGATTGCCGGCCTGTCGCCAACCCCGCAGCCGCCCCTGCCGCCACCACGTTCCGCGCCCGCTACCTGAGCTACGGCCGGGCTACCTCGGCCTTCACCCCGGTCACCTGGAGCAACGCCGGCACGCTGACCGCCTTGCAGCCGAGCTGCGTGCGCACCGACAGCGGCTGGGCCTGCAGTTGCCCGGCCGACGGCGCGCCGGTGTTGGCCGCACCGGCCGGCAACAGCCCCGCGCCGGCCTTCAGCCTGCAGTTCGCGGCCGGCGCAAAGCCCGGCATCGTGCGCGTCATCGCGACCGGCTGCACGCGGCTGGCCGGGGCCTGCGTGCCGGGTGCCAGCACCAGCACCGACGCCACGGCGCGGGTCCAGGTCGACCTGGCCCTGATCGGCGGGCTGCGCACGCCGCCGGTGGCCGCGATCACGCTGCGCGGTGGCTTCGATGCCGACACGGCGGCGCTGGGCGCGCACAACCCGGACCCGGAGTCTGCCATCGCGATCCACGCCGGCGGCAGCATCGCGGCTGGTCAGGCGCGCCTTGGCACGGCCGCCGGTAGCTGGCAGGCAGGCGCTGCGGCCGGCGCGCTCGTGGGGGTGCTGGCCGGCCAGGACAGCGCGCTGGCGAGCCTCACCCCGGACCAGTTCTTCGCCTCGTTCTTCGGCCTCGACAAGGCCGGCTGGAAGCAGCAGCCGAGCGTCGTGCGGCTCGACTGCGGCGCCGGCTGCAGCGCGGCGCTGGTCGCAGCCGTCGAGGCTTCGGGCGACAACGCCATGGCCTGGGTCGACGGCGACTTGGACCTGGCGGGCCCGCTGACGCTCGGCTCGGCGCAGCACCCGGTCCTGATCGTCGTCAACGGTGCGCTAAGGCTCGATGGCGCGGTGCTGCTGCACGGCCTGATCTACAGCCGCACCCTGCGCTGGGACCGCACGGCCGGCTTGGGCGCCGCCCTGCGCGGCGCGGCCATCAGCGAAGGCGACTACCGGGGCGATGGTGCGCCCGAGCTGTTCCGAGATGCACCGATGCTGGCGCTGCTGAAAGGCAACAGCGGCAGCTTCGTGCGCGTGAGCGGCAGCTGGCGCGACTTCTGACGAGGGCCGCATGAACCGCCCGCCCCTTGCCCCCATCACCGCTTCTTGCGCCGCTTCTCGCGCCGCTTCTCGCGCCGCAGCCCGCCAGCGCGGCACCACGCTGCTCGAAGCGCTGGTTGCGTTTCTGGTGCTGTCGCTCGGCATGCTCACGGTCGCGCGGGTCCAGACCCAGTTGCGGCTCAACTCCGACGTGGCGCGGCAACGCTCGGAAGCCGTGCGGCTCGGCCAGGAAGACCTGGAATCGCTGCGCGCCTTCTCAATCGTTGCCGCCTCGGCCGCGTCCGGCGGCGCCCGCTCGTATGCCGACGTGACCAGCGCTGCCAGCAGCGTCGACTCGGCGGCCGGCTATGCCATCAACACGCGTTACCGGGTGGCGCGGCAGATCGATCCGGTCGATGCGATGAACCCGAACCACGCGCCGAACGCGAAGGACGCCGCCGTCACGGTGAGCTGGAGCGACCGCAGCGGCGCAGCCCAGCAGGTGGTGCTGAACTCCATCATCGCCGGCAGCGATCCGGCCTACACCGGCGCGCTCGGCGTCGCGCGCGGCGGCGTGCCGGTGCTGGGCGCCTACGGGCGTTCGCACCGGATTCCCCTCGGCGCGAAGGACCTGGGCGGCGGGCGCAGTGCCTTCAAGCCGGCGCCCAGCGGCAGCGTGGCGCTGGTGTTCGACAACCGCTCGGGTCTCGTGACGGGCCGCTGCACCGGCATCAACCCGGCCACCCCAAGCCGCGACTTGCAGGCGGCCGACCTGTCGGCCTGCGACGCAAATATCGGCTATCTGCTCAGCGGCATCGTCCGCTTCACCTCGGCCGCGCCGCCCGACCCGGCGCAGGCCATCGAAGCACCGCTGGCGGCCGACGTGGCCCTCGCACTTGCCGGCGGCGCGTACCCGAACCCGCCGGTCTGTGCCACCGAGGCGCTGAAGACCGTGTCGTACACCCCCGGCGGCGGCACCGCCAGCCTGCGCATCGAAGCCGTGCCGCTGGCCGCGCTGCCGGCCAGCGTCGGCGTGGCGGGCTGGGTCGACAGCGGCGACCGGCACCTGGCGTACCACTGCGTTGTTTACCCGTTGGTCAACGGCCAGTGGTCCGGGCGAACGACGCTGCTGCCAGCCGGCTGGAGCGTGGGTCTGGGTGCGGCCGACCGGCGCGTGTGCCGCTACAGCGCCGATCTGGACGGCAGCGGCGCGGTCGATACAAACCTTGAACACCCGGCCACCTATGCCAACGTCGACGGCGCCCTGGCGCATCAGAACTTTCTCGTCATCAAGGGCAGCGAGACCTGCCCGACGCGCCCGGGCGTGCGTGTCGAAGGCCACCCGGCCGACGTCTATGCGAACCTGAGCACCGCGCAGCACCAGCCTTGAGGCAATGCGTTGCGTGCGGCACACTGGCGCCCGCACCGTGCGTCGCAACCCCGCCGAGAAGACTCACTCATGAACGCTGCTGCCACTCCCGTCATTCCCGCCACGCCGGCCAAGGCCACCCGCGCCACGGTGATCCCCTGCCTGCGCTATCGCGACGCGCCGGCCGCGATCACCTGGCTGTGCAGCGCTTTCGGCTTCGAAGCGCACGCAGTGCATGCCAACCCGGATGGCTCGATTGCGCATGCCCAACTGAGCTTCGGCAACGGCATGGTCATGCTCGGCTCGGTGTCTAACGTCGAAACTGAGTGGGGCCGGCTCATCAGGCAGCCCGATGAAGTCGGTGGCGCAGGAACCCAGAGCGCCTACCTGGTGGTTGTCGATGCCGACGCGGTATATGCCAGGGCCAAGGCCGCCGGCGCGCTGATCGTGCTTGAGATCAAGGACGAAGACTACGGCGGCCGCGGCTTCAGCTGCCGCGACCCCGAAGGCCACCTCTGGAACTTCGGCAGCTACGACCCGTGGTGACAGCGCAGCCGACACCGCACCCGACGCCGATGCACGAAGCGCTGGCGCTGGCGCACGAAGCGATCGGTCTGTCGGAGCCGAACCCACGCGTCGGCTGCGTCATCACCGCGCCGGATGGCCGCATCATCGGCCGCGGCCACACCCGGCAAGCGGGAGGGCCGCATGCCGAGGTGATGGCGCTGCGCGACCTGGCATCGCGCTTTGAAACCGCACGCGGCGCCAGCGTCTTCGTCACCCTCGAACCCTGTTCGCACCACGGCCGCACGCCGCCCTGCTGCGACGCGCTGATCGCCGCCGGCGTCGCCCGCGTCACCATAGCGCTGCAAGACCCGAACCCGCTCGTCGCCGGCCAGGGCATGGCGCGGCTGCGCGCGGCCGGTATCCAGGTGGCGATGGCGGCCGACCACGCCGATGGCGCGCTGCTGACCGAAGCCGCACGCGAACTCAACATCGGCTTCTTCTCGCGCATGCAGCGCGCGCGGCCCTGGGTGCGGCTGAAGGCGGCAGTCTCGCTCGACGGCCGCACCGCGCTGAACAACGGCGTCAGCCAGTGGATCACCGGCCCGGCAGCGCGGGCCGACGGCCACGCCTGGCGCAAACGCGCCGGCGCGGTGCTGACCGGCGTGGGCACGGTGCTCGACGACAACCCGAGGCTCGATGTGCGGTGGGTCGCAACGGTGTTGCAGCCGCTGCGCGTGGTCGTCGATTCGCGGCTCGAGACGCCGCCCGCATCGCGCCTGCTCGATGCACCCAGCCGCGCGCTGATCTACGCCGCCGCCCTCGATGCAGCGCGCGGAAACGCTCTGCGCAACCGCGGCGCCGAGATCGCGCTGTGCCCCGGTACTGGCGGCAAGGTCGATCTGGCAGCGATGCTGGCCGACCTGGCGCAGCGCGGCATCAACGAGTTGCATGTCGAGGCCGGCCACAAGCTGAACGGCTCGTTCGTTCGCGCCGGGCTGGTCGACGAATTTCTGATCTACATGGCGCCGACCTTGATCGGCGCCGGCCGCGAGTTGGCCGCGTTCGGCCCGCTGGAGCGCTTGCAAGACAGCCTGGCGCTGCGCTTCGTCAGCGTGCTGATGATCGGCGACGACCTGCGCCTGATCGCCCGGCCTGCGACAATTCGCTGATGTTCACCGGCATCATCAGCGGCATCGGCCAGATCCTCGACGCGCGACCGATCGGCGCGGATGCAGCCCATGGCAAACGCATCGCATTGCAGGCGCCGCGCGGCTATCTCGACGACGTGCAGCCGGGCGACAGCATCGCGCTGAACGGCGCGTGCATGACGGTCGCAGCCTTTGACGCGGCCACCTCGCGCTTCGAGTTCGACATCTCGGCCGAGAGCCTGGACAAGACCGCCGGCCTGGACCGGGCCGGCCCGGTCAACCTCGAAAAGGCCCTGCGTGCGCACGACCGGCTCGGCGGCCACATCGTCAGCGGCCACGTCGACGGCATCGGCACGGTCAGGCACTTCGCAGCGGTCGGCGAGTCGTGGGAACTGCGCATCGCAACGCCTGCTGAACTGGCGCGCTTCATTGCCTACAAAGGCTCGATCACCGTGAATGGCGTGAGCCTGACGGTGAACCGCGTGGTCGACGGCCCGGCTGATGGAGCGGCCGCTGGTTCAGCGGCTGTCACGGCGGCCCGCGGCTGCGAGTTGAGCATCAACTTGATCCCGCACACGCTGGCCAACACCACCCTCGGCGGCCTGCAGGTCGGCCAGCGCGTGAACCTCGAGATCGACATGATCGCGCGCTACGTGGCGCGCATGCTGGAGTTGCCCGCGCCTCGCTGACCCGAGCAGTTCGGCGCTCACGGTCATCGCGCAGGGGCCGCACACCCGCCACCTACAATCCCGCGATGGTGATTTCCCCGATACCCGAACTGGTGGCCGACCTGGCCGCCGGCCGCATGATCATCCTCGTCGATGAGGAAGATCGCGAGAACGAAGGCGACCTGGTGATCGCCGCCGACCATGTCACGCCCGAGGCGATCAACTTCATGGCGCGCTTCGGCCGCGGCCTGATCTGCCTGACGCTCACGCCCGAGCGCTGCGACCGGCTGCAACTGCAATCGATGACGGCGCGCAACGGCACCCGCCACGGCACCGCGTTCACGGTCTCGATCGAAGCCGCCAGCGGCGTCGACACCGGCATCTCCGCCGCTGACCGGGCGCGCACCGTGCAAGCCGCCGTCGCGCGCGACGCCAAGGCCAGCGACCTGGTTCAACCCGGCCACATCTTCCCGCTGCGGGCCCAGGAAGGCGGCGTGCTGATGCGCGCCGGGCACACCGAAGCCGGCTGCGATCTGGCCGGTATGGCGGGCCTTTCGCCCGCTGCCGTGATCTGCGAAGTGATGAAGGACGACGGCACGATGGCCCGCCTGCCTGACCTGATGGTGTTCGCCCGCGAACATGGCCTGAAGATCGGCGCCATCGCCGACCTGATCGAGTACCGCAGCCGCAACGAAACACTGATCGAACGCGCCGGCCAGCGCCGCTTGATGACGGCGCAAGGCGAGTTCGATTGCAGCGCCTTTCGCGACCGCAGCGGCGGCCTGCACCTGGCCCTCACGCACGGCAGCTGGACCGCCGCCGAAGAAGTGCTGGTGCGCGTCCACGAGCCGCTGTCGGTGATGGACGTGCTGGAGGTCGGCGCGAGTGAACATTCATGGCCCTTGCCGCGCGCACTCGCCGCGTTGCGGGCCAGCGAACGCGGCGCGGCGGTGCTGCTGAATTGCGGCGAGGCCGTGGCCGCCCTGCTGCCGCGCGTGCTCGCCTGCCCGCAGGCCGCGCCGGCGCGCAGCAGCCAGATCGACTTGCGCACCTACGGCATCGGCGCGCAGATCCTGCGCGAGCTTGGCATCACAAAGATGAAGCTGCTCGGCAGCCCGCGCCGCATGCCCAGCATGGCCGGCTACGGCCTCGAAGTCACCGGCTTCGTGGCCGCCCATGCCGAAGCCCACATAGAAGCCCACACAGGTGCCCACGCTGACGCCAGCTCACCGCAGGCGGCCCATGCAGCACGCTGACAAGAACTCCACCGTCAGCGCCGGCGCGCAAGCTCGGCTCGATGGCCGCAACCTGCGCATCGGCATCGTGCAGGCGCGTTTCAACGCGGCGCTGACCGACGCACTGGCAAGCGCCTGCCGCAGCGAACTCGGCGCGCTCGGCGTGACGGCAGAAAACATCCGCCATGTCACGGTGCCGGGCGCGCTGGAGATTCCGCTGGCACTGTTCGCGCTGGCGGAAACCGACGACTTCGATGCGCTGATCGCACTCGGCTGCATCGTGCGCGGCGAGACCTATCACTTCGAACTCGTCGCCAACGAAAGCGGCGCCGGCGTGAGCCGGGTTTCGATGGACCACGAGATCCCCATCGCCAACGCGATCCTGACCGTTGAGACCGAAGCGCAGGCCTGGGCCCGCGCCGATGAGAAAGGCCGCGACGCGGCCCGCGTGGCGGTCGAGATGGCGAACCTGATGGAAGACATGTCGTGACTGAACCGACCCCGGCTGAAGCCACCGACGCAGCCGCGAACCCACCCAAAGCAACCCCCCGTGCGCCCAAGAAACGCGCCGCGCCGAAGTCGGCCCGGCGCCGCTCGCGCGAGATCGCGATGCAGGGCATCTACGAGTGGCTGGTGTCGGGCGCCTCGGCCGAGCTGGTGGCCGCGCATGTGGGTGAGCAGACCGACTTCGACAAGTGCGATGCGGCCCACTTCGAGGCCCTGCTGCACGGCTGCATCCGCGAAGCCGCAGCCATCGATGAAGTCCTGGCCCGACACGTCGACCGCAAGACGACGCTGCTGTCGCCGGTCGAGCACAGCGTGCTGATGATCGGCGTCTACGAGCTGACGCACTGCACCGACATTCCGTACAAGGTGGCCATCAACGAAGCCGTCGAACTCGCCAAGAGCTTCGGCGGCACCGACGGCCACAAGTACGTGAACGGCGTGCTCGACAAGGCGGCGGCCGACTTGCGCAAGGTCGAAGTCGAGGCAATGCGGGCCAGGCGGGGTTGAGGGCATGAACTGGCGTCGGGTGCTGGCTGCAATGCAAGCCAACTCACCACCGCAGAGGCGCAGAGAACGCAGAGTTGCGCAGAGAAATCCAATGATTTCCTCTGTCTTCCTCTGCGCTTCCTCTGCGCTCTCTGCGCCTCCGCGGTGCGTGAGTTGGCTCGTACGACCAGGCCTCGGAATCGCGTCCTCGAGCGCCGCACCGCCACCCGCCGCATGAAGCTCGCCCAGCGCCTGGCCCACATCGATCCGTTCTATGTGATGGAGTGCGCCAAGGCCGCCGCCGAACTGGCGCGCAGCCCCGCTTGCGCGGCCTCGCCGATGCTCTTCCTGAACATCGGCGAGCCCGACTTCACGGCACCGCCGCAGGTGCAAGAAGCGGCCGCGCGCGCCCTGCGCGATGGCCGCACCCAGTACACCGACGCGACCGGCCTGCCGGACCTGCGTGAACGCATCAGCGCGTGGTACGCGAGCCGCTTCGGCCTGGCGATTGCGCCGCGCCGCATCATCGTCACGGCCGGTGCTTCGGCGGCGCTGCAGCTCGCCTGCCTGGCACTGGTCGACCGCGACGACGAGGTGCTGCTGCCCGACCCGAGCTACCCCTGCAACCGCCACTTCGTGGCCGCCGCCGAAGGCCGGCCGGTGCTGCTGCCGGCCGGCGCCTCGGAGCGCTTTCAGCTCACGGCCGACGGCGTGTGTGCGGCCTGGACCGGGCGCACGCGCGGCGTGCTGCTGGCGTCGCCGTCGAACCCGACCGGCACCTCGATCGAGCCGGCCGAGATGGCGTGCATCGTCAGCGCCGTGCGGGAGCGCGGCGGCTTCACCATCGTCGACGAAATCTACCTGGCGCTGAGCTTCGAGGCCCGCTTCGGCCACAGCGCGCTGGTGAATTCAGGCGGGGACGGCGCGGCGCCGGGCAGCGACGTGATCTCGATCAACAGCTTCTCGAAGTACTTCTGCATGACCGGCTGGCGGCTGGGCTGGATGGTGGTGCCGGACGCGCTTGTCGCGCCGATCGAAAAGCTGGCGCAGAACCTTTACATCTGCCCGTCCACGGTGGCGCAGCATGCCGCGCTGGCCTGCTTCGAGCCCGAATCGATCGCCGAATACGAACGCCGCCGCGCCGAATTTCAACGCCGGCGCGACTTCATCGTGCCGGCTCTGAACCGGCTCGGCCTCACGGTGCCGGTGATGCCTGACGGCGCGTTCTATGCCTGGGCCGACTGCTCGGCGCACAGCCCCAGCAGCTGGGATTTCAGCTTCGACATGATGCGCCGCGCGCACGTCGCGATCACCCCCGGGCGCGACTTCGGCCGCCACGCCAGCGAGCACTTCGTGCGCCTGTCATACGCGAGTTCGATGGCGCATCTGGAAGAAGCGGTCGAGCGGCTCGCCCGTGCTTTGTAGGTCAATCCAGGTGCAATTGCCCGACGACCTCGCCTACCGCTTCACGCTGCGCGTGTATTGGGAAGACACCGACGCCGGCGGCATCGTGTTCTATGCCTTAGGGAAGCCCCCACGAAAACATTAAATGAAGCTTACAAGAGCTTTTTTCTTGGGTTACATTATCCAATCTGATAGCCACCAGCTTTCATTAAATGTCAATTCACATCTTCTGGCCTGATGAGCAGGACCTCCGTCAGCGGGGCTTCGACAGGGTCGCTCATGTCCCGTGTTTCTTCGACGGGGAGTGGCAGTACCTGCGCGACCCATCGACCTACGTGATCGAGCGAGCGTTGCTGGACTGGACGCCAACGGCAAAGGGCAAACGGGGCGCGAACAGGATGCCGACGAAGCTGAGCCTTCAGGCCTATGCCGAGTCGCTGTCGAACTTCCTGGAGTGGGCTGAACTACGCGGCGTCGACTGGAAGAACGCCAACTACGCGCAGCACCTGCTGGGTGGCTATCAGAAAGAAATGAGCCAAGGGAGTTGGTCGACCAAAGGCAAGGGGTTGGCGCCTTCGACGATCAATGCTCGCGTGCAAGAAGCCTGCAACTTCCTATCCTGGGCGGCGCTCCGGGGCATCCGCGAGGAGTTCATGGTGCCGACGACGACTCACTATGTCCAGGTCAGAAGCGCCACCGACAGCCACGGGCATCGAGGCCAACAGGTCGAGAGTCGCGTAGGGAAGGTTCGCCTGGACCCCAAGACCTTGCGACTCCCAACTGATGTCGAGACGAAGAAGTGGCTTCAGGCTGTGCTGATAAAGAGGGGCGCCACGAAGGCCTTGATGGTCGAGTTGATCATCAAGACCGCCGTTCGCAGAGAAGAAGCAGCCGCGTGGCGGTTAGATACGCTCCCCGAGCGCATCGAAGACTGGCACGTCATCGGTGAGCAAGTCGAGGCCACGATCAAGTTCGGAACAAAGGGGCAAGACTTCGGCGAAGACCATGGCGACAAGATCGGCCCCGCCCGGATCATCTGGATGCCACTCGAACTCGCGAACCGGGTGCACGAGTACCGGCGCGGTCCTCGTTTCGCGGCGCGCGCGAAGTGGGCCAAGGCAGCCCCAACCAAAGCCGAACAACGTGCGCGCGCCGCGAAGCCGTCACCCCACCTTTTCATCTCTGAGTCCACCGGCGAGCGCATTACCGCCAAGACGCTCTACGAAGCCTGGACCGGTGTTGGCAACCTGCCCTTTGACGGGTGGTCGCCCCATGCTGGTCGCCACTACTGGGCTTGCAAGACCTTGCTGACCTTGTCGAAAAAGAGAGCCGACCTCATCGCAGCAAAGGTCGACAAGCTTCCCATTGACTGGATCACGTCGAACGCGCTGAGCGACATTCAGCAAGTGATCAAGCCTCAACTCGGCCACATCGATATGGCGACAACCGAGAGATACCTTCAGTGGGTCGCTCGCATCTACGCAAGTGGCGAGACCCAGTTGCAGTACGCAGAGTACCTCGACGACCTCGAATACAAGAATGCAGAAGTGAGAACCGACCATGGCTGAACCAGGACGCAAAGTTAACAAGGGTCGGCACGGCCCTGCTCTGACGCTCGTTTCAACACAACAGATGCCGGCATCTGTTGCGACATCCAATCCTGGACAAAGCGATTCCGACCCACTTCTCTTCTGGACCGAGCATTCGTCCAAGCCGATCCCGATCGACCTTCGACGGTTCGCGACGGGCGTCCAGGAAGAAGACTTGAAGGGCAACGCCAAGAGTCAGTGGACAGGTGATTTCACCGGACGGCCCGAACTGATCATGGACTTGCTTCCTGCCATCAAGGAAGAGTGGAGGCTATTGCAGTCACAGTCCCATCGCAACAATCATCTGCAAACACTCCGAACGTGGTGGCGCGTCCTCGACGAAGCCGAGCGCGGCGATCAAACCTCGCAGACCGTGGGCTCCAGCCGCGTGAAGGCAGTTGAGGACCTTCACGAACTGCACTACGCTATATCAAAACGAAACAAGGTCAGCACCACCCACCATGGCAACTTCCTGCGTTTGGTCAACATCCGACTTAAACAGAAGAAGCTCCCGGGCCTCTACTGGCCTTCACCGGATTACGTTCAGAAGTCGTCCGAGGTTCCTGCTCACTGGGAGATAGAAGTCATACGCCACCGGCTGAAGCACGGCTGGTTTGCGACACTCCAACGCTGGGAGTCCGCCGACGAACAAGAGCCCGACATGTGGTCGTGGAAGATGGTCGCGGCCGATCAGTGGAAGGACCGCGTTCACGCCGTCTATCGTGCGGTGGTCGCAGAAACCGGCGACCCGGTGCCATCATTGCGCGACGTTGCCAATGCACTTGGTCTCCAATCGAAAATGGTCTGGATGACTCCAATTGGGGTGCCCCAATTGGGCCTCTATCCCAATGGCGATGACGTACGGAATGCCTTCAATCTGTGCCTCCTGTACTCGGGTTGGAACATCCAGACGCTGTTGGACGTGAACGTTACCGGCCGCTTTGTCGAGCCGCACCCGACCAACCCTGACTACCACTTGGTGTATGGCTTCAAGAGCCGGGGCCAATCAGAGCATTTCTGCATGGGTCGGAAGAAGCGAACTGATTCACCGGGAACAATCCTGACCCGCCTGGTGCAACGAACGGCGCCGCTGAGGAAGAAATTGAACGAGGAGCATCTGCAGGTATTGACCGACCTACAGGCGGATGCCGGAAACGAAACGCTGACACTTCGGCGTATTGAGTTGGAACAGTGCTTGAAGTCGCCGTGGCTCTACTTCGACGTGCACAGAGGCATACGTCGGCTATCGGTGGGCAATTTCAACACCACAAGCGGCGGCCAGTATTTGCGCCAGCTCATTCACGAGATCAACCGAAAGCAACCGGCCGATAGACAGGTGCGAGAGTCGATCTCGCCAGGTGATTTCCGGGACGCGTACATCGCATTTGCATACGAGTTCAGCAACTACTCAGTGCTGACGGCGCAAGTTGCCGCGAATCACAAAAACGCCGGCACGACGCAAACTTACCTGAGACACAAGGCATGGCGTGCCCATTCGGCCAGGAAGGTCAGAGAACTGTCTACCGCTGTTTGGCATGAGATTGAGATTCACCGTAAGGTGGAACCCGCCGTGCTCCGTGCGAAGTTGGAGCATGGCGGCGTCTCAGATGACGAGCGTAAGCGCTTGGCGGTCTACAAGAAGAACCGCACCCGCGTTGGCGTAGGTTGCAAGGACTTCACTCATCCACCCTCTTCACTTGCTCCGGAACACGATGATGGGTCTGGGTGCCGTGTTCAACGCTGCACCCTGTGCCCCACGCACGCCATCGTCTTTGACGACAGCTATGAGCACCTCACTCGACGGCAAGCCGAACTGGAAGACACCAGAGACAAGATCCCCGTGCCCGTGTTGAACGAGTCGAGCTTCCCCCAAGAACTTGAAAACACCGAGACCATCCTCACGCGTTTCGATGCGCAGGTAGTTCGCGAGCGACTGAGCTATTGGCGGGATCAGATCAAGTCTGGCAAGCATGTCCCCATTGTCTTTGAAGGAACCTACACGTGAGCACTGCCGCCAAACCCCTTAGGGGTAGTCAGAAAGACCGCGCACCCGCAAGCAATGTCGTGGAACTCCGCGACGAAGTGCTTCTCGACATGCGTTCAGCGAACATTCAGTCTCTGGCGCCGAAAGACCTCGTGTCTGTTCAATCAAAGCTCGGCTTTGGCGCGACGTTTGGAATATGGGAGACATCAACGGACTGGTTGCCGCCGCTGTCAAGGCATATGGCGAGGATTGATTTCAGGAACAGACTCAAGTCTCAGGGCGTGCCCGAGGAGTACATCGAGCCTGCGCTCCTGTACCTTGTCCGCTACGCCGTTCTTCTCGCACTCGCGCCCACAGGTTCGGGCCGTTCAAACGGCCGCCATCTCGCGCTGACCACGCTCTGCCGCATCTTGCATCAAACGGTGCCACGACTCATCAAAGGCGCCGTGCAACACATGGGCCCGGACGACGCTGCGGCCGGTAGTTTCATGAGCTTCTACACGGCGGAGGACCTTTCCGAAATCAAGAGCGAGAACATACAGGTCGATCTCCGTTGCGAACTCGACCGAATCATCGCGCTATGCGACCGAGGCCTCTGGGCAGATTGCCCTCAGCTCGCCGCAAGAAAGTGGTCCCAGCACTACACCCCAGATGTCCGTGGCGAAGACCGGCGCCCCAAGTCCGAGTCGAGGCGATCCAAGCGCCAGCCTTTGCCTGACGATTACATCGCGGAGGGCGGATGGAGGGTTCTATGGGTCGCTCGCGATCTTGGCCCAACTTTGCTCGCCGTCGCCGCTCAGTTCGCCGATGTGGTCGCTCAGCATCCAATCGAAGGCTCAGACGTTCTGTCTGACGCCGTCGCGGGTCGGCGGCGCCTAAAGTTCAAGCACATCCTCGCAGAACACAGATGGGTCGACAGGAGTGGCAATCAGTTTGACGCCCCGCCGTTTCAACTTGTCGCCAACGTCTGGGCCGGGACAACATTGGAGAGACAGGAAGCGCAGCAATGGCCCCCAACAACTGCAGCCCAAGTCGTAGGCCTACTCCAATTGCTGCAGATGTCGCATCTTTGGATCGCGTTGTTGAGCGTCGGATCGCGCATTGGTGAAATGCTTTCGTTCAGACCGGGCTCGATCGTGCACTCCTCGGACGGCACCCCGTTCGCGAACGGGCTGACCTACAAACTGGTCGATCAAATCGGAGGTGCACAGCGAGATTGGCCGCTACCCGATGTCGCACTCGACGCGCTCAAACAGCAAGACATTCTCTGCGGCCTCATCCATAGACTTGGGTACTTGGGAGGCGATCCTGAGCCAGACGCCTCGGACATCAACAGCGAGCGCCGCACGATGTGGCCTCGGGTTGGGAGTCGGAAGGAGTTCTCTTCCGACATCAACGAGCGCCTGCGTCTCATGGCCATCGCCCTGGGACTGACAGACAAACCCGGCGGCACGAATCTCACGACGCATCGGTTCCGAAAGACCGTAGCGAGGCTTGCCGCGCTGGCGCTCTCAGGTGCGCCCAAGATCCTCATGGACCTCTTCGGCCACAAGAGCATCGAGATGACGCTGCACTACATCCTTTCTGACCCCGACGTTCAGGCAGAGATCAAGCAGGTCGTCGAGGAAGTGGCCGTCATGCGCGCGACTGACGCTATCGAGGACATTGACAACTATGGTGGGCCTGCGGCGAAGAAGATCGCCGGCATGCTTGTTCAAGAGCGCGTTCGGCTGGGCAGAGACCTTGGCGCCGACGACATCCGCCAACTGGCAGAGATTCTTACCCTCAGCGGCCAGAGTTGGGCGCTCGTACGCCCCGGCGTCATATGCACCAAGCTGCCGGGCAGTTCAGGGCCATGCACAAAGAAGGTGGGGCGCCCGGAGCCATCCCGTTGTCGATGGGGTTGCGATCACCGGCTGGAGGAGGCCTATCTGCGAGACGACATCGACCGGTCCATTGCCGAGGCAGTCCGGCTGTACGAGTTGGAAGTAGCCGACGACAACGAAATGGGCCAAGAGTTCTGGGCTGGGCAAATCCTGGCTCACCTGAGGCGCTTCGAAGACATTCATCGGAAGTGGGCCACCAACTCGACCATCATGCAGGTGGTGCGCAAAGAGGAGTTGGCAGTATGAAAGCAACCGGCACCACCGATCTCTCCGCACCGTCAGGGCTGATCGCGTTTGCAAAGAAGCGAACCCAAGCGGTTGTCACCAAGCTGCGCGCATCGATGAAAACCATCGAGACCGAGATCGATGCGCATGAAGGCATCTACCCCCTCAATGGTGGCAAGCTGAGCCAGGCGGAGCTTTGTCGCCGAGCAGGGATTAGCAACGTTACGCTTTCCACCCCTGCGCACCGCGACACGACGCACAAGATGGTTGAGGCATGGCTCACCCGCATCAGGAGTGCCGCCATCACAGGCAGGAAATCTGTGCGCAGGGCCGTCACTGACCGAGCTGACGACTGGAAGCGAGCCCACGCTGCGATCGCGCAGAGCTACCGAGCAGCAGAACTCGAATACCTCGACATGAGGGCCACAGTGCAGAAATTGCAGCGCTCGGTACAGAAGCTAGAGGATGAGAACGCGGCATTGCGGAAGGTCCTTGAAAGCACCGGCGCTGCCAAGGTCGTTGCGTTTCCAAACCGAGACAAATGAGCCGCACAGCATGCCAAGACCCAGCATCATTCCGTCAGTACGCGCCAAGTTGGAGCAGTACCTTGAAGACCTCGAAGCCCAGTACAGACAACAACCAGAGGATGACCGTACCGCGACGCTGCCGGCCACAACTGACGGCAAGGTGAACGTGCGCGCCATTGCACTGGCGATCGAGTTGCGCCAAACGCAGGAGAAGTATCTCTTCGAGCGTGACGAGCTTTCATCGCTGATCAATCTGATGGCCGAGGGACAAGGCCTGCTCCCCATCGGCGCTCGAAATCTCGACATGGTCGACAAGGCAGTCCGAACTCGCCTTGCACAGCAGGCCAAATCTGCTCGTGCGGACGCGCAGGCTGCTGTCGAAGCCAAGGCGGCCGAGAAGCGCCTGTTGGAAGAGTTTGCCGCTGCAGTCGCAGAGATAGAAACGCTCAAGTCCGAGAACATGCGTCTGCGCAGCCAGCTTGAGCTGATCCACGCTGGCGTCTTTGTCCGGGTGTCTCCATGACGGTCGCCGCACTCGACAACTTCAGCGGCACCGTGGTCGTCGAGCGAGTGCTCTCGCAACTGGAGAACGGCTGCATCTTTTCCGCCAAGGGCGACGATGGACGACTCCTGCGCGTCAAATTTTCCGGCAGGGAAACTCAGCCACTTCCCGGCGAAGCGTTCGAGGTACTGGGACTCAAGGGCAGCTTCACGGATCGATACGGCAAGGCCGTGACACAAGTCGAGTCCAAGCGCATGCGGCGGGTCATCAGTACCGGCGCTTTGCTGGGCCCGTGGCTGGAGAAACTGTCCAACGTTGGCCCGACCCGATCCGCGAGGCTTGTGAGCGCGTTCGGGCCCAGCCTGCCTGAAACCCTCAACGACTTTTCCCGCGTCGACGAGGTTGCCGCAGTACTTGAACCCGGCAAGCCTCGGCTTGCTCTTCGCATCGCTCAGCAGCTCTACGCGGCCGTCGCCGCGAAGTCCGGTGCCGACGCCACCGCTGCGGCGGAAGTTGAATTCTTGGCCTACCTTGAGTCGTTACACGTGGTCGACGTACAGGTCTCGCGGCGGCTGTGGAATCTCGTGGGTGGCTTGGACGCCAAGCAACGCCTGCAGCGCAACCCCTACCTGCTTGCCAGCCTGACGAGTTGGAAGAAGGCTGATTACGTGGGCATGAGGCTGCTGAAGGCGACGGGAGAGAAGGACGGCGTGGACCACCATCCGGATCGACTTCTCGGCGCGCTGGACAGCTGCTGGCGCGAAGTCCTCGCCGATGGCGACACCGCCGCAACACCAGAGCGCTTGGCGACGCTTCTACGCGCTCGCAAAGTCGATCCGGCACTCGCGCTTCAACTGGCCGAAGAAAGGCACGCCATCGCCCGAATAGACGGCTTGCTGCGAGCGCCCGGTGCAGCCTGGCTTGAAGATTCCGTGCGCCGGCAACTTCTGGCGCTCGAAGCTGCGCCGGCAGCGCTGACCATTCCCACGGGGACGGAACTGCGGCGTACGGTCTTCGATGCGGAGACTGCGGCGGGGATGCAACTCGCCGCAGAGCAGCACGACGCTGTGGTGCGATTGCTGGCGCTCCCGCTCGCTGTGCTCCAAGGCGGCGCCGGCGTCGGTAAGACTACGGTGATGAAGGTGCTCTCGACAGCTTGGGAATTCCTCGGCGGCAATGTCGTGATGTGCGCTCTGGCTGGCAAAGCCGCCCTTCAACTCTCGCGTGGCGCGTCGTCGGCTTCAAGGCCGCGGATCGCCTACACGATCGCGAGGCTAGTGCGCCTGCTGGAGCGTCAACAACGCGCCGAAGAATCCGGTGGTGCTCCGCTCGACTCCGATGTCTATGTCGATGGCAAGACGCTGCTGATCGTCGATGAGGCGAGCATGCTCGACACGCCGGGCTTGCACACCCTTCTTGGGCGACTGCCCTACGGCGCACGGCTCTTGCTGGTCGGCGACCATGGTCAGCTTCCCCCCGTGGGCATCGGCCGGGTGTTCCATGATCTCGTCGAGAACGGTACGCGTGTGGCGCTTCTCACGCAGGTGCGCCGACAAGCAGAGGACAGCATGATCCCTCACGCTGCTTCAACAGTGCGGTCCGGTCGTGTGCCAAGCCTTCAGCGGTGGGACGGTCAAGCAAAGGGCGTCTACGCTGTGCCAGCGAAGGACTTGCAGAGCGTGCACCGGCGCCTCATGGCACTCGGCGATGTGATGGTCGTCGCCGCGCTTCGCGACACGGTGGCCGCAATCAACGACGAGGAATCTGCCTTCAGGCGCGGACGCGATGCCAAGACCGTGCGCCTCGGACCCATGGCAACAGTTGCCGTTGGTGACCCTGTCGTGGCCACGAAGAATCGATATCGCGAAGCGATGTTCAATGGTTTGATAGGCAAGGTGGAAGCTATCGACAACGACGACGCCGTATTTGTGCGGTGGGAGGGCGAAAGCGAAGCACGATCGCTGGAGGACAACGCCCGCCTCGACGTTGAACTCGCCTACGCGACAACCTGCCACAGGTCGCAGGGGTCGTCAGCGAAGAATGTCGTCGTGGTGCTCGAAAACTGCGCCCTGGCGACCAGGGAATGGCTCTACACGGCTATCACCAGGGCAAGGGAATTGGTCGTGCTGGTTGGTGACGACGCGCAACTCGGTCCGACAGTGCTGCGCCGCACTCAGCGCGTGACCGGGTTCCGCCTTTGAATGCGCCTGCCAACGCGATGCGCGACACGCTGAACAGGAGTGCGGGGGGTGTCTTACGCCGCGATCCTCATCGCAGCGGGTTGCCGCACCATCACGCGACTCGTCCTTGTGATCTCCATGCTCGCAAATGATGGGGGCAATTTCAGCCGACGATCAGCCACGAGCAACTCAACTCCGACGCGCTTGATTTGAGCGGAATAGTTGAGGCTGCTGCTGTACGTGGGATGCGCGTCATATAGTTGCCTGATTTCGGGCGTGTCGTCGTACGTGACGATCCATCTCCGCTTCAGCAAGGAGACAGCGTCGGCCAGCTTCGCATGGTCGGCGGCTTTGTAGAAATTTGTGTACAGTTCCGGGCCCTTTCCAAAATATGGCGGATCCAGGTTCACGAGTGTATTGCTGCTCGACTTGGGAAATACCTTCTTCACAAACTTCGCGGCATCCATGCAGGTCAGCGTAATTTGATCCTGATAGTCAGCGATGCGGCGAACCTTTCGAGTCAAGTCGGCCTTGTTGAAGCGGCAGCCAATCTTGTAGTTCCCGGTCTGTTGAAGACCGCCAATCACTCCACCACGAAGAATTCCGGATCGATTCGTTCTGTTCAAGAACAGCGTCGCGAACCCCTTGTCCAAAATGTCCGTGCAGTCCGGGTCAAGAAAGACCTTGCGCTGCCGATGCCACTCTTCGATGGTCACCTCGACTTGCTGAATACGGGCAGACAGAGCATCGGGCTGATGCAAGACGCTGTGCCAGAACGCGTAGATGGCCGGATCGATGTCGTTGAGGTAAATGCCGCTGACATAGTTGTTGAGCAGCAAGGTCATTGCGATGCCCGCGCCGCCGGCGAACGGTTCCGCGTACTCGCCGTAGAGCATGCCGTTTCTGGTCAGGATGTCGACCACGACCGGGGTGAGCTGGCTCTTGCCGCCGGGATATCGAAGGGGGGTGTCGGTGACTGGCATTCAGGAAATGCTAGCCAGAATCACCGATCTTGGCCAGCGATTTCTTCAGCTCAGTTGCCGCACCATTTCCGACAAGATCGGCTCGAACGTATCCCATGCCCGGATGGCATTGATGCGAGTCGGCACGGCACCGCCGTGAATGAAGAGACCGATTGTGTCTGGGGAGTATTTGGAGTCCACATCGCTCGACATCTTGCGCAAAGCGGGCAGACCTTTGCCGCCGTAGCCCTGGGTCGTAAGCTTCTCGCAGGCCTTTGCCAACTTAAGATGCATCTCTTTCGGTGGGGCAATGCCCTGACGGGAAAGGAACAGTGTCGTCGCCTGTTCAAACACCGCGCGCAACAGGTAGGTAGCAGCGAACGAATACCGCTCGGCGTCGACCGTCCGAAGCTCCAAGAAAAGACGTTGAAAAACGGCGTCATCTACCTTCGCAACGAAGCCGGAGGGAACAACAAACCGATCGTTGTCGCGATTTCTGACGTTGCGCTGGGGCTTCGCCTTGGTTGTCGCCGTGCCTCCGGTGGCAGCGGCAGCCGAGGCATCGGGAGGGCCACCCACAGGACGAGGAATATAGGGCTCAAGTCCGCGCGTGACTGGCGCCACTCCGCTCGAATGTAAATGCTCCCCGTACGACTTTCGCTCACCTGCGTTGGTTCGAGAGTGTTGACGCCGACCGAAAACTGACCCACTTACATCGATAGTGCCGATTCAAATTTGACCCGGGTGTTCAACCTACCCTGCCTCTTTCTTGAGCAGGGGAGAAGGAGTGATCACCATGGCCATGATTGGCAAGGTCAAGCGG
>JANXZA010000136.1 GCA_025355745.1 Rhizobacter sp. | reverse complement strand
GAGCACCTTGCTGGCGATCATCGCCGGGCTCGACACACCGACCTCCGGCACCGTCAAGCTGGCCGGCACCGACCTCTTCACGATCGACGAAGACGCGCGCGCCGCCGTGCGGGCCGCGAAGGTGGGGTTCGTGTTCCAGAGTTTCCAGTTGCTCGGCAACCTGAACGCGCTCGAGAACGTGATGCTGCCGCTCGAACTGCAGGGCCGCAACGACGCCCGCGTGCTGGCCACCGAAATGCTCAAACGCGTCGGCCTGGGCGAGCGGCTGCGCCACTACCCGAAGGTGCTGTCGGGCGGCGAGCAGCAGCGGGTTGCGCTGGCGCGGGCCTTTGTCGTGCAACCCGCAGTGTTGCTGGCCGACGAGCCCACCGGCAGCCTCGACCACGCGACCGGCGAAACGGTGATGCAACTGATGTTCGCGTTGAATCGCGAAGCCGGCACGACGCTGGTGCTGGTCACCCACGACCGCAGCATCGCGGCGCGCTGCGACCGGCAGTTGCGCATCGAGGCCGGCCGAGTCGAAGTCTGATCGGCAGCGTCAACGTTGCCATCAGCGGCAAACAAAAAGGGCGCCGTCGGCGCCCTTGAGAAAGTAGCAAAGCGCTCAACTATTGGGTGAACTTGTAGTCGGTCTTCGCCTTCGCCCGCACCTCGTCGCGGAAGGCGGCGAGCTTCTGTTGTTCGAGGCGCTGCCTGATCTGCACCTTCACTTCTTCGAGCGGCGGGAGCTGTGCCTGGCGCGTGTCGTCGAGCTTGATGATGTGGTAGCCGAACTGCGACTTGACCGGTTCCTGTGTCATCTCGCCCTTCTTCAGCTTGACCATCGCCTGCGAGAACTCCGGCACATAGGAGCCCGGTGCGGCGAAGTCGAGGTCGCCGCCGTTCGCGCCCGAGCCCGGGTCTTTCGAATTCTTCTTCGCGAGTTCCTCGAAACTGCCGCCGGCCTTGATCTGCGCGATCAGCGCCTTGGCCTCGTCTTCCTTCTCGACCAGGATGTGGCGGGCGCGGTACTCGGTGCCGCTCGTCTGGGCCTTGAATTTGTCGTACTCAACCTGGATGTCGGCTTCGCTGATCGCGTTCTTTTTGCCGTACTCGGTCAGCAGGGCTTGGAGCAGCACGGCCTGGCGCGCCTGCTCCATCTGCTGCTTGTATTCCGGCGTCGCCGCAAGGCCGCGCTTCTCGGCCTCCTGGCTGAAGATCTCGTCCATCACGACCTTGTCGCGCACGCGCGTTTCGATGTCGGGCGGCAGTTGCTGGTTCTGCGCTGCGGCCTGGGCCTGGATCTGCTTGATGAAGGCATCGACGCGGGCTTTCGGCACCGACTTGCCGTTGACGATCGCGATGTTCTGGGCCTGTGCGCTCAAGGGCAGGGTTAGGGTCGCGGCCAGCAGCGCCGCAGACAGACTGATGACGATGGGAGACTTCTTCATGGGCGGTTCGCCTTTCGATTTGAAAACGGGAGTGGGAGCGATGCGCGGGCCGGCACGGTAAAAACCTGCGGCGCAGCGATCAGGAACGGGCAGCGGGGGAAGGGAAGGAGGATCGACTCAAGGCTCACCCGGAGCGCGGGCGTCGATGGCGAGGGCGTGAATGCCGAGCGGAATTAACTGCTGCAAAGAATCATATACGAGGCGATGCCGGGCGACGCGCGACAGGCCGGCGAAGCGGGCGCTGACCACGCGGACGCTGAAATGCCGGCCCTCGCGGGCGCCGGCATGGCCAGCATGCAGGTGGCTGTCGTCCTGCACCGCGAGTGCCAGCGGTTGCAGCGCCGTGCTCAGGGCCTGCTCGATGTCGTTGGCGCAAACACTCATGTCGAAGCCTTTGAACTGCGCCTCACGGCAGGGGCTCGACGCGCGGTGCCGCTGCCGTGCCGTCTGCTTCCGGCTTGATGTGGCGGCTCAGGTAAACGCCTTGTGCGAGCATGAAGACGAGCATCAGCCCGGTCGCACCGAAGGCCTTGAAGCTGGCCCAGGTGGAGGTGGAATAGCTGTAGGCCACGTACAGGTTGAGCACGCCCATCAGCGCGAAGAACATGATCCAGGCCAGGTTCAGCCGCTGCCACACGGAAGCTGGCAATTCGAGCTGCTGCCCCATCATGGTTTGCAGCAGGTTCTTGCGGAAGAACGTCTGGCTGATCCAGAACGCCAGGCCCATCGCCCAGTACAGCACGCTCGGCTTCCACTTGATGAAGGTGGCGTTGTGGAACCACACGGTCGCCCCGCCCAGCACCACCACCAGCACAAAGGTGATCCACAACATCATGTCGATCTTCTGCCGGCGCGCCAGCAGGACGCCGATCTGCACCGTGGTGGCAACGATCACCACCACCGTGGCCAGCAGCACCGGCGCTTCTTCGGTGCCGACCACGCCACCGGAGACGATGAAGCCGAAGTGCTCGGTGGCGAAGCGGGCAGCCCAGTCGGTGTGGCCTTCAGCGTACTTGAACATCCCGAAGAACAGGATGATGGGCAGGAAGTCGAACAGGATTTTCATGCAGTGCCAAGTGAGTCAGCGGATCAGCGAGCGGCTGCGGCGAAGCCCGCAGCCTGCTATTTCGGGGCGAAGTCTATCGCGGCCGAGTTGATGCAGAAGCGCTCGCCGCTCGGCGTAGGACCGTCATTGAACACATGACCGAGGTGCGAGCCGCAGCGGTTGCAACGCACTTCGACGCGCACCATGCCGTGGCTGCGGTCGGTGATGCGCTCGATCACCTGCGAATTGATCGGCTCGGAGTAGCTCGGCCAGCCGCAGCCGGCGTCGAACTTGGTGTCGGCCTGGAACAGCGGCGTGCCGCAGCCGATGCAGTTGTACTGGCCGTTGTCCCAGTGGTCCCAGTACTTGCCGCTGAATGGGCGCTCGGTGGCGGCGTGGCGCGCCACTTCGAACTGCATCGGGTCGAGCTGGGCGCGCCACTCGGCGTCGGTCTTGGTGACCTTGCGGTCGCTGCTGCTGTCTTTAGGGTCAGTGTCGGTCATGATGAACAGGAGACCTCGATGGTTTGCGCCCAGTCGGGCGGGAAGCCTGCATAACGTTCGGTTTCAGCGGCACCTTGTTCGTCGAACGGGTGTTGCAGAACCGTTTGCAAGCGGTGCAGTTCGGTGAAATCGCCGGCCTGCGCGTCGCGGATCGCCACTTCGGCCAGGTGATTGCGAAGCACGAACTTGGGGTTGACGCGGTTCATTCGCAAGGCCCGATCCGCATCGGCGCCGGGCTCGCGACGCAAACGCGCGGCGTAGCGAAGCGCCCAGGCGTCGAACGCTTCGCGGCTCATGAACAGGTCGCGCACCGGCGCATTCGGCGCGCCGGGTTCGGTCGAAAACAAGGCGAGGCGGCGAAAGGTGATGCTGAAATCGCAATGGTCGATGGCCATCAGGCGCAATAAATCGTCGGACAGCGTGCGGTCGTCCGGCTGGGCGGCGCCAGCCAAGCCGAGCTTTGCCGACCAGCGCGCCAGCATCGCGGCGGCGAAAGCGCTCTTGTAGGCCTCGATCGCTGCCAAGGCCAGATCGGGGTCGGCGATCAGCGGCAGCAGCGCCTGCGCCAACGCATGCAGGTTCCAGAACGCCGCGTTCGGCTGGCGCGCCCAGGCGTAGCGGCCCTGGTGGTCGGAGTGGTTGCAGATGTGGCCGGGGTCGAAGCGGTCGAGAAAGCCGAATGGGCCGTAGTCGATCGTCAGGCCGAGCACCGACATGTTGTCGGTGTTCATCACGCCGTGGCAGAAGCCGACGGCCTGCCAGTCGGCCATCAGCTCGGCGGTGCGCAGTGCCACCTGCTCCAGCAGCGCGACACAGGGCTGCGCGGTATCGCGGCAGGCCGGGAAATGGTGCTCGATCACGAAATCGGCGAGGCGCCTGAGTGCGGCGGGCTGGTCATGATGCGAGAAGTGCTCGAAGTGGCCGAAGCGAATGAAGCTCGGCGCAACGCGGGTCACCACTGCCGCCGTTTCGACCTGCTCGCGCCGCACCGGCAGCGCCGAGCCGGTGACGCACAAGGCGCGCGTGGTCGGAATGCCGAGGTGGTGCATCGCCTCCGAAGACAGGAACTCGCGGATCGACGAGCGCAGCACGGCCCGGCCGTCGCCCATGCGCGAGTAAGGCGTCAGGCCGGCGCCCTTGAGTTGCAGCTCCATCGGGCCGGACGGCGTGTCCAGCTCGCCCAGCCACAGCGCCCGGCCGTCGCCAAGCAGCCCGGCCCAGACGCCGAACTGGTGGCCGCTGTAGACGCTGGCCAATGGCTGCATGCCGGGCCAGGCGGCATTGCCGCTGAGCACGTCGAGCGCCTGCCAGTCGGGGTGCTGGGCCCAGTCGGCCGGCAGGCCGAGCAGCGCAGCGCAGTCGGCGCTCCACGCGACCCAGTGCGGCTCGGGCATCGGCTGAGGCGCAAGGCGGGTGTAGAAATCATCGCCCAGCGACACGAAGCGGTTGCGCCATGCCAGGCTCGCAGGGCCGTGAACGTCTTGCACTTCCTTTGCCTCGCGCGCCACGGGAGCAGCGGCGATGGGCATGCGGTCGAATTGGAATATCGTCATGCCAACAAGTTTAGCCAGCCACGCCGTGCCGACGCGCAGCGGGGGAATGCGCCGACGGTCTTGTCACGGGCGCGCCAGGCGCGTCGGGAAGTCCCTGTAACCTGATGCACGCGCATCCGCTACCGTCGCGAGCAAGCCAATTTGTCGCAGGAGACAACCATGACGCTATCAAATCGCCTTGCTGTTCGCAGCCTTGTTCACCTCGGCGTCGCTGCCGCGCTTGCAGCCTCGGCCGGTGCCGCGCTGGCACAGGCCAAGCCGCTCGCTGGTCAGACCGTCAAGATGATGTGGATCGACCCGTTGACCGGCCTGATGGGCCCGGTCGGTGGCAACCAGCTCAAGAGCTGGCAGTTCTTCAACGAGAAATTCAATGCCACGAACCCGGCCGGCGTGAAGTTCGAGATCATCGGCGTCGACAACAAGCTCAGCCCGACCGAAAGCCTGAACGCCCTCAAGTCGGCCATCGACCAGGGTGTGCGCTATGTGATCCAGGGCAACGGCTCGTCGGTGGCGATGGCGCTGATCGACGCGATCAACAAGCACAACGAGCGCAATCCGGGCAAGGAAATCGTCTACCTCAACGAGGCTGCGGTCGACCCCGACCTGACCAACAGCAAGTGCAGCTTCTGGCACTTCCGCTTCGACGGCGACACGTCGATGAAGATGGAGGCCATGACGACCTTCATGAAAGGCCAGACCGACATCAAGAAGGTCTACCTGTTCAACCAGAACTACTCGCACGGCCAGCAGGTGGCGAAGTTCGCGAAGGAGAATCTGAAGCGCAAGCGCCCCGACATCGAGATCGTCGGCGAGGAACTGCATCCGCTGGCCCAGGTGCGTGACTTCGCGCCCTACATCGCGAAGATCAAGGCCTCGGGCGCCGACACGGTGATCACCGGCAACTGGGGCTCCGACCTGGCGCTGCTGGTGAAGGCGGCCACCGAGGGCGGCTACACCGGCAAGTTCATGACCTACTACACCGGCGTCACCGGCACGCCGGCGGCGCTGGGCAGCAACGGCGCCGGCAAGGTCTACCAGGTCGCCTACGCCCACTACAACATGGGTGGCCAGATGGACACCTGGATGAAGGAGTTCAACACCAAGTTCAGCGACGACTTCTACACCGGCGCCATCATCCGCATCTACGAGGTGCTGGGCGCGGCGATGGCCAAGGCGAAGTCGACCGACCCCGTCAAGGTGGCGTTCGCGATGGAAGGCCTGAAGGTCAAGAGCGCCTTCGGCGGCGAGGTCGAAATGCGCAAGAGCGACCACCAGCTGCAGCAGAGCCTGTACATGTCGGTGTGGCAAAAGGCCGATGCGAAGTATTCGTACAAGCCCGAAAAGACCGAGATGACGCTGGCACCGGTGGCCGAGTACGCGCCCTACGTGTCAAGCACGCCGACGAGCTGCCAGATGGTGCGCCCGACCGGCGGTTGAGGGTTACGATCTGGCCCCGGTTCCGCTGGATGACATCCATCGGGACCCGTTCATCGCCGTTCGTCATTGCTCCTCGCGACCCTCCCTGAACTGCGACACCCACGCGCCAGCCGATGGAGTTTTTCACCATATCGATGCTGAACGGCTTGAGCTACGGGCTCTTGCTGTTCATGCTCAGTTCCGGCCTGACGCTGATCTTCAGCATGATGGGCGTGCTGAACTTTGCGCACGCCAGTTTCTACATGGTCGGCGCCTACGTCGGCTACTCGATCGCCAGCCTGGTCGGCTTCTGGCCGGGCCTGTTCATTGCGCCGCTGGTGGTCGCCGCGCTCGGCGCCTTGTTCGAACGCTACTGCCTGCGCCGGGTCCACAAGTTCGGCCATGTGCCCGAGCTGCTGATCACCTTCGGCTTGTCGTATGTGATGCTGGAACTGGTGCAGCTGATCTGGGGCCGCACGGCAGTCGAGTTCCAGCCGCCCGAGGTGCTGCGCGGGCCGGCGTTCACGCTCGTCACCTCGTCGATCGACGGCATGCACTTTCTTTGGGGCGCGGCGCCGGCGGCGATGTGCAAGGCGGCAGATGCGGCGGTGCGCATCGTCTGCTCGCCGTTCCCCGCCACGCGCGGCTTCATGATGTTCATCGCACTGGTGATGCTGCTGGCGCTGTGGCTGATGCTGACGCGCACCCGCGTCGGGCTGGTGATCCAGAGCGCGCTGACGCACCCGGAGATGGTCGAGTCGCTCGGCCACAACGTGCCGCGCGTGTTCATGCTGGTGTTTGGCGCCGGCGCCGGGCTGGCCGGGCTGGCGGGCGTGATCGGCGGCAGCACCTTCGTCACCGAGCCGTCGATGGCGGGCACGGTGGGCTCGGTGATCTTCGTCGTCGTCGTGGTCGGCGGCATGGGCTCGCTGGCGGGTGCGTTCGTGGCCTCGCTGCTGATCGGCGTGCTGCAGACCTTCGCGGTGGCGCTGGACTACTCGGTGCTCGGCGCGCTCGGCTCGCTAGGCATTCAACTCGGCCCGAACGCGGCCGACATGTCACTGCTGAAGCTCACGCTGGCCCAGGTGGCGCCGATCCTGCCGTATCTGTTTCTGGTGTTGATCCTGATCTTCCGGCCCAAGGGCTTGATGGGCACGCGGGAAGGCTGACGATGGACATGAGCCAAACCCGGTTAAAGACTAACCCGAACCGCTTCGGCGCGCTGCGCCCGCGCGACCTGATCATCTGGGCCGTGTTCGCTGCGGTGATGGTGGCGGCGCCCTGGCTGTTCACCAGCAGCCTGGCGGTCACGATGCTGTCGCAGATCGGTATCGCCATCGTCGCCTGCCTTTCGTACAACATGCTGCTCGGCCAGGGCGGCATGCTGAGCTTCGGCCACGCGGTCTACACCGGCCTGGCCTCGTTCGTCGCGATCCATGCGCTGAAGGCCATCGGTGGCGGCAGCCTGCCGATTCCGGTCAGCCTGATCCCGCTGGTCGGCGGCTTTGCGGGCCTGGGCTTCGCGGTGCTGCTGGGCTTCGTGACGACGAAGAAGTCGGGAACGACCTTCGCGATGATCACGCTCGGCCTGGGCGAACTGGTGTTCGCGATGTCGCTGATGATCCCCGAGTTCTTCGGCGGCGAGGCCGGCGTGGCCGCCAACCGCGTTGTCGGCAAACCGGTGCTCGGCATCACCTTCGGCCCGCAG
>JANXZA010000133.1 GCA_025355745.1 Rhizobacter sp. | reverse complement strand
GCCGACACGCTGACCGCCGAGCGCGTGCGCCGCGCGATCAACGGCTATGCGTGGTCGGGCACGCAGCGCGAGACGCTGCTCGAAGAGAAGATCACTTTCACACAGTTCAAAAAGGCCGATGAGTGGCTCGCGAAGATCGAGGCCGTGAAGGCGAAGGAAGGCTTCGAAAAGGGCGACCTCGCCGACCGAGCCATGACGCAGCACAAGCGCTTCGACAAGATCAACGTGAAGATCGAAGACGGCGTGCTGCGCGTCGAGGGCGAACGCCGCATCTCCGAGCGCGCCCCGGGCCTTGGCGGCGAGTTCACCTACTGCACGCTGGGCGAGCCGGTCGAGCTCGAGAAGCTGCTGTCGGGTGAACGCCTGCCCGCCTTTGATGCACTCGGCGCGTGGTTGTTCTACACCGCCACCGGCGGCACCTTGCCGGCCCTTCCAAAAGGCGCTGCGCCCTGGTACCTGGGCGAGGCACGCGACAAACACGTCTGGCTGCTGTACCGGCCCGACCTGGCGTTCCTCAAGTCACCCGAGGCCGCGCTGACGCTGACGCTGGCCAAGACGCTGCACGGCTGGAGCGCAGCGCGCGCTGACCGTAAAGCGCACCTGGTGTTTGCCCCGGCCAAGTACCTGAGCAACCGGCAGTTGCTCGACCACGGCATCAGCTTTGCGCCGCTGCCGTTTGCGCTCTATCGCGAGAGTTGAGCCATGGCCGACGAACGATTTACCCTGGCGCTGGAGCACTTCGAGCGGGCGCTGACCCGGTTGCACGAAGTGCTGGCCCAGCCCGAGAACGACTTCATCCGCGATGCCACCATTCAGCGCTTCGAATTCACCTTCGAGGCGGCGTGGAAAGCGATGTACCGCTGGCTGCGAGCGCGCGGCGTGGATGTGGACGAAGACGCGTATTCCTCGATCCCTGAAGCCTTCAGGCGCCGGCTGATCATCGACGAAAAGCGCTGGGGCGAGATGCGCAAGTACCGCAACCTCACGTCGCACACCTACAACCTGCCGCTCGCCATCGAGGTGGCAGCATTTGTGCGCCGAGACGCCGCGCCCACGCTGGATGCTCTGGCGCAAGCGCTGCGGGAGCACCCGCCGTGAGCGTTGGCACGCGCGACAACGTGCGCGACGCCAGGGGACCGGAAGTTGGCTTCGGCATCGAGGCCAACAGCCTGGCTTCGATCCGCCAACTGAGCGAGCGCACGCCGGGGCTGGCGCGGCTGTGGATCTTCGGCTCGCGCGCGCGCGGCGACCATCGCCAGCGTTCGGACATCGACCTGGTTGCCGATGCGCCCGATTGGACCATGCACGACAGCCTGGCCTTCGCAGACGCGCTGAAGCGGCTGCCGATGGTCTATCCGGTGGACTGCAGTTGGTGGCAAGACACTGGCCTGCAGGCGGAGTTCCGGGGCCAGGTCGAGCGGGATCGCTGTGTGCTGTGGGAGCCGCGTCGCCAAGCAGTCGATCTGGCGGGGGCAGGGGGTACGGAGTTCAAACCGTTTCAGACCAGAGTCCTGGAACAATTGGGCTGCTATATCGATGAACTGAAGAAGCACAAGGCGACCGCCGAGCGCAACGCCGCGCTGCTGTGCGCGATGGAAGGCATGGAAGACGCTGCACGGGACGCGGCAGACTTTCCAAGTAAGGCGTGGACGGCCATGAAGCAGGGCGGCAAGTTGCCACCGTCGTTCAAGGACCACCCGCATTCACGCCGCTTCGATGGTGCGGGACGCGCGATTCCGAACGTCTGCCTGAAAGTCCCCACCGGCGGTGGCAAGACCTTGCTGGCCACGGCCAGCGTGGGGCGAGTCTTCAACGGCTATCTGAACCGGCATGCGGGGCTCGTCCTTTGGGTGGTGCCGAACGAGGCCATCTACCGCCAGACGCTGACGGCGTTGTCGGACCGCGACCACCCGTATCGGCAGATGCTGAACGTGGCCGGCGCGGGCCGCGTCAAGCTGCTGGAAAAGCAGTCGCCGTTAACAAAGCTCGACCTCGATTCGCACCTGTGCGTGATGGTGCTGATGCTGCAGTCGGCGGCACGCCAGAGCAGGGAGACGCTGCGCTTCTTCCGGGACCGTGGCAACGTGCTCGGCTTCCTGCCGCGGGAAGACGACATCGAAGCGCACTGGGAGTTGCTGTGCCGGGTGCCGAACCTCGACGCCTATGCGCCCTGGGGCGGCAGCGCCGAGGAGGCGCGGGCGCAGAAAGGCTCGATCGTCAAGAGCTCGCTCGGCAACGTGATGCGGCTGGTGCGGCCGATGGTCGTGATCGACGAAGGGCATCACGCCTACACCGACAACGCGCTGCGCACGCTCGACGGCTTCAACCCGTGCTTCATGCTGGAGCTGTCGGCCACGCCGCGCATTGCGTCCGCCAAGGGCAGCGGCTCGAACATCCTGGTCGACGTGCGCGGCACCGACCTCGACGCGGCCGAGATGATCAAACTGCCGATCAAGGTCGATGTGCGCGGCTGGAGCGACTGGCAGAGTTGCCTGGGCGCAGCCGTCGCGCAACTCGATGCGTTGCAGGCCGAGGCCGACGCGCTGCGGGCCGAAACTGCGCGCTACCTGCGCCCGATCCTGCTGGTGCAGGTGGAGCGCACCGGCGCCGACCTGCGCGACAGCGGCTTCATCCATGCCGAAGACGCCAAGGCGCACCTGCTGCAACTCGGCTTCACCGAGCGCCAGATTGCGATCAAAACCTCGGAGAAGAACGACCTCGCGCAGCCGGAAAACATCGATCTGATGTCGCCGCTGTGCGAGGTGCGCGCCATCATCACGAAGCAGGCGCTGCAAGAGGGCTGGGATTGCCCGTTCGCCTACGTGTTGTGCGCGCTGGCGGCGGGCCGCAACCCCGCCGCAATGACGCAACTGGTGGGCCGCATCCTGCGCCTGCCCCAGGTCACCAAGACCGGGCGCGAGGCGCTCGACGCCTGTTATGTGCTGTGCCACGACGCACGCACCGCCGAGGTCGTGCGTGCGATCAAGAAGTCGCTCGAAGCCGAGGGCATGGGCGACCTGGCGGTGAGCGTCACTGGTGGCGAGAACGAGCCGGGCGCCGAGGCGCAGACAGTGAAGCTGGTGCGCCGGCCGCAGTTTGCGAAGCTGCGCCTGTTCGTGCCGCGTGTCACCTGGGTCGAGGTGGGAGAAGCGAGGCGCGAGCTGGTGTACGACAGCGACGTGCTGGCGCTCCTGCCGTGGCATGAGCTGGACACATCCGCGTTGGCAGCAGTTTGGGGGCCGGCTGCAGAGGGCGCGCGCGCGCGGCACTTCGAGATCGGCCTGGATATTCTCGACTCGTCCCTCCCCCGCGAGGGCATGCGCGTCGTCGGCGTGGCAGCCGTGCTGGACCGCGCGCGCATGGTCCGCTCGTTGACCGACGTGGCGCCGAATGCGTGGCTCGTGTGGTCGTGGGTCGAGGCGGTGCTGGCGCGGCTGGTGGCGCTGGGTTACAGCGAGACGGCGCTCGCGGCATCGAGTGACTCGCTGATCGAGTGCTTGCGCATCGACGTGGAAAAAGAACGCGACCGTCTGGCCGAGGCCGTGTTTGCGCGCCTGCTGGCCGAAGGCCGCATCGAGTTTCGTCTGCGCGCCGACCGTGCCGACTACGAACTGCCGCGTGACATAACGATGCCGATGAGCGGTAAGCCGCAGGCAATGCCGCGAGCCGACGCACATCCCATCCAGAAGAGCCTGCTCGAACCGGCGCTGCGCACGCCCGACATGAATGAGCTGGAAGTAGCCTTTGCGGGCTACCTGGACGAGCAGGCCGCGCTGCGCTGGTGGCACCGAAACGTCGCCAAGACCCAGTACGGGCTGCAAGGCTGGCGCCGGCATAAGGTCTACCCGGACTTCGTCTTTGCCCGCGTGACCCGTGCGGGCCGCACGCAGATGGTCGTGATGGAAACCAAGGGCCTGCATCTGCAAGGGCCCGACACGACGTACAAGCAGACCTTGCTCGAGCGGCTGACCCAGGCGTTCAGCGATGAACGCGGATCGGTCGGCGGGGAGTTGGCGCTGGTGCATGGCACCGACGCGCTGGTATGCGATCTGGTGTTCAGTGCCGCCTGGCGTGGGGCGATGGACAAGCGTTACTTCAGCGTTGTGGGAGCTGCCGTTTGATGCGGCGCGCGGGCCCTCAACCCAGCTCTCTCCGAGGGCCCGCCAGGGCCCCTTCGTGGCCCTTGGCGGGAGAGGGAGCCGGTCAGCCCCGATGCATGACCTGATCGCCCTCGTCATCGCCCACGGCGCCGGGCTGGTGTTTGTCGTGACGCTTGCGGCGCGGCTCGGCGTGCCGGTGCCGGCGGCGCCGCTGCTGGTGATCGCCGGGGCGCTGGCGGTGGGGACGCCGAATGGCGCGGCGGGTGTGGCGTCGGTTGCGGCATTCAGCACCTTCGCCCTGGCCATCGTCGCCAGCATCCTCGGTGACGCGGCCTGGTTCTGGGCCGGGCGGCGCCACGGCTACAAGGTGCTCAAGCTGCTGTGCCGCATTTCGATCTCGCCCGACTCGTGCGTGCGCCAGAGCGAAACCTTCATCACCCGCTGGGGCGGCGCCTCGTTGGTCGCGGCCAAATTCGTTCCCGGCGTGTCGGTGGTCGCGCCGCCGATGGCCGGCGCGCTCGGCATGTCGGCGCTCGCCTTCCTCGGCTGGGAAACGCTGGCGGCGGCGATCTGGGCCGCAGTGTTGATGGCGCTGGGCGTGGTTTTCAGCGCGCAGATCCAGCAGGTGCTCGAGCTGCTCTCGACGCTCGGCGTGGCGGCGCTGGAAGGGCTGGCGGCGGCGGTGCTGGCCTACCTCGTGTACCTCGGTTGGCGCACCTGGCGCCGGCGGGTTTTTCTGCGCGCGCTGACGATGGCGCGCATCGAGGTCGCCGACCTGCGCGCGCTGCTCGACGGCGGCCACGCGCCCATCATCATCGACGTGCGCTCGGACGGTGGCCGGGCGGTCGATGCGCGGCGCATTCCGGGTGCGATTGCGGTGGCGCTGGGCGATGTCGAAGCCCGCGTGGCCGAACTGCGGACGCTGGCCGGCGCGCAGCGCGAGATCGTGCTGTATTGCAATTGCCCGAACGAAGCCTCGGCGGCGCTGGCGGCGCGCGTGTTCGCGAATGCCGGTTTCACGCGCGCGCGCCCGCTGGCCGGTGGGCTCGATGCGTGGGTCGCGGCTGGGCACGGCACGGAAGTGTTTTCTCCCTCTTCCTTTTCTTCTCCCTCTCCCCCTGGGAGAGGGTTGGGGTGAGGGCTGGGGAACAGCGAGCGTAGTCGGTGCGCCCGGCCCCCACCCCGACCCTCCCCCAGCGGGGAAGGGGGGCAATTTAAGCCACTCACTGCGCGCGCAGCAAGTCCATCAACTGGCTTGCATCGATCGGCCCGGCCGCATCCTGCCCGCTCAGAATGCCTTCTGCCAGGTCCCGCTTGCTGCGGTGCAGCTTCACGATCTTCTCTTCGATCGAGCCTTGCGTCACCAGCCGGTACACCGTCACCGGGCGCTGCTGGCCGATGCGGTGGGCGCGGGCGCTGGCCTGCTCTTCGGCGGCCGGGTTCCACCACGGGTCGGTGATGATCACGTAGTCGGCCATCGTCAGGTTCAGGCCGAAGCCGCCGGCCTTCAGGCTGATCAAAAACAGGTCGCCTTGCCCGGCCTGGAACGCGGCGACGCGCTTGCTGCGCTCGGCGGCCGGCGTGCTGCCGTCGAGGTACTGGTAACTCAGGCCGGCGGCATCGAGCCGCTCGCGCAGCAGCGCCAGAAAGTCGGTGAACTGGCTGAACACCAGCGCCTTGTGGCGCCCCGCCACCAGCTCGACGGCGAGGCGCTCGAACTCCTGCACCTTGGCGCCGACCAGGCCGAGTTCGGGCGCCACCAGCCGCGGGTCGCAGGCGGCGCGGCGCAAGCGCGTCAGCGCCGCCAGCACGTGGAACTGGTTCTGCCCTTCCTTGCCGCCACCCGCCTGCGCGTTCGCCGAGATCGTCTGCGACACGCTCGCCTCGGCCTGCTGGCGCAGCGCTTCGAGGAGCGCGCGCTCCTTCGCGCCGGGCACCACGGCGTGGACGATTTCGGTGCGCGGCGGCAGGTCGGTCAGCACCTCGGCCTTGGTCCGGCGCAGCAGGAACGGTGCGAGCAGGCGACGAAGCCGGCGTGAGGCCTGCGCCTTCACGAGCGGGTCGTCGTGGCGTTCGATCAGGTTGCCGAAACGCTGGTTGAACTGCTCCGCGCTGCCCAGCAGGCCGGGGTTGCAGAAGGCCATGATCGACCACAGTTCACCCAGCCGGTTCTCGATCGGCGTGCCGGTCAGCGCGAGGCGGAAATCGCTCGTCAAGGCGAGCGCGGCCTTGGCGCGGCGGGTGCTCGGGTTCTTGATGGCCTGGGCCTCGTCGAGCACGGCCGTGTGCCAGCTCGGGCCGGCCAGGATGTCGGCGTCGATCTGCAGCAGCGCGTACGAACACACCAGCACCTGCCCCGGGCCGAGGCCGCGCACCTGGCGCCGGCGCGCGGCGCGGCGGGCGTTGTCGGGAACGGGCGCGGTCGCAGTCACCGACTCGACCGCTTCGGCCGCTTCGGCCGACGCGGCGGCATCGCTGCCATCGACCACGTCCGACAGCTCCTCCAGGGCCTCGTCGCCGCCCAGCACATCGCCGTACAGCTCGACCTGCAAGCCCGGTGCGAAGCGCGCCGTCTCGGCCAGCCAGTTGCCGCACACCGAGGTCGGCGCCACCACCAGCGCTGGCCCGCCGGCCGCGCGCTGCAGCAGCAGGCCGAGCGTCTGCACGGTCTTGCCCAGACCCATGTCGTCGGCCAGCACGGCGCCGAAGCCGCTCATGCCTAACTTCATCAACCAGCGGCAGCCTTCGAGCTGGTAGTCGCGCAGCTCAGCCGCCAGCCCGGCGGGTTGCGCGAACACCTGCTCCTGGGACCGCGCCCAGGCCTGGCTGCGCTTGCGCCAGACGGCGTCGCCCTCGAGCGTCAGGCTGTGGCCGCTCGCCTCCCAGGCCAGCGCGGCGACATTGGACAGGCGCTGCCCGCCCTTGTGTGCCTGCGCGAGTGCGGCCAGATCGGCGAGCTGCTGGCGCAATGCGTCGCCGAGCGCCAGGAACTCGCCGTCGCCGAGCGTGATGTAGCGGCTGCGGCTGGCCTGCGCCAGGTCGAGCAGCTGACGCAGCCGCAGCACCTCGCCGTCATCGAGCTGCAGTTCGCCGTCGAGCTCCAGCCAGTCGCCCTTCGAGGTGGCCTGCAGCTTGACGGCGGCCTCCGCCACCGCGCGCACCCGCATCGGCTTGCCCTTCGGCCATTCGGTGACGATGCTTGCGCCGAGGTGACTCAAGGCCTCGACGGCGGCCAGCGCCTGTTCGGCATCGTCGAGCAGCCAGTCGTGCGAGCTGTCGTCGAGGAAGTCGACCGCCTCGAGCAGCCCTTGCAGCGCGGTGCGCTCCAGCGCCAGATCGCGCCGTGTCGACAGGGTCACGCCCTGGTGCACGGTGGTGACTCTTTCGCGCCCGCTGCCGGGCGGCAGGCGCGGGCCGAACTCGCCGAACGGCGCGGCCAGCAGGCTCAGGTGCAGACCACCGCCCTGCGGTGTGAGGGCGGCGCGAAGCACGCTGGTGGAGGCCACTTCGTGGCCGGCTTCGGCGTCGCTGGCGACCTGGAAATGGGCCGCCAGCACGCGCAGTGCGGCGTCGAGTTCGGCACGCGCCGCGATCGGCACCTTCCAGCCCTGCGACACCAGTTCGGCGACGCGCAGTTGCGCCGGCGTGAGCCGCACCAGCCGCGCACTCGGCGTGCTGTCTGACGCGCTTGTGGCCGGGGCCGAGGCCAGCAGCATCAGGTTGCGCAGCTTCGCGCGCTGCACGCGCCAGCGTTGCGGCAGCAGCTCGTCCTTCGCCTCCTCCTTCTTGTGGGCCTCGGTGCGCACCGGGTCGAGCAGCCGGAACGTGATGTGCTCGCCCTGCGTCATGATCTCCAGCGCCGGCAGGCCCTCGCTGATTTCGACGAAGCGCGTCGGGTCGCGCGCCCAGGCGACGAAGGGGTGGCGCACCAGCGCCGGCGCGGCGGTCACGATGTCGAGCAGCGGGCGATTGCCGTAGTCCTCGCGCTCCACGGCGCGCAGCACGGCGGCGTCGTGGGTTGGCAAATCCTTGCGCTTGATCAGCGTCGCCAGCGACACCGCCTTCGGCTTGCCCAGGCCGCGCACACCGGCCTTCTGGGCCATCGGCTCCAGGGTCTTGATGCGGCCATCGGCGGCCACGCTGACGACCCAGATGATGCGGTCTTGCACGTCGCTGGCCGGGCCGCGCGCCGCGCTCGCCTCGCCGCCGCCGAGGGCCAGGATCGAGGCCAGCGCCTCGCGCCAACTGTCTTGCGCGGCGCCGATGAAGAACGGCGCTTCGGCATCGGCCGGCGCCGCCGGCTCACCCAGCAGCGCCGACGCTGCGCGCCGCGTGAGGCGGGCCAGCCAGGCCAACTCGGCGCGCTCGAAGCTGCGCGACAAGGTGTCGGCGTGGCCGCGCAGGTCGGCGCGCAAGTCGTACAAAGGCAGCGTCGTTTGCGGCTTGCCGGCAGCCACATCGATGCGCAGCCAGGCTGCCAGCAGCAAGTGGTGCAGGTACTCCAACGACTGCAGGCCCGAGCTGTCGAGCCGCGCCAGCTGGAAGGGCACGGCCGACTTCGGCGCGTCGCCCAGGCGCTGGTCGATGGCGTTGATCCAGACCCCCCAGAAGCCGAACGCATCGGTCTTGCCCGATTCGCCCGCCGCGAACTTGCGTGCCTTGCTCCAGGCCGCCGGTGCGGGCTGCGCCAGCAGCGCCATCAGATAGAGCCAGATGAGCGATGGCGAGGCCAGGTTCTTGCGCCGGCCGAGTTCGGTGGCGGTCAGCTTCCAGGCCGCTTCGAACTGGGTTGCTCCGGCGTCCCAGTCGCCTTCCGCGATCGTCAGCGCGGCCTTCATCAGCTCGACTCCGCCGCCGCGCAGCGTGGCGCAGAGCGCGCGCGCGCCGGCCAAATCGCCGCGAAACAGCAGGGTCTCGGCGAGCCGGCAGCGCAAGGTCGCGGACAGCGTGGCCGGTGCGCTCGCCCAGCGCGCCAGCAGCCAGTCTTCGAGCGGCTTGCTGGCCGCCTCGACGAAGCCGCTCAAGGAAGTCGTTAGGCGCTCTGCCAGCTCGGTCTGCAAGGCCGGATCGAGCTGCTCGAACAACTCCGTATCGAAGGGCTTGAGCACGGCCAGGCGCAGCGCACCGGCCCACAGGTGGGTAAAGCTGTAGGCCAGCTCGCCGATGCGCTTCAGCGGTTTCAGAGCGCGGCCGCCGAAGATCACCAGGCGCAGCGCGGCGGCGAGCTGATCTTCTTCCTGAAAGCCGAGCGAATACGCGTGGTCGAAGTTGACGAGCTTGCGCCAGGCGTCGAACCAGGCCGTGGCGCTCGGCGCATCCAGCATCAGCGCCCGGAAGCGCGCTGCGGTGTGCGGCGAGGCGGCGCGCACCCGGCCCTGCGGGTCGCGCGTGGCGTGGCCGGACGCGAGCAGCCGGTCGACGACGCCGCGCACTTCCACCGGGTTGAAGCCGCTGCCGCGCTCGGTGCGCAGGCCGGCCGCCGTCATCATGTCGGCAAGCCGGGTCACGCCCGACGGCGCCTGCAGCACGCACAGCGTGTCGTGCACCTTGGCGTCGTCGGCGCGCATCGTGCGGTCGAGCGTGGTGATGTCGCCGACGGGCGGCGTTTCGGCCTTTGCCGTGGTCCGGGCGGCGGGCTCGGGCGGGATCGGTTTGAGCGGGCGGGCGGTGGGTTTCACGGCGGTTGGCGAGTGAGCAAAAACGAAGCCGAGCCTACCCGATCATCGGTCACACTTCGGCCGCCCATGACGCTCGAACTTCAGCAACTCGAATCCGCCATTCGGGCGCTGGATGCGCAGCGCGCGCTGCTCGGCGATGCGGCGACCGAGACCGCGCTGGCGCCGTTGCGGGCGCGGCGCGATGCCTTGCTGGCGACAGCATCGGTCGCCGATCCCGTCGCAGTGGCAGCGGCGGCAGTTTCAGGCGCAGCCCCGGCCCCGGAGCAACTGCTCAAGCAGGTCACCGTGCTGTTCCTCGACGTGGTCGGCTCCACCGCACTCAGCCAGCACCTCGACCCCCAAGACATCCACCAGATCATGGACGGCCTGCTCGCGGCCTTCGGCGCCGAGGGCTCGCACGAAGACGACCCGCAGCGCGCCGTGCACGCCGGCCTGGCGCTGCTGGCCGAAGGCCGGGCCCAGGGCGAGGCGGTGCGGCGCCAGTTCGGCCATGCCGGCTTCGATGTGCGCGTGGGCATCCACACCGGCAGCGTGCTGCTCGGCGGCGGGGTCGACGAAGGCGGCACGATCCGCGGCAGCACCGTCAACATCGCCGCGCGCATGGAGCAGAGTGCACCGGCCGGCGGCCTGCGCATCAGCCACGACACTTACCTGCATGTGCGCGGCGGGTTCGACGTGCAGCCGCAGCCGCCGTTGCACGTGAAGGGCCACGCCGCGCCGATGGTCGGGCGCGACCTCGAACTCGCGCAACTTCGCGCCACACTCGACGCCGCAGCCCACACGCGCCAGGTGCGCGCCATCACGGTGGTGGCCGATGCGGGCCCGGGCAAGAGCCGGCTGACGCACGAGTTCCAGGCCGCGCTCGGGCTCGATGCGCGTGCCTTCTGGCTGCTGCTCGGCCGGGCCGACCCGGCCCGCCAGCTGCAACCGTATGGGCTGCTGTACGACCTGCTCGCCTGGCGTTTGCAGATCGCCGACAGCGACAGCGCCGAGACCGCCAAGGCCAAACTGGTCGACGGCCTGGCGCCGCGGCTTGCCGAGGACGGGTCGATGCAGGCGCGCCTCATCGGCCAGCTGATCGGGCTCGACTTCGCCGACCACGCCGACCTGCAAGGCGTGGCGCCGCGGGCAGCTGCGGGACCGCGCCTTCGCGGCGCTCAGCGCCTACCTGCGCGGCCTGGCCGCCAGCCACGGCTCGACCGTGGTGATGTTGCTCGAAGACCTGCAATGGGCCGACGACGGCTCGCTAGACTTCATCGATCACCTGCTCGCCACGCGCGACCCGCTCGGGCTGCAACTGCCGCTGCCGCTGCCGCTGGTGATGACGGAGCTGAGCGATGTGGCACGGCGCTGGCCGAGCAGGCCGTGCTGGCGGAAGCGTCGGGCGACGACGCGCTGCGCGCCGAGAGCCTGTGCAACCGCGCGCTGCTGGCCGACAGGCTCGGCGACCAGGTCAGCCTGGCACATGTGGCCTCGGTCGCGCACGGCGAGCTGGCCTGGGTGAACTTCGTTCGCGGCGAGTCCGATGTGGCGCTCGGCCATGACCGTGAGAGCCTGCGTTGGGGGCGGCCTGGCGGCCCGCTCGATCGACCCGCCGCCGCGCCTTGTGCACGAGATCCAGGGCCGCGCGATGCTGTCGTTCATCCACCAGAACCGGTTCGAGTTCGACGCCGCGCGCGTTGCCTTGCAGCAGGGGCTGCCGCTGGCGCGCGCCAGCGGCGACCTGCGCATGCAGTCGCTGTTGCAGCAAAGCCTGGGCGTGATCGCCACCAGCCTGGGTGATTTTGCGCAAGCCGAGGTTCTCCATGGGCAGGCGCTGGCGCTGGGCCGGCAGGCCGGCTGGCGGCTGACCGAGGGCACGGCGCACTTCAACCTCGGCCAGTGCGCGCTGGCGGGCGCCGATGTCGCGGCCGCGCTGGCCTGTGCCGACGCGGCCTTC